>JAILIB010000169.1 GCA_024695505.1 Saccharofermentans sp.
TGGGAGAGCATCTGCCTTACAAGCAGAGGGTCACAGGTTCGAGCCCTGTAGTTTCCACCATACGGCGCAGTAGCTCAGTTGGTTAGAGCGCCAGCCTGTCACGCTGGAGGTCGAGGGTTCGAGACCCTTCTGCGTCGCCAATAAAGCCGGATTTTGTTCCGCGAAGTCCGGCTTTATTTTTGCCCAGATAGCTCAGTCGGTAGAGCAGGGGACTGAAAATCCCCGTGTCGATGGTTCGATTCCGTCTCTGGGCACCAAAGAAGGACTGCAATCTGCAGTCCTTTTTTCTTTCCTCTTTCTTTATCTTTACAATTCGCTTACAACGGCCGTCCGGCAAGCCTGTTTTTGTATAATCCCTAATGTCAGGACATATTTAAAAATCTGACGATAATAAAGAGGTAAATACATGGCAGACATTAAGTTAACCAAATTTCAGAATATACTGGCAGGTCTCGATCCCGAGAAAAAGCAGGCGCTCTACAAGAAGATGAAGAGCCTTGACGAAAACGCACGCAACGAGATGATCGACAAGGTCATCGCGGCATACGAGACCAGAAAGATGACCATAGAGCAGCCCGTTCCGGCAGGCATAATCCTGCCACCGAACAATTACGGGCGAACATATGAGAAGGGTGACAGCAGGTTCTCCGACAGGAAGACGATGCTGGTAGGCGAGAATAAGCCCGCAAATGACAGACAGACCGCATCGATCCGTCATAACCGTCCGATAAAGGCCTCAGGCTCAATTAACGCCGGAACGGGCGTTGTAGCCGTCAGAAGACCTTCGTCCATGCCTCCTATACAAAGAAAGGCTATGGCAGCACAAGAGACAAGACCCGCGGCTGGAAAAGCGGTTCCTGCAAATTCCTTCAGAATGCCCGTAAAGAAGGCTCCCGTCCTAACCGAAGCTGAACTTAAGGAAAAGCGTGCCCTGACAGCTCAGAAGATCGGCAGGATCGTTCTGCATACCATTGCCAGAGCATCCATAGTTGTCGCTTGCACTCTGGTGATCCTTATCTGCGGATTCTATGCATTTCTGGGTATCGTAATGAAGGGCGCTTCGCCGCATCTCAGAGACCAGTTCGTCACATCCGTAATGGAGTCTTCCGTAGGCGGCGTCATGGCGCAGCTCGTGCTTTCGGATGAAGAGATACAGTCTATCCTGAACAGAAACAAGACTCAGGAATTCGATACGATCACAGATACCTCGCTCGTTAAGATCGCTGATAAGACTAAGGCAGCAGCTGCTGCAGCATCCACCGCAGCATCCAATGATCCGGACGGCGACGGGATCGAGGTCCATGAAGTCAGCGGAGCAATGTACCGCGGCGTCATGATGGTCGTTTACGATCCTTCCCGCGTGAAGGTCTCCTCGCTCGAACAGTTTAACCACTATGGCGCAGGATGCACATTGAAGCAGCATATTGAAAAGTCCGGCGCGGTTGCCGGTATCAACGGCGGAAAATACGAGGACAAGGCCGGCATGGGTGTCGGCGGATGGCCTGAGGGCATTGTCGTTTCGAACGGCAAGGTCCTGGCAGGTGAGCCCGGCGAGATGGTCGACGTTTACGGATTTAATAAGAATAACGTCCTCGTAGTCGGAAAGATGACCCCTGAGTATGCGAAGAGCGCAGGAATAAGAGATGCCGTATCTTTCGGACCTGCTCTTATCGTCAACGGAAAAGCAGCCAAGTACAGCGGATCTTCAGGCGGCCTCAATCCCAGAACGGCGATCGGCCAGCGTGAGGACGGCGCGGTACTGCTCCTTGTTATCGAAGGCAGAAAGACTTCTTCTATGGGCGCGACAATGGCAGACCTTATCGAGATCATGAAGGAATACGGCGCGGTAAATGCCGCAAACCTTGACGGAGGCATGTCTTCTGCAATGTGGTATAACGGCGAGGAGCTGGTTTCCAGCTCTTCGATCAGGACCGCAAGAAAGATGCCGACTGCGTTCGTAGTCATGCCCAAGACTGCCGGTAACGACAGCGGGGCCTCTTAAAAGGAATCCTGACACATGACCCAGCAGAACAATAAACCCGTTAATCCCGCAAGACAGGGGAATATGAGACCTGCAGGAAAGCAGGCTCCGGCCCGGAATGCAGGTAAAGCCGTAAAGAAGCCGATGCCCCAAGATCCCAGGAGGATCCAAAAGCCTGCAGCGCCTGTAAGAGCAGAAAAGCCCGCAAAGGCTGCGGAGCCGCAGAAGAAGGGGAGCCCGCGTAAGATCAGCAAATTCACAAAAGGCCTTTTGATATGGCTTGCTTTGCTGACCGTAGCGATCTGCATCGGTCTTATATGGTTTAACGGTTTCCTCGGAAGATACGAAGAACTCTATCAGGCGAGCCTTCCTTATCACCAGGCTGAGAAAGTCGTGGAACTTCTGGGAAGCAATAACGTTGACGCGGTCTGGGACATGATTACCGATAAGCCCAAGGTTACCGAGTTTGAGAATGATTCCTACGTTAAAAAGCACGTTGAAGGCATCGTCAAGGGCAAGGAACTCACATACAGGCAGACTGAGGATTACACCGAAAACGATCCCGAATACTACATCTGCACGACTGAATACATAATCGCAAAGCTCAAGCTCGCTGAAGACGAGACACAGAATCCCCGCTACGGATTCAAGGCCTGGAAGATCTTAAACGTTGAGTTCTATACTTCGGCTGACAATGATTTCAAGATAACCATTCCTGAAACTTACAAACTTACGCTGAACGGCAAGGAAGTCCCGGCAAGCTATAAGACGCAGGAGGGGATCGAACTTGAGGAGAATAAGTATCTGAAGCCTCACGCAGAACTTCCCAAGCAGTGCGTCTATGAGGTCAAGGGCCTTTATGAAGAGCCCGCGATCACAATAACTGATGCGGAAGGCAATCCCGCGAAGGCATTAAAGGACAAGGATACTGGCGCTTACAAGGTCGTTTTCGGATCTGAATTCGCCGAAAAAGAAGAAGTTGAGAAATTCGCGATAAAGTTCACGACGGATTTTGCAAACTTCATCTCGCAGGACGCTTCTAAAACCGCTCTGGACAAGTATTTCCCGAAGAATTCCCAGACTCTGAAGGACATCAAGAGAAACTCTTCACGCGAGTGGTACACAAAGCACGGCAAGGTCGATATAAAGAACGAGCAGATCAAGGAATTCATCTGCTATACCAAGGACATCGTTTACGTGGAGACTTACCTTGAACAGCATATGGAGATGTTCTTCGGTTCGAAAGAAAGGGAAGTCGTAAAGACCACGGCCCGTCTTTACCTTTGCCGCATCAACGGCGAGTGGAAGGTCGCAGGCATTAAATACTGACTGCGCGTTTTTATTTGTAACGCGTATGAAACTTAGCAAAAAACCTTTCATGCTAAAATTAGAATAGTCTATTCTCGATTTTTATGCGTAAAGGAGGCATATGGCTTTGGAATTCAGATATTCGAACGACGGCTTCCTGCCTTATGATTCTTTTGACTATATCTATAATGACCGCGTGATGCCGGAATTCGGCAAAGTCGTTTCGCCTTACATGAGGCCTCTTACCACATGGAAGTTTTATCTTGCGCATGTTGCTACCGAGATACCGTTCGGCGTTGAACTCCGTTCTTTTGACGATTCCGAATGGGACATCGTGAACTGCCCTTCGACATGGCAGACTGACGGTTACGGACTTCCGCAGAACCTGCTCTACGATTATCCCGAAAGACTTAACGATAATTCTGCTCGTCACGAAGAAACGATAAGCGACAAATACATAAAGAACTCGACCAATTCCGAAGAGGATGAGACCGGCATATACAGGACGACTTTCGTACTTTCGCCGCAAGAACTCGAGAGGGCAATATATCTGGAAACTTCCGGAATCTGCGGAAGTTTCAAGGTCTATGTCAACGACAAGCTCCTCTGCGAGTCGCACAGCATTACCACCAGAAAAAGACTTCTTATCTCAGATGCCGCCATCGCAGGCATCAACCAGATGGTCATAATCGTCAACAGATACGACAGGGACGAGAACGGCCACGTTATCCTGGACATAATGAACTACGGGTTCGCGGGCCTTTTCAGACCGATAATGCTGGTCGGGGATTCTCTTTTGGAACTTTCAAACCTTCACATCCAGATGGAATATGTTCCTGAAGCTTACCTTACCGAAGTTGCCAAGATCAGCAGCCTTTCGGAAAGGGGCAAGGCTTCAAGGGTCCCTCACGGCGATTTCCTGATCAAGGTGGATTTCTCAATGAGGAATCACACTAACTTCATGATCCCTTATTCCGTCCGTATTTCGCTCTTAGAGGCGCGTGCGGAGTACGATCCGTACAAACTCCCTTACGTAAGCCTCAAGAACCAGAGCCAGGCCCTGACAGGCGTCGTGGACTCGGGTAAGGAGACCAGGGCGCAGACTGATTTCGTCGCGCTTGGCGTCGCGGAATGGTCCGACTGCACTCCTGTCCAGTATGACCTCATCCTTGAAGTGCTTGATTCGGAAGGAAGGGTCGTCTGCGCGAAAAAGAAGCGTTTCGGTTTCAGGACCATACAGATAATCCAGGGAAAGCTCAATATCAACGACAGAAGGATCAATCTGCAGCTCGTAAAATACTATGAATTCGATCCGAAGGGCGGCATCGCCGTTCCCCAGGACCGCATGCGTCAGGACATCATCCTCATGAAGCGCGCGGGCATAAACGGCGTTATTGCCGACGGATTCCCGCTCTCAGATGAGTTCCTTAACCTCTGCGACCAGTACGGCATCTATGTAATAGCCACAGCGGCGGATTTCCAGATGCGCGATTACGTAGAAGCTTGCATGAACCACCCGTCAATTGTCATGTGGGGATTCCAGGACTACAATTTCAACTCCGAAAAAGCGGTCAGGGTAAAGCACGAGTGCCTTCTCATAGATGATACCCGTCCGTGGTATTGCGCGGCCGAGAATAAGCACAAGACCAAAGGCAAGGCGAAGGATCAGGAGACGGTTTCAGAGCTGATGCCTTTCCCTAATGATGCGGGCTGCGTTTTCGGTCCGTGGGTTGATCTCTGCCTTGACAGGAAGAAGATATTCTCGCTCAACAAATCAGGGATCAATCTCTTCGAGACGATCCCCGGAAGAACGCGTTTCACTGATGACGATACGATGTACAAGTGGATCCATCACGCGGACCTCGTGGGAGGAAAGCTGAAGGAAAATTCCTGCATCGGACAGGGAATAGTCGATGCGGAGAGAAGCCCTCATCCGATATATCCCGACATCAAGAAGCAGTGCCAGACGATTGCCGTATTTGCTTCGGTGAGCGATCCTGCGACCCTTACGATGCGCAACATGAATCCTTTCGCCTATACGGAGGAGCTGGAACTCATATGGCAGCTCCTTTTGGGAGGAAAGTCTATCGCTTCAGGCAGAGGAAGCATCGGCGAGATAGAGCCTTACGGATCAAGGACGCTGAAGTTCCCGTTTACCAAGGAAATGTTTACCAATTCCGGCTGGGGGCAGGGAAGATCTGACCTAATCGATATATATGAGAACGCACTGACGAAAGAACTCGTCTTCGACATAACCATGCAGCTGAGGAACGACACTTATTATGCCAAGGCGGGATATGAGATCGCCTTCTATCAGGATGTTCTGGTAGATAAGGTCGCAAGTCCCGTAACAGGTGCTCCCGCTAAAGCAAATGAAGACCTGGCGGCGCTTCCTTCACAAGCTGATGAAACGGCAGACGGTAATCTGCTTCAGGCACCTGATACTGACGATCCGGAAGACGAAAACGGCCTCGTTGAGCGGATCACCGCGCCCGCAGAGGCAAGCGGATCTTCGGAGAGGTCTGTTCCTGAAGAGAGCCTTCCTGAGAAACTTGCTTCGGGAACTACAGTAAGCTCGGATCCCAAACGTCTTTACGTTAACGGAAACGACGTAAGGATAGGCTTCTCAAAGGATCCGGCGGGCTGCTCGATGCTTTCTGTAGGCGGATTTAACTTCCTCAAGGGCACCATGCGTCCGAGCTTCTACAGGTGTCCTTCAAACATCGACAGGACTGACAGGAGCTTCATTCTCTCGAAAACAGTCTTCTCTAAGGAGAGCAACTACGAGCAGATCCAGGAATCCATCCGCTATGTCGGCACGGAATACGGCAAGAAAGACGGCGTGTTCTCGATGGTATCAAGGTTCAAGTCCTTTGCGATGAACGGTGAAGTGCTCATGTTCTACGAGGTGCCGTCTCCAGACAAGCTCAGGGTCACACTGCAGTTTACGCCCAAATACGACATGGTCCGTTACGGGATCCGTTTCCCGATAGTGGCTGAAGGAATAAAGTGCTCCTGGTATGGCAGAGGCCCCGGCGAATCTTATGCAGACAGAAAGAATGCCACAAGGATAGGCGTTTTCTCCGCTGACACCGACAAGATCTACCATCCTTATGCAAGGCCTGCCGAGAACTCCTCGCACACTGATACACGCGTCGTCAGACTGACAAACGAGATGGGGGATTCCATAACCATCACGAGAGTCACGAGTACGCCTAAATTCGATTTCACGGTTCTTCCTTACACTCCTGAGCAGATGAATGAATACCTGCACGAAGAACAGCTGATGAATAACGATTACTGCGAATTCTTCTGCGATTTCGGCATGAAGGAGATAGAGAGGACCGCAGACAACGTGTCCATGCAGCCTATCAAGAAGGGCGTTAATTACTGCGAGACATTCGAGTTTGTGCTCCGCAAAGATCAGTAATATCGTTATGCTCGCTAAGGTCCTCCGCGCTTCGCTTGTGCGGAAACCGCTCACATAGCGATATCACCGGTTGAAGATTACTGTTCGGTAGAATTCTTCCTGCGGTAGAGCGGCGTGCTTGTCTTGTCAGCAGCGATGCCGAATACCGGTTCGCTCATCGTTCCGGGCTCCGTCTTGGATAACGTTTCCTCGTATATATAGACTCTTGAATCGATCATGTCGAGTTCGTGAAGCATCATTGCCTCAGGCATTGCGGGCAGTTTGATCGCTTCCCATTCAAGCTTGCCGTGGTGTGCAGCGATCAGATGCTTGATGCACATGACGTCCTCACGGTCATAAGTCTGTTTTCCTGCTGAGGCGTCCTGCTTCGCGACTTCCTCGTCGATCATCTCTATTCCGAGCAGGGCATGGCCCAAAAGGCTTCCTTCGGTCGTGTATGAAGCAGCACCGGTATCGGCGGTCTTGAGCTCTTTAAGCTTTCCGATGTCGTGTATTGCGGTACCGCAGACGAGAAGCTCCCTGTCGAGCATCTTATAAACGTCGCAGATCGCGAACGCGGCATCGACCATGCGCGAGGTGTGATATACAAGACCTCCGTAAAGGTTATGGTGCATCGATTTTGCAGCTGATGAGGAATAGAACGCCTCGTAATCCTTCATGAGGAGCCTGACCGCGAGAGCCGTGAGGCTGTAGTCGTCAGCGGGGATCTCCGCGTTGTTTAGATCGTAATCTCTTCCTGAAGAAGCCTTGACCTTTCTGATGATGTTTACGAAAAGCTGTTTCGGATCGACGGGGGGCTTTCTTACGAGCGCGGTCTTTTCATCGTCGGTGAGAGTCGTGGGCCTGAGATACTGGATCTGATAGCTCCTGCCGCCGAACGGATCGATATGGATCTTGGTCTCTGCAGGGTTTCCGTCAAGGATCCCCGAATCAGTTAGATTCTTCTTTGTCGTATCGAACATGACGGCGGAAACGGTCTCCGTGCCGTCTGAGATCATGATGCGGAGCATCGGCTTGCCGTTTGCGGTGTTCTTTTCCGTGATGGTGTTGACGATGACCTTTGTATCGTAAACACCGTTCATTTCCATGTCTTTGAATAATACTATGCTCATCTTTAACTCCTGAAAAACTTTTGGAATAATGTTAGCACTTGGGGATATACTTTTCTATAAATTAGGTGATAATGTCCTATTAACCTACGTTTTTGGTGGTGTTTTAATTATGCGAAAGAAACCTTAATGGGAGGAGGGGCACGAAATGCGGTATAAACTTGCTTGTTTCGATCTTGACGGAACGCTCTTGGATACGCTTGCGGGACTCGCAAACGCGCTCAATGCCGCCAGAAGGATGAACGGACTTGCTCCCCAGACGGAAGAACAGATAAAGGGCTTTATCGGAAACGGAGTGGAGAAGATGATCGAGAGGTCACTTTCTGCCGATCCCGGAACGTTTGACGAGGCTCTTAAAGAGAAGCTCATGAACGACAGGCTCTCTTATTATGCCGCGAACTGCAAATACAGGACGAAGCCCTATGACGGCATCACCGAGATGCTCTTAAAGCTCAAAGAAGCCGGTATGCTTCTTGCCGTTGTAACCAATAAGGATGAAATTCCTACGCATATTCTCATAGATCACTTTTTCCCGGGCGTATTTGATTACGTAGCCGGGTCACAACCACGAATGTGCAGAAAACCTGACCCTGAGGTGATCATGCGATGTTTGACCGCACTTGACACCGAACCTGAGGACTGCGTGTACATCGGTGATTCCGAAGTCGACGTTAAGACGGCCGAAAACAGCGGCCTGGATCTTATAAGCTGCGACTGGGGTTACAGATCACGCGGATTCCTGAAAGAGCATGGAGCGGGAACGATATGCTCGGATCCCGCAGATATCTGGAGGTTACTGCAATGAGTGACAATAAATCGGTTAGAAACAGAAAGAAGACCCTTCGCCTGATAGCGTTCTGCGGAATTACCGCAGCGTTCGTCTTCCTTGGAACGCAGCTGCGCATCCCTACGGCGATCGGATACATTAATCTCGGTGACGCGGTCATCCTGATAGCGTCTTACGTGATCGGTCCCGCTGCATTCTTCCCGGCCGCCATAGGTTCCGCGATCGCGGATCTCATAGCCGGATATCCTATGTACATTCTTCCCACATTCGTAATCAAGGGACTGATGGGTCTTGCCGCAGGATTTATCCTGAAGCATCCCGAGCACCGTCCTCACCTCGTAAAGAGGCTTCTTGCAGGCGTTGCTGCAGAGATAATAATGGTCATCGGGTACTTTGCCGTTGAGGTTTTCCTGTATGACGTGGCGGCAGCCGCTGCATCAATACCGTTCAATCTCATCCAGGCGGCCGCGGCCCTGGTGATCGCGGTTCCGGTTACTTATCTGCTGAAGAATATTAAGGCATGATGCCTTAATATTGCCCATGTTGCCTTATTTTGCGTTTTAATGCGCGTGTATTATAATATGCACGGATTTTTATAAGCAATTAAGAGGCGAAATATGAAACTAAGCTTTAAGATAACTAAGAAAGATCTGCCCAGGCTCATTGTTGCTCTGATACTGGCAGGTTTGGGAATCGGTTTTTCCGTATCTGCATTCTATGACGCGATCATCTGGTTCGTACTGCTCTTCGCGCTGACGTTTATCACCGTCACGATCGATAGTGAGGCAGCAGGAAAGAAGAAGGCCGTAAGAGTCTTATATGACATCGTCCTTCCTTTGTTCGCATCATTTTTCAGCGTTTACTTCATGCAGATGATCAACCTTGCCCATCACAACACGTTAATGGGTGAGAAGTGGCTTTACAACCAGATGTATCACAGCGAGTTCTTCAGATGGGTGAACGAGTCTTTGATAGTCTTCGCCGTTTATTTCTTCTTCAGGATGCTTCAGGCACCCAGAAGGATCGCTGCAGCTATTACTCCGGCTCCGTTCCTCATTCTGGGAACAGCCAACTTCTTCGTATATACCTTCAGGGGACATGAGCTGATCTATAACGACATCTTCAGCTGGCAGACGGCTGCAAACGTAGTCGGAAGCTATACCTTCCCGATCATGGAGCCCGTGATGTACGTACTGGTTCCTTACATTTTATTTATCCTTTGCTGCCTCAGGATCAAGGAAGACAAGCCGGCAGTTAAGAATTTCGTGATCAGGATCGCTGTATTTGCCGTTCTCTGCGCTTTGTTCCTCGGCGGCTTCATCGTCATGATCAAGGCATGGAGCAAGGTCAACAGGGCACAGGACTGGTCAGACAAGGGCTCGAGGTTCAACGGATATCTGATGAACTTCGCGATCACAGTCGTTACTTCATTTGCCGAGACACCTGAAGGTTATTCCGTTGAAGCGCTTGACGCAATGATCAAGGATACGGGCATAGACGTTTCTGATCCGGGTTCCGCTTCCGATGATTCATCGAACATCATCGTCATAATGAACGAGTCATATACTGACGTTAAGAGCTATCTCGCCATGATCGGAGGCAAGGAGGATCCTACTCCTTACTGGCATTCACTTAAAGAGAACACACTCCACGGCAAGGTTACGACTTCCGTTTACGGCGGCAATACTCCGAACTCCGAGTATGAGTTCCTTACAGGAATAACATGCGGATATCTTCCCATGGGTGCGGTTCCTTATCTGCAGTATGTTGACAGGGAAACTTATTCACTCCCTTGGGCGCTCAAGAACATGGGCTATACAACGCTTGCAATGCATCCTTACTATGCAAACGGATGGAACAGGCCTAAGGTCTATCCGAGGCTCGGTTTCGACCGCTTCATGTCAATGGACGATATGGAGTATACCGAGAAGGACATCCAGCGCGACAACTACATGACGGATTCACAGGCGTATAAGAACCTGATGAACCAGCTTGACGCCAAGCCGAAGGGACAGAAGTCGTTCACGTTCCTCGTTACCGTACAGAATCATGGCGGTTACACGGAGAACTTCACCAATTTCACACCCAAGCCGTACGTCAAGAATCTCATAACCGGCATGGATACGCAGGTCAATACGTTCCTGACATGTCTTAATCAGAGTGACAAGGCTCTTGAAGAGCTCATCGCTTATCTCAAGACGAAGGATGAGAAGTACACCCTCATGATCTTCGGCGATCACCAGCCCAACATTTCTTCTTTCCCCAACAACTTCGGTATCGGAAAGAACTCGAGCTGGGTAACGCCTTACATCATCTGGACAAACTATGATATGGATCCTGAACTCGTAAAGAAGTATGAGAATGACGACGTCGGCATCACAAGCGTTAACTATCTTGCACTTGACGTCATGAAGGCTGCCGGAATCAAGTATCCGGGCTACTTCAAGGTCATCGACAGCATCAGGAGCGAAGTTCCCCAGATCAATACTGCAGGATACTATTCCGTTTCCCAGAAGAAGTTCTTCCAGATCGATGAGGTTAACGATCCGAAGGACCAGAAGGCTATTAACCTTTACAGGTATTTACAGTACAATGCAACTATAGACAAGAAAGAAGGCAACTTCAGAAAATCAGTTTATACTGTGGTGAAACAAAATGGCTGACATCTATGACGTCATAATAATCGGAGCAGGCCCCGGCGGGATCTTTTCCGCATATGAACTCGCGAAAAGGGCACCGGAACTTAAGGTTGCGGTGTTTGAGGCGGGCGGCCCTCTTGAGGACCGCAAATGCCCGATAGACGGAAAGAAGGTCAAGAGCTGCATCGGATGCAAGACGTGCGCGATAATGCGCGGTTTCGGCGGCGCGGGCGCTTTCTCGGACGGTAAGTACAACATCACGAATGACTTCGGCGGAACGCTTTACGAGCACATCGGCAAGGAAAAGGCCCTTGAGCTCATGAAGTACGTTGACGGCATCAACATGGAGAACGGCGGCGAAGGCACAAAGCTTTATACGACTGCCGGAACGAGATTTAAGAAACTCTGTCTTGAGAACAAGCTCCATCTGCTCGATGCATCAGTCAGGCATCTCGGAACTGACAAGAATTATAAGGTGCTGGGAAACATCTACGAGTATCTCAAGGACAAGATCGAGTTCCATTTCAATTCACCCGTCGGTGATCTCGCGGTAAACGAAGACGGAACCTATGACGTTGAGTGCGGCGGCGGGCATTATGCTTGCAAAAAGTGCATCGTTTCCGTGGGCCGTTCAGGGAGCAAGTGGATTGAGAAGGTTTGCTCTGAACTTGATATAGAGACTTATTCCAACAGAGTCGACATCGGTGTAAGAGTTGAGCTTCCTGCAGTTGTTTTCTCCGATCTTACGTCTGCTCTTTATGAGAGCAAGATCGTGTACCGTACGGAAAAGTTTGAAGACAAGGTGCGTACTTTCTGCATGAACCCCAACGGTTACGTTGTTAATGAGAATACAAACGGGATCGTCACGGTAAACGGACACAGTTTTGATGCCCCTGAGCTTCAGTCTGAGAATACCAACTTCGCGCTTCTCGTTGCGAAGCATTTCTCTGAACCTTTCAAGGATTCGAACGGATACGGCGAATCCATCGCGAAGCTTTCAAACATGCTCGGCGGCGGAGTCATCGTCCAGCGCTTCGGAGATCTCATAAGGGGAAGAAGGACCAACGATTCAAGGATCGCTGAATCGACCGTCAGGCCCACGCTTAACGCGACTCCGGGTGACCTTTCGCTCGTGCTTCCCAAGAGGATATTAGACGGCATCATCGAGATGATCTATGCATTGGACAAGATCGCTCCGGGTACCGCAAACGATGATACTCTCCTTTATGGTGTTGAAGTTAAGTTCTACAACATGGAAGTTGCGATCAACGACCGTCTTGAGACAAGATATCCGGGTCTTTACGTGATCGGCGACGGCAGCGGCGTTACGCACTCGCTGTCACATGCATCCGCGTCAGGCGTCTTTGTTGCGCGTGAGATTGCGGGATCTGACGAGTAAGACGATCACTATCACCATACACGCTAATGTGACTGCTGTTACCGCGAGTCCGCCTTCGGGTCCGAAAGCACCGCCGGTAATGATGTCTTTTGCGCCTGCGGCATGGCTTGTTCTTATCAGTGATGCGTGAGCGACGTTACCTGATACGTCAAGTCCGAAGATGTTGCCCTGAGACAGGTTCCATGCCGTGTGCATCGCGCACGTTATCCAGATGTTTCCGGTCTTAAGATAGATAAGTGCAAAGAGCACTGCGATGAGCAGCAGGTTGACTGAAGCGAGCGGTGTGTAGCCTGCGTTCAGCGAATGGAATACCGAGAACAGCAGCGACGAGAAGAATACCGCAAATACCTTTTTGAACCTTGTTTCAAGGCGTGGGATCATGTAACCCCTGAAAAGGACTTCTTCGCTTGCGCCCTGAGGGAACCACATGAGCAGATTTACAAGGAAAACGGGGAGAAGATCAGTTGAAAAACCGAATCCCGTGATCTCTATCTGACCGGTCAGTTTGAGGATGAGACATACAGAAGACATCATCAGAAGACCAAAAACGAAACCTGACAGATAATCTTTTACGATCTTTTTGGCGTTTGACAAAGGAAGACCTGCAATGCTGAACGCTTCTTTGTAATCCTTTTTGTGGAATGTGATCTTCGTTCTTATAATGCATGCGGTTATCATCAGCACATAAGCTACCGTCATAAGTGCCAGGAATACCGGGTTGCCCATGAAGATGCCCAATACTTCAAAGGTTTTCTTCATTACATCGGTGACGGTGGCGACGCTCTTAAGATCAGCAATGAACCGGGAATATTCGGCACGTCCCATATAGTCGATGACTACAGGAACAATGGCGATCATCTGGAAGAATCCCAGGATCATCAGAGGGTAAAGAGTTTCTCTGACCGTGAAGACAAATGTATCTGTTATCTTGTCGGCGATATCGAGCACGGTATGCTGTCCGCTCTTGGCCATGCGTATCTCTTTCGCTGTAACCGGATCGATCGAGACTGTATAGCGCTCATTGTGAAGGAGTTTCTCTGATATCAGTACGATAACGAATGCAAGCAGAAGCGTAGAGAGTGAGGATACTGCCATGCCCGCCATATCAGGATGTCCTGCCAGTGCATCACCGATGCCGTAGAACTGTCCGTATACGGGCAGATAAAGGTAGAATGGTTCATGTTCGGTCGCATTCTGGATGCAGGTTACGCAGACCGAGATGAATATCAGGAAAACGGGAAGGAAAGCCGTCTGCGCTGATACTACGGTATCGTTAATTACTGAAATGAGTATGGTCGCTGCGGAAACGAAGACGGTCAGTATGATGATGTGCAGGATAATAGGACCTAGTGCTCCGTGATTCCAGTAATATGGAACCGCAAGGAACGGTACCGCGAAGATGAATGACGGTATCAGGGTCTTAAGCGTTACGCCCAGATGGTTTCCAGCTATGATGGCGCTTCTCGGTACAGGCGTCATGAGTATACCCGTAAAGGTTCCGAGCTCTTTTTGTCCTGCGATCACGTTCGTGCCGGCGCTCATCGAAGCATAGAGCACGACGATGAAAAGGAGAATAGGTACAAAAGTCCTTCCGAGATTGTCAAGGAGAACGTTGCTTCCTTCTTCCTCATCTGAAAAATCCAAAGGTTCGGAAATGATCTGTGAATCAACGACATCCGGGAAAGCCCAATTGTTTTTCTCGCGCATGTAATCCTGATACTCGTGCAGATACTGATCGATAAAGTCGTTCTTCATCGAAGTGTATTCGAGCGAATTCGTACGGTAATAAGTGAGGATGTCGGGCTTTGGCAGCTCGTGGTCTTTTGAGCGTGCGCTTACTTTTTCGTCAAATCCTTCCGGGAAAACGACTGTGAGGTAAGCATCGTTTTCACGCATCCATTTACCGTAAGTAACGAAATCGTACAGAGCAGGATTCTCTTTGTATATGAATTTGGTCCAGCCGTATCCGTCATAGTTATATTTGAAGTAGGACATGTGGCCCCAGTTGGCAAACCAGTTCGTGCGCGAACCGTAATCCCTGGCCTTCATGTTACGGTACTTCTGCATATATTGATTGTAATCTATGAATGACTGCGGAGCGTTTACTACGACAACGTCATAGACCTCGTCACTGAAAAGATGATAGGGGAACCACCACCAGAACCATGATAAGGCCATGAAAGATAAGACGGCGACGAAACCGATAGAAATGAGGAATGTTGAACCGGGCGCCTCGGCACCCATCTGGCCGTGCTTTTTGAAAAAACTTCCGGCTATGGTTCTTGCTCCTCTGAACCAGATCTTTCTGTTTCCGTTTTTCATTTCTCTTCCTTATGGTTTTCTACATAGATCTTGAAGAAAGCGTCTTCAAAATTCTTTTCGCCCGACATTTTTATCAATTCATCTACCGTGCCTTGTGCGACTATCATTCCATCGACAAGGATCGCAACTTCATCACAGAGCTCTTCGGCGACTGAGAAGATGTGCGTTGAAAGAACTATGCATCTGCCTTCGCTTTTGAGTTCTTTGAGATAATCAGTAACCTGTCTTGAAGTGAGGATGTCAAGGCCGTTGGTAGGTTCATCGAAGATGATTATCGGCGGCTCATGAAGAAGGCTTATCGCTATCGATATTTTTTGCTTCATTCCCGTTGAAAGCTCCGATATTTTTCTTTTTGCGAAAGGAGTAATGCCGAATCTGTTGAAAGCTTTTTCCTTGCGCTGCTTGATCTCGTTTTTCGGAATGTCATAGAGATCTGCGAAGAAATCGAAAAGATCGTCAGGAGTAGATACAGGATCGAGCTTGATCTCGGTAGTGAGGAAACCGATGAGGCTGTGTATCTTGAGAAGATCTTTTTCAGGCGACATGCCTGCGATCTCGATCGTTCCGCTCGTGGGCTTCATCAGTGTTGCGATGATCTGCATGAGCGTTGTCTTGCCGGCGCCGTTAGGACCCAAAAGACCGAATATCGTACCTTTACCGATCTCAAATGATACGCCTTTGATGGTTTCCGAAGTCTTGGTATAACTTTTATGTATATCATTTACTCTTATCATATAAGCCCTCCTTCTTGAAAGTGACTCTTAATACAAGGAAAGCGACGGCGGCGTTGATCGCCAGGACCACTATCACGTGCCAGAGTTTTTCCTGTGCCATGTAGGTTTCGCTTATAAGAGCCAGACTGTTATGCATGGGTATGAAGTATTCAAGTGTCATAGGTCTCGTACCTCTGAACATCTGAATGAAAAAATCACCTAAGAAAAATATCAAAGGCAGCTGCAGGTTGACTGTGATATCCTGCATCTTTTTAAGTGAGAATATAGTGGAGATGCATGCCGCGGTCATTACGAATACCGTGAACGGGATAGTTATGATCAGGATCAGGAGTTCAGAAGGCGTCAGCATCATTCCGAACGGAAGAAGAGACATTGCATCGTTGCTCGTGTTCAGCCAGGATGAGAAGAAAAGGAGCAGGGCAGTGAGGTATGTCGCGCCTGATACGATCAAAAGTATGGCGAGTATCTTACCTGCGAATATCTGAACAGAAGATACGGGCGTCATTATAAGTTTTGCCCAGAAACCGCGTTCTTTTTCTGATGCGAACATGTCGCTTGCAAGTGAATACACGCAATAGTACATCATTATAAGGAGCATTCCCGGAACGATGCGTGAAGCGGATCTGTCAGCGGGCGTTCTGTTATCCATAAACTTGGTTACGGGATTAAATGAATCAGTCGAGAAAAGATTGCTTCCGATATTTGCGTAATCTCCGCCGAGCCTGTCGATAAGACTAGCCTGATAATTGTCCAGTACGCCTCGCCTGAACTGTTCGGCACGCAGCTGTCCTGTAAGAGATTCACCGTCATGACCTAAAAAGATCACTGCGTTGCTTGTAGCTTCGCTGTTTCCTTTTGCAAGTTCATTGTAATAATCGGAAACGATGTCATCGAAAGAAATATCTTCATCGCCGTCGTCTGAACCGAAATAACATATAACGGTTCCGCCTTTGAGAAGTTCTTTCATTTTTTCTTCTGCTTCAATGAACTTATTAAACTCAGAATAAGATAGATCCTTATATGTATAAACATTCGCATCTGCAGTCTCGTTCACATAGTCGTGAAACGATTTCGGAGCGCCGACTAATATGATCGGTTTCTTGGAAAAAGAACCGGTCGACATATAGTTGATGAGAAGCGGAAATATGTTCAGAGCAAGCATCATAAGCACTGCAGGAAGCAGAAACAAAGTGACGGTCTTATGCCAGTTTGAGAATATCTTTTTCAATTCCCACCGAAAGATTGAGTATGTCTTTTTCATGAGGTAATTCTACATTAATCTGCATGAAAATTGAAAGCACCGCTTCGGATTTAAGCACGCACCGCTTTGGTAACATGCGTTTTTTTGAGATAAAAAACAGCGTGTCATCACTAAAACACATCTGTTCTGAATGTGTGTAAAGTGAACAAATAAAAGGCTCGCAGCCGTTGTTTTTCTAAATAGATTTTTTTTAAAAATCGTTGACATAATTTCAGTAAAAATGTAGATTAAAGATATCCAACACAGAAATTTACACGGAGGTTCTAAGTATGGATATTGAAAAGAAAGACGTTAAGGTTGAGGTAAAGGCAGAGCCTGCAAAGGCACCTGCAGTTGCTGCTAAGCCTGCTGCAAAGAAGCCCGCTGCAAAGAAGGCTGCTGCTAAGAAGCCCGCTGCAAAGAAGGCTGCTGCTCCCGCTAAGAAGGCTGCTGCAAAGAAGCCCGCTGCAAAGAAGGCTGCTGCTCCTGCAAAGAAGGCTGCTGCAAAGAAGCCCGCTGCAAAGAAGGCTGCTGCAAAGAAGCCCGCTGCAAAG
>JAILIB010000064.1 GCA_024695505.1 Saccharofermentans sp.
GTATGGTGCGTATGAAATAGTTCAGATAATTGGCTAATGCTATAGCCTTCAAGATATTTAATGTAGATTTCTTTCTTTTGTTCAAAACTTAATTTCATAAAAGGACCCCCGAAGTTTGTCCAACTTCAGGGGTTCACTTCAAACAGTCCGGACGGGGCTTTATAAGCGTTATTTCAATTAATTACTTACCGATGGTGGTAACGTCAGATCCGAACCACTTCTGGGAGATCTTAGCCATTGTTCCGTCCTTGGCCATTTCCTCAAGTGTCTTCTGAACCTTGTCCCTGAGCTGTGTATTGCCCTTAAGGAAACCAACACCGTACTCTTCAGCAGAGATGGAATCATCAAGAACCTTGAAAGGCTTGCCGGATGTCTGGATCTCGTAACGTGCAACGATCTCGTCCATAACGATAGCGTCAACGCTTCCGGACTCAAGCTCCATCATGGCATTGAGGTAAGAATCTACCTGAACAAGTTCCTTGAAGGATGCCTTGAGTTCAGGCTTTCCTTCAACAGCCTCAAGTCCGGAAGAATCCTTCTGAACGCAGACCTTGAGACCTGCAAGATCAGCAAGGCTCTTAACGGAAGAATCGTTCTTAACGACTACGACCTGCTGGTTCTTCATGTAAGCAGTTGTCCATTCATACTGAGACTTTCTCTCTTCGGTCATTGTGAAACCGTTCCAAATGCAGCTGATGTTGCCGCTCTTGAGCTCATTATCCTTGGAATCCCAAGCGATAGGCTGGGCTACATATTCCATGCCCATTCTCTTTGCGCACTCTTTTGCGAGATCAAGATCGAATCCTGCATAGGAACCGTCCTTGTCAACGAAACCCATCGGCGGGAATTCAGAATCGAAACCGACGACGAACTTCTTCTGTGCTGACTTGCCGCATGAAGTGAGCGGCATTACGAGCATGACCGCTGTAAGGCATGCTGCAACGAATTTAGATAACTTCATATCAAACCTCCAAAACTTCTTGCCACAAAAAAATGGCAGGAGCATTATACCACTTATTGTTATTTTGTACCGAAGATCCTGTCTCCTGCATCTCCGAGACCAGGAAGGATGTATGCGTGATCGTTCAGTTCCCTGTCAACATTGCCGACGTAGATCTCAATGTCAGGATGAGCAGTTGCAAGCCTCTCGATACCTGTGGGAGCTGCAATGATGCACATGAACTTGATATGCTTTCCGCCATGCTTCTTGATGGAATTGACAGCGTCAACTGCGGAACCGCCGGTTGCGAGCATAGGGTCAACAACGAGAATGAGACGCTGATCGATCGGATCAGGGAGCTTGCAGTAATAATCGTGAGGCTCATGTGTCTCAGGATCCCTGTAAAGACCAATATGACCGACCTTGGCCAAAGGAGCCAGAGCCTGTACGCCGGGTACCATTCCGAGGCCTGCACGGAGGATCGGAACGATGGCGAACTTCTTACCGTCGATCATGGGAGTCATGGTCGTCTCAAGAGGAGTCTTTACCTCGACTTCCTTAAGCGGAAGGTCTCTTAAAGCTTCATAAGCCTCAAGTGTGGCAACTTCCTCAACGAGCTTTCTGAATTCATAGTTGCCCGTGTAAACGCTTCTCATAAGTGAGATCTTGTGCTTGATGAGCGGGTGCTCCATGATCTGAACGTTCTTAAAATCCTTGTACTGCATGTTCCGTCTCCTTTTTCTGATAGAAAAATAGTGGTAAAAGCAACCTCTTGAATATTTTAGTAGAATCATTTTTTAAGTCAACAAACCAGAAGGGTCTGTCCCTAAAAATATTACAGTCAAATGTCAGATTCGTTGCTTGAATTTTACATAAGAGTGCTATTATAAATTAAATTCCATAACATAACGGAGGGCTAGTTATGAGTAAATCCAGTCTTCAGGATGGAGCTGTCTACGACGCGAAATCACTGGGTGCCGGCCGTGTTATCGTGCTCGGATTCCAGCACATGTTCGCCATGTTCGGATCGACCGTCCTCGTCCCTGCTCTCACCGGTCTGTCGGTGTCAGCCACGCTTCTTTTCGCAGGTTTGGGAACAATCCTTTTCCACCTTCTCTCAAAGAGAAAGGTTCCTGCATTCTTAGGTTCATCCTTCGCATTCCTCGCAGGTTATTTTGCGATCGCACCTCACGGTGAGAAGGAACTTCTGCCTTACGCATGCTTCGGTGTTGCTCTGGCAGGTCTTGTCTATCTCATTCTGGCGGGACTCATCAAGATATTCGGCGTAAACCGGGTAATGAAGTTCTTCCCGCCCATCGTTACGGGCCCGATCATCATCGCTATCGGTCTCTGCCTTTCCGCTACAGCAATCAACAGCTGCTCCACTAACTGGATCGTAGCTATCGTAGCGATCCTCATCATCGTCATCTGCAACATCTGGGGCAAGGGCATGATAAAGATCATCCCTATCCTCCTCGGTGTCGTCGGTGCATGCGTGGTCTGCATCATACTTACGCTCGCTTCCGGTCAGGTCGTTGACGGTTACTATACGATCGGCGGCAACGCAAACTTCCAGCTGTTCTCTCAGGCCAGCATAGACAACATCAAAAATGCAGCCTGGATCGGACTTCCCTTCCAGTATAAGGATACCGTCTTCAACATCTTCACAAGCGGAAACCTTGATTCAGGACTTCTCATCACAGCAATCGTTACTATCGTTCCGATCTCCCTTGCAACGATCGTTGAGCACATCGGCGACATCTCAGCCATTTCCTCAACAGTCGGCAAGAACTACATCGAAGATCCGGGTCTCCACAGAACTCTCATGGGCGATGGTCTTGCAACGACACTCGCTTCACTCTTCGGCGCTCCCGCTAACACAACATACGGTGAGAACACGGGCGTCCTTACACTCTCCAAGGTCTACGATCCTTTCGTTGTAAGGCTTGCAGCGATCTTTGCGGTCTGCTTCTCAGTTTCACCTAAGCTCGCAGCCTGCATCGCCGCGATCCCTACGCCTGTAGTAGGCGGTATCTCACTCGTTCTCTACGGAATGATCTCCGCCGTCGGTGTCAGAAACGTAGTTGAAAACAAGATCGACTTCAGCAAGGCAAGAAATGTCATTATCGCAGCCCTCATCCTCGTTCTTTCGATCGGTGTTACCTACAGCACCGCAGGCGCGATCGTCATTCCTTGCGGCAAGGTCGTCATCTCCCTCTCCGGTCTGGCGATCGGTTCCATCATCGGAATCCTCCTCAATGCGATCCTCCCCGGCAAAGATTACGTCTTCGAGGACAAAAAGGATGCAGCTCATTCCAAGGATTCGATCATAATGTCCGAACCCGTCACGAAGGAAAAGAAAGGCTGATCCTTTCACAATTCCAAAAACACTAAAGGGCTGCATCTGCAGCCCTTTTCTTTGCTCTATGATTAATTTGGATTACTTAAGCAACAATACCAACCCGATAAACTCAGCTGTTATCAGCGCAAACAGCCCTATAAGCGAGAAAGTAAGCTTCTTTGCATCAGTGAAAAAGGAAGGGTTGCCTGCATCGTATGCGGATTTCGCGTGAACCGGCTCTGCACCGCCCGCCATCAGGTCGGAATTGACCATGAACTTATGGCCGTCCCTGGTAAAGACGGATGGATCGTCTACCTCCTCTTCATCGTCAAAATCCTCTTCGGCCTCAAAGATCTTGGACTCATAGGTTTCAACGCCGGAAGACTTTCCGGTATTCTTCGGTTTTACCTCTCCCGAAAGGAGCGCCTCATCCTCAAAAGGATCAAGTGCATTCAGGGAATGAACGGTGAATTCGGGAGTAACGCCTTTGACGGGATCCTGGAATTCCTCTTCGTCATCATAGTGGACATTTATCTTAAGATCCTCATTCGGGGTCTTTCCCGGAACAGGAACTCCGCGTCCCGGCGAAAGCCTGCCGGGGCGTTCATATAGAGGCTTGAGACTGGTCTTCTTGGATTTCATAGGTGGAATTATAACAAAACCCGGCAGAAAAATCTCTGCCGGGTCTTAAATTCATTGGTTTTGTTCCAAAGATCAGATCTTGTTGTCGGAACCGAGAACTTCCTTGATCTTGTGAGCAACGATAGCCTTAACGTTAGCACGGCCGTCACCAAGATACTGACGGGGATCGAAGTGATCGGGATGCTCAACGAAGTGCTTACGGATGCCTGCTGTCATGCCGAGACGGAGGTCGGAGTCGATGTTGATCTTGCAGACTGCGAGCTTAGCTGCCTTACGGAGCTGCTCCTCAGGGATGCCGATAGCATCAGGCATCTTGCCGCCGAACTCGTTGATGATAGAAACGTACTCCTGAGGTACGGAAGAAGAACCGTGGAGAACGATAGGGAATCCGGGGATCCTCTTCATGCACTCTTCGAGAACGTCGAAACGGAGCGGCGGAGGTACGAGGATACCCTGCTCGTTTCTTGTGCACTGCTCGGGTGTGAACTTGTAAGCGCCGTGAGATGTACCGATAGCGATAGCGAGAGAGTCAACGCCT
>JAILIB010000073.1 GCA_024695505.1 Saccharofermentans sp.
ATCCCAAAAATCGTCCGCTTTCATCTTATGAACGTTTACGGCATAGTCAAACATGTCACCGAGATTCTTACGAGCATATTCAAGATACGTTTCCTTATAGGCGCGCATCACCGTTTCCCCTATCCTATCTTATCAAGTTTACACATCCATATGGACAATATCGTTCAGGTTATATATTTGTCAATACATATTAACATACAAAAAAGCGGTCGTTACCGACCGCTTTCCTGCGTATCAGGATCATTTCATCCTTATCATTCGTTCTTATATTTTTTCATTTCGTCTGCCTTGGCTCTTTTTCTCCTTTGAAAGTCATAGAAGACGGTCCCGATCACTCCCAGCATTGCTGCGAGTCCGGCTGCAGCTACGCCCGGATTTACTCCGTTCTCATTATAAGGTGTTGCTGCAAGAGGCTTCGCGGGAGTTTCAACTTTTTTAAGTTCCTTGCCGCTGCGATCCTTGCCATCCTTGCTTGTGCCATTTAAGGTAACAGGATCGGAGTTGTTATTATTTTTGTTAGTTCCTACGCTGTTATTATCCTCAACTCTTACGCCGGCAACGCCTCTGTCCTGTCCGCCTTCGGCGTCTCTTCCGCCTGTTGTTCTGCCGCCTCTGCCTGTGGCTGTGCCACCTACATCACCACCTACAGCGGATAAAGGTAAAACCGTAATACCCGAAGGAAGTGTGAATCCGCTGATTTCTCCGGTTGAAGAATCTCCTGTCGAATCACCATTGTCGCCATTGTCACCATCGTCATCCGATGAAGGTGCGCGCCATGCAGCAAGAGCATTCGCTGCCCTATCAGCCTCTTTCTGTGTCATATCAGAATAATACGTAATGTTATCTTCTTCGAAACCCTCAACCGTAATAAACTGATCATTGCCTTTCTCATCACGGTAAGTGTACCCACCTTTAAGTGTTGTTTCGGCATCCCGTCTTACCTTTGTTGCCTTACCTAGGTTAGTCTGCGCTGTTTCAAGTATTCCTGCTGCCGTGTTGATTGCTGCTGCAAGACTCTCGCTCAAAAGATCTACAGAGAGCACCTCAAGATTCATTATGTTTGTTGCCACATAATCAAGCGGATTATAATCGTTCGGCTTATACTTTTTAAAACCTTTCAGTGTCGTGTTGAGCGAATTAAAGATTGCATTGATCGTTGTATTTCCTGTGGCGTCATCAACCTTTTTACTCGCAAGCTTACCCTCAGCTTCTATTTTCAGTTCATCAAGTTTATTAATCTTCTTCAGCACTACACCTAATCTGGTCTGTGCCGTTTTGACCAGTCCATCGGCAATCTCAAATGCACCAACGCCGTCTTTTGCTTCCGCAAGTGTATTGTTCAGACCTGTCAATCCTTGGGAAACCTTGTCCCTGTAACCTTGTGCTTTTGTCTTCTCATCTGCGATCGTCTGACTTGCATCAACTGCGCTCTTATACAAAGCCTTTTGATCATCCGTAAGATCATTTGCCTTTGAAGGATCAAATTCATTTGCCTTCCTCAGATTCTCATCAGCGCCTTCCTTAACAATCTTAGCAGTATTAAATTCCATCACCTCAGTGTTTAACCCCTGAAGGATTTCCTGAACTTTCAGCGCGTCTTCCGTATAATCTCCAGTTGTTTCCTTGCGGTCGTATTTTGTGTAACCATACCCAGTTGTCTCTCTGAACATACCGACCCGCTTACTGCTTTGTTTTTTGAATTCATTTAACTTATAGTTTAACTGAATACCAATCCATTGCTCCATGCCGGGATCAGCAAATTTAATCTCGATATCGCAATCAAATTCATAGACAAGTGAAGCATTCGTATGATCCATGTTTGGATCTTTTACCGTTACCGTAGCTGTATTTCCTGATATTTCGATGTTCTCGACTTTACCGAGATTCAGCTGGTTCTTATCCTCGCACAAAAACGTTATGACAAGTTTTTGCTTCTCCTCTTCCTCCATTTCATCGAACCTGTTATAATCAGTTCTGCTGATCTGACAGGAATTTTCACATGCCGCTACTTCCATATCCGTCGTCCAAACCGGATGCTCATATGTTACTTCGGTCAAGACCTTCAGGAAACCGTCTTCTATTTTTTTACTAATCTCTTTTGTCTCTTTTGTCCATGCATTTTGATAAAAGCCGGGCTTGTAATAACCGTCCTCCAAACTCGGAGTAGGATTACCTTCCTTTTTCTTGTAGATATTGCCATCCGAATCCACATAATCCGCAGCGTTCAGTTCAAGAGTATCGTTGCCGTTTTTATACTCTACAATTATTTTTCTTTCCTGACTGGCATCCAGAAGCTTCTTATACATTTCAGTATAAACAGGATTGCCCTCTTCATCTTCATCTACCTTACAGATCTCAGCGATCTGCTCGGCCGTAAGAGGCTGTTCCAGTTCTCCAAAAGGTTTTGCCGTAGCCACATACTCTTCAAGCTGACCGCCCTGTCTGTCAACTTCCTGCTGGGTTTTGTCTACCATGTCCGACAACTGCTTGTAGGTATAGTTACCTGAAGTACTCAGAAGCGCTTTAAGATCATTGATATCACCATCAACCGCTCTCAACCACTTATCATAAAGATTATCCTTGCCTTCAATCAGACCGTTAAGTTCTTCCAAAAGTGCTACGGCAGCCTCTTTGTTATCCTGGATCTCGCCGGTAACCTCAATTGTTTTGGTATATATCTCTTTGGCTTTGGAAAGATTTTTTGCTTCTATCTCAACTCGTGTATTTGTATCTTTCCGTTTTTTCTTTGCACCGTCAGTGGACAGTCCCGTAACATTGGCGATTGCATCATTTGCAGCCTTGATGGCCGTATTCATGGCTTCGACTTTTTTCGTAGCGTCATCAGGTGACTGGTTTGTCTTATTCTCCATTAACTCCAATGCCACATCAATTGCATTATTTGCTTGTTTCATAGCCTCCTTGGCGCCGGCTCTGTAACCATTTGCCGTTGTAATGGTTTTATTGATCGCATCAATCTGATCTTTGTAATCTTTTAAAACAGCAACTGCATCATCCTGTGCTTTGTCCAGTGCATTCTTTGCATTGCTGACATCCTTTTCAGCTGCAGCCTCTTTCTGCTGTGCCGTTTCAAGAGCCTTTTCAGTATCTTCTTTTGCTTTTTTTGCAATATCAGCCGCAGACTTGGCCTGGTTTGCAAGAGTTATCATCTGCTGTCTGGTGTATGAACTGCTGTGATTCTGTGCATCATCTGCTGCATCCTTAGCCTGCTTCTTTGCCTGCCCGACAATCTTAATCTGTTCCCCCGCAACCTGAAGAGCCTTTGAAGAAGCGGTGGCTGCAGCGCTAACGGCTTTATTTATATCATCCTCAACAACCGCATCTTTCAGCGCGATTTCAATGCCATCCAGTTTCTGCTGTGTCTGTTGATCGATTTTAGTTTTCGTGTTGATCGCAGTATTTGCAACTGATGTATATTTATCTGCATCACTCTTCTTTTCATCAGCATCGCTGATCTTTCCTTCAGCGGTTGTGATCGCATCACTGACTTTACCCAGAGCATTATTTGCGGCACTTTTTGCATCCTCAGCGTTTCCAATTTCTGTATTAGCATCTGAAATCTTCTTATCCAACCCAGTCCGATCTATAACACTACCGTCTTTATCCAGTACAACACCAAAATCCCTTTCCGCAGTCTTTTCCGTGTCTTCTGAATCCTTAACCTGTCCCTGCCCGTCATTACCAGGACCATCTTTTTCGTTCAGTAACGCATCCATGTTTTTGATAACACCTTTTGCTTCCTGATCGCCTGTTGCATGCTGTCCTGCAACACCTGCCAACTTGTTTCCGGCCTCTGCTGCAGCCTTTGCATTCGCAATATCATCTAACGCCTCCTGGGCCTTTGTGCCTATTGTTCCCGAAGCCCCACTGTTGTTGTCTCGCAATTTACCCGTATATTCCTGAGCAGAAGCTGCTGTATCACCGGCTTCTGCCGAAACAGAATCTGCGGTAGGGCTAGTCTGCTGTTGTTCTTGGCTACTTCCATCGCCCTCATCGGCAAATACCGTCACGGGTGCGCTGGTAACTGCGATCATCGTTGCAAGTCCGATCGAGATTGCGCGTAAAACTTTGTCGTTCTTAATGTTTCTTCTCATTTCTTTCCTCCTGATAACCGGCGGCCCTTTGTAAAAAAATAGAGCCTTGACTTCAGGCTCGATGTTGCGGGCGTTCCTTGGAAATGTGTTGCATTGTGATATCTTATATAAAATAAGACTCTGATCCTATCAAAAAAGGTCCACAAAATACGGAACTTTTTTACTTATATCAGATTATAATATACAACATATGGGAATGCAACGAAACATATGAGACCTTATGTGACAATGTGATAATTTGTGTAGCACGTACGTGGCTTATGTGATTTTTGCCTCGGATTTCATAATATCAGGACGGATCACCCGGTACAAAAAAACAACCCCGCTGTTGCGGGGCCGCCTTTGTATATGAACGACGATTATACGCTTATTAGTCTTCTTTTCTCATCCGGTTAAACTATATTCAGTTTCTTCTGTAGTTTTCTGTCAAACGTTGCAACTTTATATCCTGATTTATAATACCCGTACAGAAGGCAATCAACAAAATCAAGTTTTGGTCTGTCCGAATATGCTATAAGTGATGAATTTACTACATCTCTGGATTTTATATGAATATTTGCTCTGTCAAGAATCGATATCAGACTTGTTTTTATCTCATTTCGTGGAATTTGATATAAGCGTTCAAGAACATACACTACTTCTTCAAGTATCTCATATTTAACGGAACATTTGTAATTATCTATTAAATCTTTGGCCGTTACAAACTGCTCTTGTTGGTCAGCAAGGAGATACCTGCATATATAGTTAGCATCAAGGATATATCCGTCAACTATGTTTCTTAACCATTTCATCGGAAAACACCTCCTTTTCCTTGGATATTTTGGAAATGTCCGCATACTGATGAAGTGAACCTGCAGCGGAATCAATCGGAATGATCCTTACCTTCTGATCCTTCTTCAATTTGGCATCCGTTATGATATTTTTTCCATCATAGTATCCTTCGTACACGAATGACTTCATCATAAATCTCCTTAAAGCAGATCGAAATAACGATCTGCCTCTGTTAGCTGTTTCCATAAGATTCCTCCTTTCGGTAGCCGTGAGCAGGAATCTATATCCAAGTATCCTCTTCAAGAATCCTGCCGTATTAATAGTGAAATGATTGGGTAAGCATAGATTCTTAAAGTGTGAACAGAAATGTGTCTGTATGTTTTACGAATTGTACATCATGCTACTGCATGACAAAGAATAATATGCTTGGTTTGAATATAACAGACTGTATCAATGATTTCAACAAAAAGAACAACCCCGCTGTTGCGGGGCCGCCTTTGTGTGTGAGATTAAGGATTATATATGAGAGAGTTTTTATGCTTCTTCTTTTCTCTTGTGGTTCTCGTACATTGCCTTTCCTGCTGCTCCGAAGAGTGCTATCACGAGAAGCCACCACCAGCTGATGTTGTCGTCTGTCTCGAAAGGAATGTCTGCAAGAGGTACCTGGTTGTTTTCGATCCTGACGATCTTTCCGGATCCGATCATATTGGTCTGTGAGTTTTCGTCTTCTTCGATCTCTTCGTCAGCGTCGACTTTGATCTGAACTGTCATCTCAGCGGTTTCTTCTGCTGCTTCTTCCGAAAGATCTTCCGTTCTTACTCCGAGAACTCCGGATGCTCCCTGCTCTTCGCCTGAAGCTTCGCCTGCATCAAACGTTGCTGCTGTTAAATCTTGAAAGATCTATTGATTCAACTATTGCTCTTGCCTGTGCTGCTTTTGCTGAAAGTGCTTCGACCGTATCTTTTGCTTCTGCAAGATCTGCCTGAGCCTTCTCAAGATCTGCTTTAAGCTTTGCGATTACTTAACACTTTTTTGAAAATTTTGTCACACTTTACATATTATATCACAGTTTAACATTTATTCGTTTCCGCAACTCCAAATATGATTTTAAACACAAAATAGCACGCAGTTTCGCGCTTTGCGATCATGCGTGCCTTTGTCGTATTGTCACCGTATCCCTCGCATATCGCTCGGGCGTGTGATCTTATCAAAAATTCAGTTTCCAGATGTCCCTGTTGTATTCCGAGATCGTACGGTCGGACGAGAAAAATCCTGCCTGTGCGATGTTTACGAGCATCTTGCGTCCCCAGGCCTTTCTGTCTTCATAATCGGCGAACGCACGGTCTTTGACCGAGATGTATTCCTCAAGATCAAGGAGCGTCATGAACCAGTCTTTGTTCAAAAGCTCGCTTTGTAATCTCTTGAGGTTTTCCTTGTGGCCTACGGCAAGAACCTTCTTATCGGTAATGAAGTCAACGGCTTCTTTGATAACCTTGCTCTTCTTATAATAATCCTTCGAAACATACGCGCTCTTTGCGTAGAGGTCTATTACCGTAACGGAATCCTTACCGAATACGTAGATATTGTCGTCGCCGACAAGATCATGGATCTCGACATTGGCGCCGTCCATCGTACCGAGCGTAACTGCACCGTTTAACATGAACTTCATGTTTCCGGTTCCCGACGCTTCCTTTGATGCAAGGCTTATCTGCTCGGAAATGTCGCATGCGGGGATAAGCTTCTCGGCATAGGTCACATTATAGTTTTCGACCATGACGACCTTCATGTAAGGCGATACGTCAGGGTCGTTGTTTATGATCTGCTGCAGGCAAAGGATAAGATGAATGACATCCTGCGCGATCACGTATGCAGGCGCTGCCTTTGCACCGAACAGGAAAGTCATAGGACGTGCGGGCTTTACTCCCGCCTTTATCTCAAGATACTTATGGATGATGTACAGTGCGTTCATCTGCTGGCGCTTGTACTCATGCATTCTCTTGATCTGGATATCAAATACGGAATCCCTGTCAAGATCGACGCCTTCACGTGCCTTGATATAGTCGCAAAGCTGGGCTTTTTTTGTTTCCTTGACCGACATGATCTTATCGACAGCATCCTTGTCATCGACAAAGTCCATGAGTTTTTTCAGTTTGTCAGCATCCTTTTTCCAGCCGTCGCCGATCAGCTGCGTGATCGCATCCGACAGCTCAGGATTGCACGAGATGAGCCACCTTCTGAACGTGATCCCGTTCGTCTTGTTGTTAAACTTCTCTGGATATATCTTATAAAAATGATTCAGTTCGTTTTCCTTTAAGATCTCGGTGTGAAGCGCTGCTACGCCGTTTACGGAAAAGCCGTAATGAATGTCGATGTGTGCCATATGCACGCGCTTGTCCTTGTCGATGATCTGGACCTTCTTGTCCTTGAACTTTGCGCGTACGCGCTTATCGAGTTCTTTGATGATGGGAACAAGCTGCGGTACGACCTTCTCAAGGTAAGCAAGCGGCCATTTTTCGAGAGACTCTGCAAGTATAGTGTGGTTCGTGTATGCGCATGTCTTTGAGACCACGTCTATCGCCTCGTCCATCGACATCGCCTTCTCCTCGGTCAGTATCCTGATAAGCTCGGGGATCACCATGGTCGGATGTGTGTCGTTTATCTGGATGACGGCATGCTTGTACATTTCATGAAGATCGATGTGCTGCTCATGAAGTTCTCGAAGGATGAGCTGTGCGCCGTTTGAGACCATGAAATACTGCTGATAGATACGAAGAAGGTTTCCTGCCTCATCCGAATCATCGGGATAAAGGAATAAGGTAAGGTTCTTGTCGATCGCTTCCTTATCAAATGTAATGCCCTTCTTCACTATCGATTCATCGACGGTCTCTATATCAAACAGATGGAGTTTGTTCACTCCGTTCTCGTAACCGATGACATCAAGATCGTACAGGACCGATCTTACCTTCCTGTCTCCGAAACATACCTCAAAACTCGTGTCGGTCTTATGAAGCCACGAATCCTTCGTAAGCCATCTGTCCGGAGCAGCCTTCTGAAGCCTGTCCTCAAACACCTGGCGGAACAGGCCGAAATGATAGTTAAGGCCTATACCGTCGCCGCAAAGCCCAAGCGTTGCGATCGAATCAAGGAAACATGCCGCAAGCCTTCCAAGCCCGCCGTTTCCGAGTGACGGCTCATTTTCTGCCTCTTCTATCGCACTGATATCCTTGCCGTTCTTTGCAAGAACTTCCTTCACTTTATCGTATATCCCGAGGTTTATAAGGTTGTTGGCAAGAAGCTTACCTATAAGAAATTCCGCGGAGATGTAGTAAACTTTCTTATCGCCGTTCAGGTGCTTGGCTGCCCGAGTGAACTCCTTCGTCATCTGCAGCACGCAATCATAGACCTGCGCATCCGAAAGATCCTTAACATCCTTGCCGTAGAGCCTTGATGCTATGTTCTCAAGTTCTGTTTCAACCTCCTGACAGAATACCTGCTCCCTGATCCTTTCTATTCCCATAATGCTATCTCCTATGTATCTTTGACAAAAAAATATATCCTATATATAGTAGTTATGTGAGCGGATAAACGCAAGACTTTTTTGTTGAATAACATTGTTATCTATCGAGGGATCGCACAAAATGTCCGATAACAGCGCTTTTGCGCAGGCACTTCACAATTTCACCATGGATACCGCAGCAGGTGATGCGATAAGGTATCTGACCGACAAGGGTTATACTTTGCCGCAGATCAAAGATACCATCAGTTTTCCGGCGCCCGCGGAATATATAGAGAAGATCATGTGGGACAGGCTTGTGCGATCAGGCAAAGTCCTGTTTGAAGACCCGGCTTCCCGCTCCTTTGCGAAAGACGGCGATCTTATCCCTTCCGGAAGCGATGAGATCGTGGAGCACCGCGACCGTTACGGGCATAAGAGTTTTCTTCGCGTAAAAAAAGAATCCCCCGAAGAGATGAACTTCTCTCCGGAGGATTATGTCAGTTATAAAACCGTCTGGGTTCTTAAGCATGCTCAAGAGCAAGTGTCCTCGTTGTCAGATCGCATACTTCCGAAGGTCCGTAGTACTGGATCGCACCGGGATATATGAATGCAGTCTCAACTGCCCACTTGTCACGGTTTGCTGCGAAGTACTTAAACGGTGCGCCGTCAAGCTCAACGAGTGCTTTTCTGATAACGGGCTTGTCTTCACCGTTTCTTCTCTCGATGTTCATCATCTTCGTTATGGGCATTCCGCCTGCAACCCACTCTTCAGCCGGCTTGGAAAGATTTGATACCTTTGAAAGATATCCCGTGTAACCGTACTGGATCAGCATGAATGCGTTGTATCCGAGTGAATAGCAGTAATCCGCATCAAAGTTTGAAGGGAATGCACATCTTCCTTCGTAACCGAAGAAGTGATGGAGTGCGCCGAACTTACCCTTGTATGTGCCGGCTTTCTTTCTCTTGTCGAGTTCATCCTTAACGAGTGCAGACAGAAGTTTCTCGGATTCGATGAGTGAAACCTGTACGTTTCCGTGAGGGTCTCTTTCCAGGAAGAGCTGCTGCTGGATGAGCTGAGGAAGGATCGCAAATACTGCCATTGATTCCTTCGTAAGGCCTTTTTCTATGAATTCGTACTTTGCATCCCAGTCGGGAAGTGCGTTGAACTTTGCCGTGTTCTCTCCTGCGAGAAGCTCGTTGATCTCAGCGATGAGCTTTGAGAACTCGGGAACGAACTCAACGATACCTTCGGGAATGATCGCTACGCCGAAGTTGTTGCCTGCGTTTCCTCTCTTTTCAACAGAATCTGCGATCTGTGATGCGATCTGTGAAAGTGACATCTTCTTTGCCGCAACTTCTTCACCGATAAGGCAGATGTTGGGCTGTGTCTCAAGTGCGCACTCGAGTGCCACATGAGAAGCACTGCGTCCCATAACCTTGATAAAATGCCAGTACTTCTTG
>JAILIB010000094.1 GCA_024695505.1 Saccharofermentans sp.
CCCGCCTGCCACAATATAGCCATCAACAAAGACAAATGAACTTAAAAGGAGGCAATGAAAATGATAATCTTTATCAACAAAAATAACAGAAAAGTCAGAGTTATCAACAAGCATCTTTTGAACAGACTCAAGAAGCATGCCGCCCTCGAATTGTTCAGAGTCAATTTCCTGGGTACAACAGTCAGTTAATACAATCCACCCATATAATCCCTATCCCCCGCTCCCCGCAATAAAATGCGGGGTTTTTAATGCTTCTTAACTATTCAAACATTGGTATAATTAGCATCGAACAAGCTGAACCCGGGGAGTCGTGTTATGAAGTTTTTGAAATCGTGTAAAAAGATAATATTTAAGCTCTGCGGCAAGGCGCGATGGCTGATATTGGCTCTTGTCCTGGTATTGATCGCGGATTTCCTGATCGACATCAACTATTCCTGGTTTCCATATATAAACGGCGTAAGCAATTTTGACGGTATTCCCATACATGAACATCAGATCGCGGAAATAGAGAGTTTCGCAATGAACGACAAAGGAAAGATGGGCATTACCAGCAGAGATACGCAAAACTGCATTTATGCCCGCTTCGATCTGAATACCTGGGAACAGGAATATTGCGGCATAGGGTATTCCGTGCATACGAGCGGGGAATCGGAACTCCTTTTTACGCCTTACGCAATAGCCTTGACCGATGAAGGTGAGATCTACGCATACGATTACGAGACTTTGAGCGGTACGCTTACCACCCGGTATTCGATCATCCGTATCACGCCCGATTACAAAAAGTCTGATGAGGTCTTCACTATCGACATCAGCAAAGAGGATCAGCAAAAAGGAATGAAAGTGGGCTTGCCTCATTACCATAACGGCAAGGTATCCTTTGCCGTAAGTGACATTTACGGCGTAAAGATATATTCGATCGATACCAAGACCCGGATCGTAAGTGAGAGCGACATCTATCCCACGGATCCGGACGGCACTTATACGGCAAGGATCCTTCCGGTTGACGGCGCTTTTATCTTTATGAGAAGTGACGGCAACGTTTACAAAGTGGAACCCGGCAAGCCCCTTGGCGAGAGCATATACAAGTTCGACAGCTTTGACGGTAAAGATATCCCGTTTTTCTCAGCTGCGACCGAAGCTGACGGCAAACTGTACTTTGCAGTCGATACCGCCCCGTACACCGTTTATTCACTTGAAGACGGAAAACTCACGAAAGAGTTCGACATCAAAGGCGTTGCTGAAGAAACGGGTAATCTTATGACGATGGAGTCCTGCCATTCCGACGGAGCTTCCCGGGACACTATCGTATTGGTTACAGAGAAAGCGTTAATAACGTATTCGGGTGACAAGCCCGTCTTAAGAAATATCGTTGTAAGACCTGAGATAACTCCGCTCATGTATATCGATCCCCTGCTGAGCTTTCTGTTCTGGCTGCCTGTTATCGGTCTGGTAATCAATCTCATCATCAGAAAGAAGACTCTTCTTTATAAGCAGCTGATCGTAACGATCCCTGTATTCATCGTGCTGTCCTGCGTCATCGCGGGCGTTGTGTACGTTTTTGCAGACCAGTTAAAGATCGAAGACACCGGAAAAGACCTCAACATGGTATGCGGCATTTCCGCCAGGAGTTTGGAAGGATTTGATTTCTCCGGTTTATCAAAGCCGGATAAAAATACCGGAGCGGCATACAAAGAACTTCGCGACAACCTTAAAGCACTGGGTTCTTTCAATCCGGACTACACTTTTTCCGTCGTTTACAGAGGAGATGACGGCATTCCTTATACTGTGGCAACTTCCGGCACTGTCGGCACACCTGTACAGATTTGGAGAGTGTCAGACGGTGTATTCCCTGAAGAAGCTCTCAAGTCAGAGGTCTATGTTGACAATAACGTCAGATCCATTGTCAACACGATAGCCACGACGAACGTCAGCAGAATATCCGCTTACGGAAAGATCAAGGATGCCGCCTCAAGCGGTAACTACTATCTCAAAGTCGATGCGGGTTACGGCGATCTCTTCTCAACAAGGGTCTTGCTCATCGCCCAGATCTTCGGTGCAGGGATCCTGATCATGCTGGTCATCTCGATAATCTTCATTCTCTCCACGATCCGCATGCTGAGGGTCATCAAGAAGGCGACCGTTACCGTTAAGAGCATCAGTGAAGGCGATCTCACGGCCAGGGTCAATTACAAGTCAAAGGATGAATTGGGCCAGATATGCACCCAGGTCAACGAGATGGCTTCGAGTCTTGAGAATTCCTTTGAGGAAAAAGACCGTACCGAAAAGTTCTACTACAAGTTTGTCCCTGAAAAGTTCCGCGAATACCTCGGAAAGAACAAGCTTACTGACCTTTCACTCGGTGACGCGAGCAACCGCGAGCTGACGGTCCTTTTCACCGACATCCGTTCCTTCTCGATCAATTCCGAGATGATGACGGCAAAAGAAAACTTTGCGTTCGCAAACACGATCTACGGCAAGGCAGGTCCGATAGTCAGAGCACATAACGGCTTCATAGACAAATACATAGGTGATGCGGTCATGGCGCTTTTCGAAGGGGCTGACGACGCGGTGGCTGCAGGCATCGATCTTTACAAGACCATCGTGCATGATCCCGAAACAGCGCGCGAACTCAAAGTAAGCGATATCAACATCGGAATCGGCATACACACCGGCATGGCCATGATCGGTATCGTAGGCGAGGCTGAGCGTCTGTCAGGAACGGTCATATCGGATACGGTAAACCTCTCGTCCAGGCTTGAGTCGCTGACGAAGCAGTATCATACGGCAATGCTGGTCTCCAAGGATACGGTCGACCGCCTGTCCTCCCCTGAGGACCTCAATCTGCGCTATCTCGGCATGATACAGGTCGCCGGCGTAAACGAGGTCAAGGGCGTATATGAAGTCCTGGATTGTCTGAAAGACGGTGAAAAGGAAGTCCGTTCGGCCAACACCGCTGATTTCCGCGAAGCATTGAGACTTTTCCAGCTGGGACGCCATGACGATGCCCTCAAGGCATTGGAGAAGCTCGCTTCGGAAGGCCGTAATGACTATGTAACCGATATGTATGCGAAATACATAAGCTCCCTGTCGCCGGACGACAAGGGCAACGTATTCAGGTTTGTAAAGAAATAACCCGAGCATTAAGTTCGGCTGCACGCACAACAAAAAAATAACCCCCAAAAGCTTAACACCGGCTTTTGGGGGTTACTTTTTTCAATTGGATGTACCTAAGATAAGATGCCTGGTTCTTTAATATGTAAACTCCTTTAGATCCCTTCTCTGGCGGCTTTCGTATCAGCCTTCTGTGTCCAGTAGATGTTGGGAAACTGCTGAGCGACTTTGTCCATCAGTTCGATGTAATCAAGCTGCTCATCGTATTTTCCCATGTGGTAATAGATGCAGAGC
>JAILIB010000095.1 GCA_024695505.1 Saccharofermentans sp.
CAGCGGCATACTTGTGCGTGTCCTTTGTGCCAAGCATGTATGTGTCCTTACCGGGAGCAAAATCCGCCAGATCCTTCTCGGTGAACGGGAAGCCCTTAGCCTTGAAGAAGGAGACCCACTTGTCGACTTCGGTGGTATTCATGTCTTCGCCGTCGATCAGTACCTTACCGCCCTTCTGGTTCCTGGGGGTGTACGTGATCTCATAGATCGTGCACTCAGAAAGCTTCTGGCTGCTGCTCGTAAAGTTTGCGGGCTTGATGGCTATGCCGGTATTCTTTGCGGAAAACTTGCTTTCAGGAACGCCGATATAGTAAGTCGTGTTGACGATCTCTTTCGCCTTGACGGTCGTTGTCGGAACTTCAATGACTTTGCCGTTTACGTTGCAGAGAACGAATCCGTTGTCCACGAAATCCTGTACGCTCATCTTCATTTCAATGGTCTTGTCATCGATCTTGATCTCGTGCTTGGGAGCAAGAACGTAGTTGGTCAATACATAATAGCCGGCGCCAAGGAGAGCCGCTACAAAGATGATCGTGAAGACTACGTTCGAAGCCTTTCCCTTCTTCTTGGGCTGTGCGGCCGGCTTGACCGCAACCGGCTGGTCCGCAGGTGTCTGTGTCTCGTTTGTTGCCATAATAGATCCCCCCTGTGAAATGATAATGTAGATATTATACATTACTTGCTATTTTGCGGTATTCGCCGGATCCTGCTTTTTCTTAGATTTAGAAGATGCGGCTGCGATCACGAGGATGGCCGTTATCAGTACCACTTCAGCTGCAACAGCAATAATCAGATTGCGCGCTGCGGTGTTTTTGAAATCTGCATGCGCCTGACAGAAAGGCGTTGCACTGTCGTAGAATCCGTCTCCCGGCAGGGTGTATTCCTTAGAGAGTTTCTTCATGCCTTCTTTGACATAGTAATCGTTCGCATAAGAAGCATCCATGTCGATCTTGACCTTTCCGGAACCGGGAATCACGATAAGCTCGGAGATCAGGACCGGTATGCCGTCATTTTCGGTTTTCTTGTGTTTGATCTCGGTTCTCATCTTATCCGTAACCGGACCCGTATAAAGATAGAACCTGGCATAAGGCATCAGCTTTCTGTGAAACCAGGTGGGATGCTCATAGCCTTTTACAACGTCTGTCCCAAAGGTCATCGGAACATAAACATCAGTCGCCTCAAGGTATTTGACGTCAATCTCTTCCAGGTGATGCGAAAAGCCGAAGATGACCTTTTCCCTGTCTAAAAAGAAGTTCTCCCAGGGCACTATAAGAAACGCCGCAGCGTTTAAGAGAAAGATTATCAGGATAAAGATCTTTCCGCGTCTTGAAGCCATATACACCACCCCCCATGATCTTCCAAACATGCAGATTATATCACGGGGCTTCCTGAAGCCGCCACAATGCCCCCGTGTTATAATGGGCGTATTAATGGAAAGGGGGACGCTCATGTCGAAGAAGGCTCATGCAATAGTGGCGATATGCTGTTTTGTTATAGCGCCTGTCTACCTTTTCGGCATGCTCTGCCTCTACGACCATTTTGCAATGCTTTATCAGCGCCCCAATCATCCGTTAGTGAACGTCACGGGGCTTGCGGCACTGTTCGGCACGAGCATCCTGCTTGTGGCCGGCATCATTAACGCTATTAAAGCAAAGAGATAAATTATGAAAACCCTCAAAAAGACACTGATCAAGGCAGTTTGCGCTCTCCTCATCTTCTCATTCATTCCGGTGACTGGATGCAGCATAATCGGGGATTTCAAGGAGAACCTCGAGAGCCGCATGGAAAGAAAGCGCGAGGAGCGAAAAGAAGATGATAAAGCGCGCAGCTTTTCGACCGCACACGATTTCGAAGACTACTACGAGAAAGAGATAAAGCATGCCCTGCAGAACAACGACAAAAAGGCCTTGAAGGGCCTTTTCTGCGAGGCCGTCCTGGATAACACTTACGACATGAATGAAGGCCTGGAATACCTTTTCGGGCTTAAGGACTGGTCGGAATTCAGCTTCTCGGGCGGCAATTGTTCGAGCCGAAAAGAGTACCACAAAGACGGTCGCTGGGAATTTGTAAACTGCCGCTTGGACCTTGCAAAGGGCAACGAAAAATACAGACTCTTCTATTCGGGTTATGCGACCTGCCGCGACAAGGTCGACGGGAAGACGAGGCAGATCAGTGCCAACTTAGGACTTGCCAATCTCTGTATCGGAAAACTGAATTCCAAGGGCGCGCTCGAAAACCCCGTGTACAACTACATCAGCGGGATCGGCCATCCCGGCAGGGAGAAGACGGAGAAGATAATCGGCACGGTCTTTAACATTTACGAGCCGGTCAAAAAAGACGGGGCTTTTGACGAGACCGTGACCGATGAGGCGCTCGCGGTGGTAATGACGGACGGCCTGAAAAACGGTGCGGACAAGAGCGAACTCGATGCTTTCATCAGGTTCATCAGGATCGGCTCGCTGTCCAAGAAGACCGGTTACTTTTTCTACCTTAGAAAAGAAGGCGGCGGCGTCACGGTTACAGGCACGTTCAGGTTCACTTTAAAGGACCTCTGCATAACGATCCTTATCAAGGACGGCAAGATCGACGGCGCAGCAGTACAGGAAGGCAACGAAGAACCCAATGCACAGTCAGGAAAGATAAAAGGATTTTCAAATATAGTTAAATAGCGAAAGGAGCATCACCATGAGCAGAACGAATTTCGGAGCAAAACCCATCATGTTACCCCAGCCGGTACTGATCATCGCGACCTACGATGAGAACGGCAACCCCAATGCGATGAACGCCGCATGGGGCATTACGACCGACTATCAGGAGATCACGATAAGCTTGGGCGAGCACAAGACCACCGATAATCTCGCCATCCGTAAAGCATTCACTGTCAGCATGGCAACCGAAGATCAGATGACCGCTTGCGACTATGTCGGCATCGCTTCCGGAAGGAATGTGCCAGATAAGTTCGCCAAGGCCGGCTTCCACGCCAAAAAGAGCGAATTCGTTGACGCACCTCTCATCGATGAGCTCCCGATGGCGCTCGAGTGCACCGTAAAGAGCTTCGAAGACGGTATCCTCATCGGCACGATCGTCAACGTATCTGCCGACGACAGCGTCATCACAGACGGCAAGGTCGATCCCAAAAAGCTAAAGCCCATCACTTTCGATCCGTGCAACAACACTTATGTCGCGCTGGGCGAGGTCGTGGGAAAAGCATTTTCGGACGGCAACAAGCTCAAATAAGACATGGATTCACTCAGGAAAAGCAAAGCGGCGGGAATAGTCATCATCACGTGCATCTACATAGTTGCCGCGTGCATCGGCGTATGGGTGTATATGCTCCTGCCATTTAAGTTCTGGCTGAAACTCCTGATCGCCGACTGCATCGCGACCGTGTTCGTGTTCTTCTTCAGCTGCGTTTTCAATAACGCGTCTGTCTACGATCCGTATTGGAGCGTGCAGCCCATAGTGATCGCAGGGGTTTTCGCACTGTTCTACAACGTGACGTCCGCAGCGGTACTGCTCCTGATCTCGATCGTTTACTGGGGTGTGCGCCTCACCTTCAACTGGGCATACTGCTTCGGCGGACTTAACCATCAGGACTGGCGCTACACCATGCTCAGGGAGAAGACCGGCAAGATCTATCCGCTGATCAATCTCGCGGGCATTCACATGATGCCCACGCTGATCGTTTTTCTGTGCACATTGCCCGCTGTTTTCGCGATCAGGGAAGAACACCGGGCTAACATAGGAAGCATAGCCGGAACCGTCATCTGCGTCGGAGCGGCGACATTGCAGCTATTTGCGGACATGCAGATGCAGAAATACCGCAAAAGCGGCGAGCACGGCCTCATCCGCACGGGCCTCTGGAAGAACGCAAGACACCCAAACTACCTGGGTGAGATCCTGATGTGGTGGGGCATCGCTATTCAGGCGGTATCGGTCATGCCTACGCGCTGGTGGCTCATCGCAGGAGCTGTTGCAAACACGGTAATGTTCTTCACTGTCAGCATCCCGATGGCAGACAAGAGACAGTCCGCCAAGAAAGGTTACGCGGAATACAAGGCCTCAACAAGAAGCCTTCTTCCTATTCCGAAGCGCGGGCAGTGAATTAAAACGGTCTGGAAATGACTTTTCTCAGGCCTTTGCCGTAAATGCGTAATCGTTGCGGTCCATTACGTTTATCAGCAGAAGTTCGTTGGTCTTCCTGTCAATATAGCCGTAGTAGATCGTCTGATTAACAGTCGCCTTTTCCTTTCCTTCCGAAGTGAAGCTCTTGTATTGCAGGATTATGCATACGAGATCGTCTCTGACGGTGAGGCCGTTTTCCTTTTTGAACATATCATTGAGTTTCTTTTTGGTCACACCGTATCTCTTATAAGTCCCGGTCAGCTTATTGTATGCATCGGTACCGGTATAGATGGTGTATGTGCCCGAATGATAATTGTCATCCATGACAAGGCGATTCTGATAATACTTGAACGAATTGCCATCCCCGAAGACAAGGCAGGTTCCGCGGCTCTTTTCGATCCATGTCTTGTCCGTGACCTTCTTCGCCTTCTGCTTTTCCAAGGAATTACTCTTATTTTCCGCAGCTTCATCCATGATGTTGAGAATATCGATCGGGCTGCTGATCTCGCTGTTTTCGATCGCACTCTTGAGGTCACCCCAGCTGATGGCCAGCATGGTGCCCAAACTGAAGATGATCAAGCCTGACAAAATGAGACCCGCGATCGCCTTGCCCCTGCCCGGCTGATGCTTGCGTGCGGAATCGAACAGACCGATCAATGAACAGATGAATCCGAACGGGCTCAAAAGACCCATACAGAACCATCCGGCTATCGAGAGGATAAGACCGGTAGAACACCAGCCGTTGCTCTTGACGCGCTTTTGCACGGGCTGCGTGATGGGCGTAGCATAGACGGGCTGTATCGGAACGTACTGCTCCTGCGGCTCGGGTTCATACTCGGGCTGCGGCATGGTGGGCCTGATAGGAACGAACTCCTGCGAAGGCGCAGCTACAGGGGCAGCCTCTTCCATGGGGATCTTCGTTCCGCAATTAGAACAGAATTTGCCGGAGTTTTCGGCACCGCAAAACGGACATCTCATAATCTTTATCTCCTTATCCCAAAACTCAAATCCGCATTTCAAACGGCTTTACCATCAATATAATTATATCATCAACCCTGACCGGTCGCGCTCCTTATGTGTTCGACAGTATCGGCATAGAGATCGAGCAAAGGCCGGACGCCCCTGTCGATGGCCGCGATGTCTCCCGCCTTAGCCGCCTGTTCCTGTTCCAGAGCCTTAGAGGAAAGCTCGTCCGCACCGATGGTCTTGGCTGTGCTCTTCAGCGCATGCACACGGATCTGATAGTCGGATATATCTGTATTCTCGTAGTCATCTTGTATCGCCTTGGACTTCTCTTCCCACTCTTCTGCGAAAGTCCCGAGCATCTCGAGATAGAAATCTTCATCACCCGCACAGTAACCTATGCCGGCTTTAGTGTTGAATCCAATGTCAGTCAGTTCCTGAACCGGATTCTTTTTATTTGCCTTCATGTTTACGGCCGTGCCCTCACCGTCAGATCCCGGTTCGAAAACGAGGATCTCGTCATCGTCAGTAATCTCAGGCGTTTCAACGGTCTCGACTATGCCTGCCGGCAGATACTTGATAAGGAGTTCTTCAAGCTTCGAAAGGTCGATCGGCTTAGAGAGGTAATCGTCAAATCCCGCATTGAGATAAGTGTCCTTTGCACCCACGATCGCGTTCGCGGTAAGGGCGATCACGGTCGTGTCGGAAGGCAGTATCTCCTGTTCTTTGAGCTTCTGCAACGTCTCGATGCCGTCCATCTTGGGCATCATGTGATCGAGGAATACGATGTGGTAATGCTTGCCCTTGATCATCTCGATCGCATCAGCGCCTGAGTTTGCGATGTCAGGAACGATGCCGTCCAGACTCATCAGGTTTCTTGCGACCTTGAGGTTCATCTCGTTATCGTCGACAACGAGAATGTCTGCGCCCTTTGCGTGGAAACGCGTCTTGGACGATGCGGCATTTGAAACTCTGTGGAGACGCTCGGTGTAGTTTCCGATCGGGCGCTCGTCAACGATCTTCTGATTAAGGATGAACGAGAATTCTGAGCCTTTTCCGTAAGTGCTCTGAACCTCGAGACGGCTGCCCATCATGGCCAGGAGGCGGTTGACGATCGCCATTCCGAGGCCCGTTCCCTCGATGTTGCGGTTGCGCTTCTCCTCGATCCTCTCAAAGGATTCGAAGAGCTTGCTCAGGTCTTCCGCCTTTATTCCGATGCCCGTATCCTTTACCGATATGAAAAGGTTTATCTCGTCATTCAGGCGCGAATCCTCGCGGATCGTAAGCACGACTTTGCCCCTTTCCGTGTACTTAACGGCATTCGTTAGGAGGTTCAGGATTATCTGCGTGATCCTGATGTCGTCGCCGCACATGATGGAAGGCAGGTTCTCGTCAATGTCCGCGGTGAATTCAAGGTTCTTGGATTTCGCGCGCTCCATTATGGAAATGACGACGTTGTTTATGACGGAAGCCGTGCCGTAATTGACGGGGATGATCTCCATCTTGCCGTCCTCGATCTTTGAGAAGTCAAGGATCGTGTTGACCAGCGCCAGCAATGTCTTACCGGCAACCTGAATGTTGGACGAATAGTCGAGGATCTTGTCGTCACCGGCCTCGTGAAGGATCATCTCGTTCATTCCGAGGATCGTATTGATAGGCGTGCGGATCTCGTGCGACATATTCGCAAGGAAGTCGCTCTTCGCCTTGTTTGCCGAATCCGCGAGCCTGATCTGCCGCTGCAGCGAGGTGGACATCGTCTGCAGGCTTCGTGACAGGACTCCGATCTCGTCCTCGCTCTTGACGCTCATCTGTTCGCTGTAATCGCCGTCAGCATAGTGCTCAGCAACGCGCGTCATCTTCTTCAGAGGACTGGTGATGGAACGGACCCAGAGCATCGTACTCAGGATCGCGATGCCGAAGATGACAACGGAGATGATAAGCATCTGCATCAGGAGGTTCTTTCTCGGTGCGTTGATCTCATCACTCGGTGCATAGACTCCGAGGATCATTCCGTTCTTGAGTTCCTTTAAGACGATCTTGATCTCCCTGCCGTCTCTTGACTTGGCGACCGTGACCTCATTGACGTTCAGCTTCAGGATGTCCTTAAAGTAGTTCTGGTCTTCTTCCGCCAGTTCCGTAAAATCCCTGCCCTTCGGCATGTCTTCGTGATATATGACGTTGCCCTTCTTGTCGATCAGAAAAGCGCGGCCGGTCTCATAGACCGAAACCTTGGAAACGGATTCCTTGAGCAGGTCCATGGAAATGTCCATTCCAATGATGCCGACAGTGTATTCGCCATAGAAATACGGGATGATGTAAGAGATCATTTCAACGCCCAGGTTCGCGTTGTAGTACGGCTCCATCCACATGGGCTTTCCGGTCGCCACGGGGATGTAGTACCAGCCGACGTGCTCCAGGTCATCCTTTTCGTAAAGGCTCATGTCAGTAGGGACTGACGGCTGCCAGGAATTGTCAGAGAGGTTTATCGTGTACCAGAAGCCTGCCGTCGGACCGTAGTCATCAGGGTTGTACCTGAGATAAACGGCCATTGCGCCCCTGGTGTTCTCAGCGATACTCTTACCGAGTTCTGAAACGTCGTAAGTATAGTTGTCGCGGACCTCCTGATCCTTAAGGAAGGAAGTGTAGGTCTCCGCCCTCTTCAAGGCATAGTTATAGACCGTGCCGACCGACTGCTCGGTAGATCTGAAGTTGTCGTCGATGATGTTTGCGTTGTAATCAGCAGCCGATTTGAGGATGTTCTGTGAGTCATCATTCAGGATCGCATTCGTTCTCAGGGTCGATGTGAGCACGAATGCCACGATAACGACTGTGATGATAAGGAAAACGACGAAAATGAGCTTGCTCTGAATAGTCTTCATCAATAACCACCCTCTGCGACTGACAAAAGCTATAGCCGATTAAAGTTTTTTAAATCTTATTAAACGGCACCTCTTTTTTCAATAAGAAAAATAACTGTATTTTGACCTTGTAAAATGCGGTAATTGTTTAATTCGTTAAAGAACCGGGAATAGAGCAGCGCACAAAAAAGGAGCTGCCCTGAAAGGCAGCTCCCCGTTTGTCAGCTTATAAACCGAAGATTACTTCTTTACTTCGTTGAAGCCTTCTCTTGCAGCATATGTTGTGTGCAGGAGCTCGTGAGCCTTGTGAGAGTTAGGCTCGCCCAGATACTTCTCATAGAGTTCGATGATCTGGGGATTGTTGTGAGACTGACGGAGTACCTGACGCTCATCCTCGGAATAGAGTGCCTGAGCTCTCTTCTCCTTGTATGTGTCGAGGATATCGTCTGACTCGTTAGGCATGAAGCAGGGACGTACATAAGGCTGA
>JAILIB010000129.1 GCA_024695505.1 Saccharofermentans sp.
GTCGGGTTTGCATTTTCTTTTTTCAACTCTGACAGTCTTGACTCCTGATAACCGTTAAACACCATCAGTGCCGCATAGATCATTATCAGCAGGAACAAGAATCCGCCGGCAGGAACAACAACCTTCAGGAGATTCTGCTTCCTTATGAACTTATCAGCGCTCTTCTTGTTGGCCGTCATGATATCGAGCCTTGAAGCGCTGATCCTCGTCAGTCCCGCTATCGGGTATACGAAATACGGAAACTGCTTGGAGTTATTCTTTGATTTGACGTAACTCGGACAGGTAACGGCTGACAACTTGATATTGCCGTCGATGTCACCCATGTCTTCTGCGAGCCTTGTTACCTGCTGCTCGCCCAATCCCGCAAACTGGATCTCATCGATAGCGTCATCAAGTTTCTGGGTAAAAGCGAACTGACGGATCTCCGAGATAGATGCAAATATCTCTTTTGCAAATTCGGAAGTACCCGGCTGGTTAAATACTCTCTTTGTCGAATGATAGTAATAAAGTCCCTTTGCAAAGAATATCGTAACGAGCGAAGTGCCGTCCAGGATCATGTAAACAAGGGTCTTATTACGGGTCGATCCTTTCAAAAGGTTTATCGCACGGGTAACGCCGTCATGAATGTCGATCAGCCTGATACCAGCTTTGGCGAAGATCCCTACATATGTATCAATAAACTGTGCATCTGCAGTCTCTGCGATCACCTTTTGAGTTTTCTGCTTGGGGTCCTTCTCGACCATATACCAGGAGGATACCGGCTTTGAAAGTCTGGCATCCTTGGTCTCACGCTGAACAAACTCAGAGGTCTTCCTGTCCGGCATTAACGGCATGTCAACGAAGTTGGCACGGAGCTGAGGGCTGTTCAGGATCAAAGTGACATCACCCTTCGGAAGCTTGTTGAGTTTCCAGCATTCCTTGATCGCTGCGACAAGAGCGGTCTCATCCATGACAACGCCGTTGAGAACAGCGCCGTTTGGAATGCTTACGGATACGAGTCTTTTGACGTTAGCTCCGCTCGAAGTGCCTGAACCAACTACGATCTGAATGTTCGTGTTTGACAGAAAAACAGTTACAGACATATGCTTTCTTTACCTTTCTTATACACCTGAACCTATAGTCGAATAAGAATTATAGATGGGCTGGATTACAGCTATGATGACAAAACCGACGATGACCGCCATGATCACGATCATTACCGGCTCAATATATGCTGTCAGCTTCTTGATGGCCTGTCTTGAATAGAAATCCAGATCGTTTGCCACTGATTCGAGCATCGTCGAGAGCTGACCCGTTTCCTCTCCGATCTTGATCGAAGCAGGAAGCTTAACTACAAATCCGTCAATATTCTTGATCGAATCGGATATAGAGCTGCCTCCTGCGATCTTCTTGAGGACTTCATCAAACTGGGCTTCAATGTAAGCATTGCCGATCGTACTCTTCGCGATATCGATACAGTTGTAGATCGCAATACCGCCCGCATAGAGGGAACTGAGTGTTCTGGCAAATCTGGCCGAATAGATGACCTTTGTAAGTTTTCCCCATTTGCTCTTTGTCTTGATCTTGTCGAGCTGGTATTTGATGGCAGGAAGCCTGAGGAATATCTTTCCGAATATAACGAGCAGTGCGGCTACTATCAGGATGATATACCATTTTGTCGCAACGAAATCCGATATCGCCATCAGTATGACCGTAGGAAGCGGCAGTTTCGGCATATCAGCGAAGATTTCCTCAAACTGCGGCAAAACGTAACCGAACAGGATCGCTACAACGATAACGATCAATACGCTCAGTATCTTCGGGTATGTGAGTGAGCTCTTGACCTGCTGCTCAAGCTCATTCTCATCCGTATAGTGTTCTGCGAGCCTCATTGCGGCATCATCGAGATTGCCTGTCGTCTCTGAAGCCCTTATCATGAAGATAAAGAGCGGCGGGAAAGCAGGCTCCAATTCATCCATGACGTTCGAAAGGGCAACACCCTGAACGATCCTGTCACGAAGCTTAAGGAAAATGTCGCGCTGATAAGAGTCAATCGACTCGTCATGCGCTATGATCTCTAATGATTTTACAAGTGAGACACCGGCCTTTGTAAGAGTTCCGAGCTGTCTTGCGAAGTCGGCGAGCTGCGCCTTCTTTAAAGGTCTTAACGCAACACGTTTTACGACAGGAGTTGCATCCAGAAGCGTAAGGCCCTCGTCATGAAAGCGTTTGTGAAGCGCTGACTCGTCAGCCGCCTCCGAGCGTCCCTTGACTATCTTGCCGTTTTGGTCCTGAGCCCTGTATTTGTATTCCGGCATGCTTTTGATCCTTCCTTAATTAATTATTCAGATTCGTAATTCAATACTCTGAGAGAATAGAATACGTTCCATGTGCCCATCAAACGGTTGACTTTGCCGTCTTCTCCGGTCTTACCGGTATAACTGTCAGCGACATAAGTAACCGTATATAAACCTTTTCTATATTCAAACATCAAAGGCTCGTTGTTCTTATCGTCCCATGCATAGAGATAGACATCTCCTTTGCGGGTCGAGATCTCGGCAATGTCTTTAGCTGCTCCGTCTCTAAGTCCGGTCGGCTTTGAAGGATCGTAAATGCTGGATTCCGTTCCATAATACTGTGTGCCTACGAACATCAAGGCGGTCCTGACGTCCTTGGCCTCACGGAAGGCTCTCCTGGCTCCAACGGTAATGACCGTGGTAGCAGTGGCAAATGCCAGAACAAGGAAAATGATGACCAATTCAACAATATAACGCCTTATCCAATCCCCGATACGGCGCCTGTAAAAAATCGTTCCTTCCCTGCTCTCTTTGTCTATGTTAGAAGTGTTTGCCAAATTACCCTCCAAAACACCCGGCTTACTATTCAAATAAAATTCTTAGCCTTTTTTGATTTTATCACAAAACCGCTACTTACGGAGAAGACTCGGTATTAGTATCATCCGGCAGTTTTGTCTGTTCCTGATCGATCTCCGTGTTCTTACCCTTCTTGAAAGGGATAATACCTGATTTATCATTGATGCCCGCCATAATGGGATCCGTGAAATAATTAGGATGGATCGTCAAGACCGCTTCTGTCATCGAACCAGTCAGTACGTAAGCATCCCCTTCGCCTGTGAGATCCAGTGAATATTCGATATAATCCTCTATCTCATCACTATTATCAGGAGACGGGGTCTCCGGTCCTATGGTAACGTAAGTGATCCTCAAAGGCATAAGTACAGGAGTGATCGCGTCATTGCTCTTTTTCTTGTAATCATCTTTTTCTGATGATCCGGTACCGTCATCCGCATTTGAAGAAACAAAGACTTTCGCCATTACTTCAATAGACTTTCTGGTTACCTTCTTAGTGATATTTCCCGGGTAGACAGCGGTATATTCTTCAGGTTCACCAACATCATAACCGTTTATTCTTGTGCTTTTATTTTTAAACTCAGTTAAATAATCAAACGAATGGCTTGTACCATCTATATTGTCTTTATCAAGCAAGAATTCTTCATTAAGGATAAGCACGTTTTTAACAGAATCAACCTCCTTGAGCACGATCCTGTAATAAACCGGCTGCTTATATCCTAAAAGACTCTCATGATCAATGTGTTTATTCTCCAGAGTCGCATGATCGATCGTAGCTGCCCAGGTAAGTCTGGTATGTATAACAGGTGTCGGTGTCGCTGTAGGCGCCGGCGAAGTAGTTGTTGTACCGGGATCGGGATTTGGATCGGCGGGCGGGGTTACGTTTGGATCCGGTGGTGGAGGAACAGGGTCATATTCAGTAAAAAAATTTTGGACCGCGATGCCTTGTTCGACCTTAGGCAGATATACAGTATCTACGCCTGCGCCTTTGTAGCCGTCATAATATCCGATAAAACTCGTTTTCAGCCTGTAATCCTCTTCTCTTGTAGGGACAGCATCGTTTACCTTAAACGCTTTTGAAGCCCAGCCGCTCTTGGCACGGCCGTCAAAGAATACCGACAGGCACTTTGCAGAAAGATGTATCTTGCCATATGCATCTGCGCTCTTTTCAACATCCAATTCGATCGCTATCGTGCCCTGGAAAACCGTGGAATCGGCAAAATAAGGCTGAATAAGTTCCTTGACGAGTTTGTTCTGTTCATCATCTGTATTCGTACGATAATAAGTCAGAACATATATCATGTGGGCAGATGAATTCGGTAGTATTTCTACGTCAACTGTACTTGAGTAAAGTGAAGTATATTTATCCTTATTACCTGAGTTTATAGTCGGCGACAGATTGTTATCATTGATCGTATAATGTTTTCCGTATGTAGTAACATATCCTACCCAGAGATCTTCACTAATGATCCCATTGTTGCTTCCCATGGTTGACTGGATACCACCGGACTTGTTTAACTGCTGAAGTGCAGTCTGGGCTGCCTGATAAATGGTTACAGCATTACTCTGATTCTGTTCGATTATGGCTCTCCTGGCATATCCTACAGAAGAAACGATACCGGCTGAGGCCAATATTGCAAGGATCACAAGCACAACAATGAGCTCGACAAGGGACATACCCCTGACACTTCTGCGGTCTATTCGCCGTTTGCTTATCCTTGTTCCTGCCATTTGCCGTTATCTCCAAAACACAAAAAAACACAAGGCTAAAATTCTTTTTATACTTA
>JAILIB010000140.1 GCA_024695505.1 Saccharofermentans sp.
GATTCCGCGCGATCGTTGACAGGTTCGGCGATGACCCTGTATCCATGCGTCAGGCGGGAATCGTATATGCAGCTGAGCAGATAATCGACCTTATCGCCAACGGCGTTACCCATATCCACGTCTACTCGATGAACAAGCCTGCTGTCGCAAAGGACATCCTCAAGATGCTGAACGGCATCGTAGGCTAAGGAGTCAGCAATGCCTTTAGGAGTTGCCATCCCCGAAAGTGGAGTAAGACGCTACATGGGTTTCAGAGGCCCTGTCGACACATCACCGGAGACCGATGCCATGATAGCCAAGGCAATCGCATCACTCGAGAAAGACTGCAGCCCGAAATATGTCTCAAAGGCTTTTTCCGTAACGGTCGAAGGCTTTACGGTCAAACTGGCCGATATAACGATAGAGAGCAGGGCTCTTGCAAGAAACCTTGCAGGATGCACTGAATGCGTCCTTTTCGCCGCGACTGCAGGTCCTTTTTGCGATATGCTCGTAAAGCGCGCAGCCGTTACTTCTTCGGCTTACGCATCCTGCTGTCAGGCTGCGGGAGCCGCCGCTATCGAAGCTTACTGTGACCTCATAAATGACAAGATCAAAGACGAATATGAAGCAAAAGGTCTTTACGCCCGCCCGAGGTTTTCGCCGGGATACGGGGACCTTGCACTGTCTCATCAGAAAGACTGGTTCAGGCTTTTGGACATAACCAAGATCACTGGCATCGAGCTCACCGATTCCCTTCTCATGGTACCGACCAAATCGGTCACCGCGATAATCGGTCTCTCACCCAACAAGCTCCCCTGCGTCAGACAGGGATGCGAAGCCTGCACGATGTCACAGACGTGCGCTTTTTCAAGAAAGGAATAAACCATGGGATTAAGAGAAAGACTTGGCAAGGAATGGCTTTTCTGCGACGGCGGAACCGGAACTATCCTTCAGGAAAAAGGCCTTAAGGGCGGAGAGCTTCCCGAGACATGGAACCTTACGCGCCCCGATGACATAAAATCCGTTGCGCGCGCATATTTCGATGCAGGATGCAACATCGTCAACACCAACACTTTCGGTGCCAATTCATTCAAGTACAGCAACGTAACCGAAGTCGTGACCGCTGCGGTTAAACTCTGTCAGGAAGCAAGACATGAAGCCGGAAGAGATGACGACGCTTATGTCGCCATCGATATTGGTCCTACAGGAAAGCTGTTAGCGCCCATGGGAGACCTTCCGTTCAACGAAGCGGTAAAGGTTTTCTCCGAAACGATCAAGGCCGGTGCGGAAGCAGGCGGCGACCTCGTCCTGATCGAGACGATGAGCGATTCTTATGAAGCAAAAGCTGCTGTTATTGCAGCGCACGAGACATGTGACCTTCCGGTTATCGTAACAACAGTATATGACGAGAACGGAAAGCTCCTCACAGGCGGCAGCGTTGAAGGAACCGTCGCCATGCTGGAAGGCCTCAAGGTCGATGCTATAGGCGTCAACTGCGGATTCGGGCCTGACAAGATGATCCCCATAGTCAGGCGCCTTGCGGCATGCTGTTCCCTCCCGGTCGTTGTAAACCCTAACGCCGGTCTTCCCAGGACTGAAGGAAACAAGACCGTTTTCGACGTAGGTCCTGAGGAATTCAGCACGATAATGAAAGACATCGCGGCAATGGGCGTTCACGTCATGGGCGGCTGCTGCGGAACCACGCCCGCGCACATGAAAGCGCTCATAAAAGAGGTTTCTCACCTGCCCTTCAGGATTCCGGAGAAGAAGCACGGAACCTATGTTACAAGCTTCTCGGAATGTGTTGAGATCGGCCCCAAACCGGTGATCATCGGCGAAAGGATCAACCCGACAGGAAAGAAGAGATTCAAGCAGGCGCTCCGTGAAAATGACACGGACTACATACTTACCGAAGGCTTAAAGCAGGAAGAAGCGGGTGCTCACATCCTTGACGTCAACGTTGGTCTCCCTGAGATCGACGAGCCCGCCATGATGGAAAACATCGTATATAAGCTCCAATCCGTCACTACGCTCCCCCTCCAGCTCGATTCGACCGATACCGAAGCATTGGAGCGCGGAATGCGCATCTACAACGGAAAACCTATGATCAACTCGGTCAACGGCAAGCGTGAAACGATCGAGGCAGTTATGCCCCTTGTCGCAAAATACGGCGGCGTGCTGGTCGGACTTCCTTTGGACGAGGACGGTATTCCCGAAACTTCCGACGGCAGGATAAAGGTCGCAAAGAAGATATACGAAGCTGCTGACGAATACGGCATTCCCAGAGACGACATCGTCATAGACGGACTTGCCATGACGATCTCTTCGGATTCGTCTTCTGCCATTACAACACTCGATACCGTAAGAAGGATAAGAGATGAATTCGGCGGTCATTCGATACTGGGCGTTTCGAACATTTCTTTCGGACTTCCCGCCAGAGAGCTCATCAATTCTCATTTCCTTACGATGGCAATGCAGAATGGTCTTTCCTGCGCGATCATCAACCCGAACAACGACCACATGATGGCGTCTTACAGAGCCTTCTGTGCGCTTATGGACAAAGATCCGCAGTGTCTCGGATTCATCAATGCGTATGCGGAATATAAGTCCGACGGAACTTTCGGCGGAGCTTCTTCAGGAGCTGCCGCAGGCAATGCTGCTTCTTCATCCGGCGGAGCAAAGCTTTCTCTTTCCGAAGCCATAGAGCGCGGCGTCACGGGACGCGCCGCGGAAGCAATGCAGGAAGGCATCGCGGAAGGGCATGAGCCTCTTGAACTCATCAACGCGGAACTGATACCGGCATTGGACAAAGTCGGAAAAGGCTTTGAAAAAGGCACGGTCTTCCTTCCACAGCTCCTCATGAGCGCAGATGCCGCAAAAGCAGCATTCGAAGTCGTTAAAAAGGCTATGGAGGGTAAGCCCCGCCAGGTCAAGGGCAAGGTGATCTTAGCGACCGTCAAGGGCGATATTCACGATATCGGAAAGAACATCGTAAAGGTTATGCTCGAAAACTACGGCTACGATGTAATAGATCTCGGCAAGGACGTACCTCCGGAGACAATCGTTGAAGCGGCGATCAAAGATGACGTAAAAGTCGTCGGCCTTTCAGCCCTCATGACCACAACGGTCGTATCAATGGAAGAGACCATCAAGCTCCTCCGCGTGAAAAAGCCTGACACAAAGGTCGTCGTAGGCGGTGCCGTTATGACACAGGAATATGCCGACCAGATAGGCGCTGATGCCTACTCAAAAGACGCCATGCAGACCGTAAGGTACTGCGACGAAGTATTCGGGGTTCAGTCATGAATGATGAAAAGACATTGAAGTTCAACAAAACAGCCGGCATTATCAGCATAGTCATGGCATGCATCTTTGCCGTGACTTTCGTAACGGGCACATTTACCGATGAGAAGATCGCACCTGTTCTTTTCTCTGATATGAACATGGGCGCTCTCATAGTCTCAACCGTCGGGATCTATATATTCTGCGCCTTCTACGCATTCTTTTTCGGAGCACTCTTCAGCCAGGCCGTAAACCTTCCCAAAGAGAACAAAAAGCGTACCGGTTACATCATCCTGGTTACGGTGATAGGCCTTATCGCGCTTCTTATCTGCGGCGGTTCCGTACTGGACATCAATAACCTTGGAGGCATCTTCCCTGCCGTTCACAGGGATGTTCCGCAGATGATAATAATGCTCCTTGTCGGCATGCTCCCGGTATCGGTTATCGGTTATCTTGCCTGCAAAAAAAGAACAGACGCTCTGCTCGCAAAGCATCTGATCTTAGTCCTCTCGGCCATGACAGTATCTTTCCTTCTCTATGAGCTCGTAAAGCTAGGGCTTCCGCGTCCGAGATACCGTCTCATTTCAAAAGGTCATGAAGGTATCGGTTTCCGCAGATGGTATGCCCCGATAAAGAACAAAGCTGAACTTATCGCGAAATACGGGATCAACAAAGACGATTTCAAATCATTCCCGAGCGGGCACACATCCAACAGCATCATGAACATCACTCTCTTTCCTGCACTGGGACTCGTTTATCCCAAGCTTAAGGAAAGATCCATGCTGATGCTCGTCATGGGGCTTTGTGTCGGTATCGCCGTACTTATTTCGAGAATGGTGCTTGGAGCCCACTTCCTGAGCGACGTATCATGCGGAGGCTTTACGGCATCCGTAGTGTCGGCTGTCTACTACAGGCTCTATAAAAAGATCAGCTGATCGAAATGACTTTATAATCCTTGTCTTCCACGGCTTTCTTAAGGACAGCGTCATCAACGTTGCCGGAGATCGTTACGACTGCCTCGCCCTTTTCATGGGAAACGTCTGCAACCTCAACGCCTTCAACTGCCTCAAGAGCCTTCTTGACGGAAGCTTCGCAGTGTCCGCACATCATGCCTTCGATCTTCATTGTCCTGGTCATTTCTTTTTCCTCCACAGTATCATTCGTCTTATATTTTACCGCCCTGTCATGCTTAGTGTCATATGGCTTTACGAGATTTAACCTCAGAGCGTTCATGCATACCGTAAAGCTTGAGATGCTCATCGACGCTGCTCCAAAGACCGGCGCCATCGTAATACCCAAAGCAGAGTATGCACCCGCAGCGACAGGTATCAGCAGGATATTATAAAAGAACGCCCAGAAAAGATTCTCGTGAATATTCCTGATGGTCTTTCTCGAGATCCTTATGGCGGCAGCGACATCCTTGAGAGAAGCTTTCATAAGAACGATGTCGGCCGCATCTACGGCAATATCCGTACCCGTTGATACAGATACGCCTATATCGGCTCTGGTAAGCGCAGGAGCGTCGTTTATTCCGTCTCCGACCATCATTACCTTGCCTTGCTTTTGGAGCTTTCTGATAACGGTTTCCTTGCCGTCAGGAAGAACGCCTGCGATGACTTCGTCAACACCTGCAGTCCTTCCTATTGCCTTCGCAGTACGCTCGTTGTCTCCTGTCAGCATGATAACTTTAAGTCCGAGCGTTTTGAGTTCCTTAACGGCTTCCGCCGAATCAGGCCTTAATGAATCCGCCGCTGCCACCATGCCGATATACTTATCTTCGGAAGCAAAGAACATCGGAGTCTTTCCTTCTTCGGAAACCTTGTTTACGGCTTCTTCAAGAGAAGAAGGAAGTTTTGCTCCTATCATTCCCGCATTGCCGGCGAGATACAAGGTACCGCCAATCTTTCCCGTTACTCCTCTGCCCGGCTCAACTTTAAATTCTTCAACAGACAGAGCACTGATCCCTTTAGACCTGCAATAATCCGCGCATGCCTTGCCCAGAGGATGTTCACTTCCCTTTTCAAGAGCAAACACAGTCTGAAGGAATTCTTCTTCTGAAACACCTTCCGCAGTGATAACGTCAGTTACTTCAGGTATGCCTTTCGTCAGCGTACCTGTCTTATCGAACACAACGATATTGGTCTTTCCGCAAGCCTCCAAAGAAGAGGCAGTCTTGAATAAGATACCGTTCTTTGCCGAGACACCGCTTCCCACCATTATCGCTACAGGTGTGGCAAGTCCCAACGCACAGGGGCAGCTTACGACCAACACTGCGATAGCACGTGTAAGCGACACCTCGATCCCTGCGCCAAGCAGCATCCAGATCGCGAAAACGATAACTGCGATCACCATTACCGCGGTAACAAAGAAACCCGCAACAGTGTCTGCGATCCTCGCGATGGGAGCTTTTGAAGAAGCCGCGTCGCTGACCAGTCTGATTATCTGAGCAAGCGTGGTATCCTGACCGACCTTCTCTGCCCTGCACTTGATAAACCCGGAGCGGTTTATGGTCGCTGCAGACACATGATCGCCTGCGTCCTTATCGACCGGAACGGATTCACCCGTCAGCGCGGATTCGTCAACAGCCGCATTTCCTTCGATTATCACGCCGTCAACAGGGATCGATCCGCCGGGTCTTACGGCAAAAACATCTCCGACCTTCACTTCATCTATTCCGACTGTGATCTCAGTTCCGTCCTTTACGATAACTGCGGTCTTCGGAGCCAGCTGCATAAGGCCTTTAAGGGCATCCGTCGTACGGCCCTTGGATATCGATTCGAGGAGCTTGCCGATGGTTATCAGGGTAACGATCATGGCCGCGGATTCAAAATACAAGCCGCCGTGCATTCCGTTAGTCTGCGCCATCTTGATTAGAACAAAGACGCTGTAAGCAAACGATACGCCCGATCCCATGGCGACAAGAGTATCCATGTTAGGTGAAAGGTGTATCAAAGACTTAAATCCGCTCGTGAAGAACTTACCGTTTATCACCATGCAGACCGCAGAGAGCACCATTTCGACAATGCCCAGTGCAACATGGTTGCTTCCGATCCCGAAAGGCGCCGGCCAGCCGAACATCATGACGCCCATCGAGAAATACATGAGGACAGCAAGGACGATCAGTGAGCATATCATGCGCTTCTTTAATTTGGGAGTTTCTTTGTTCTTTAGAGCTTCTTCCGCGGAAGCCGTATCAGACTCACCAAAGACAGATGCACCGTAGCCCGCGTTTTCAACCGCCTTGATTACATTTTCTTCGGAAACCGTACCCGTTACCTGCATGGAATTTGTCAGCAAAGACACCTCACATGAAGTTACGCCTTCAAGTGATGAAACGGCTTTCTCGACGTGTGCCTGACACGCCGCGCAGCTCATTCCGGTTACGTTGTACTTTTTCTTTGTTTCCGACATATGTCCTTTTCCCCGGTTAGGATAGCCTAACTACCGGAACTCGTCAAACAAATAGTGATTCAATTATTGCTTTTTTTCAACTTTGTTAACACAAATTTCTTTTATATTTCGTAAGATTAAATCATATAAAACATTTTACATCAGGAGGGTACAAATATGGATAACAGTAATCTCCCGAACCAGACAACGGCACCTACTGAAGCTAATGCGCCTGAACAAAAGCCTCAGGTCTCGGAACCCGTTGTACAGGAAGCGGTTCAGCCAAAGCCTGACAGGTCAAAGATAACTGTCTATGGCAAGACCATCAAGGTCACCACGATCATCAAGTGGGCAGTCATCCTCCTCGTTTTCCTTGTGATCACAAATCCGGGGATCATTCCCTTCCTGCCCGAAAGTGCGAAGAACACGATAACCACTGCTTGGAGCAACATATTCGGAGACGTCGATAAGATCTCCAAGACATTCGTCTTCAATTGGGCTACGATATTCCAGGTCACCGCGATCATTCTCATGATGATCCTTCTGACCTCCATTTTCCGTTTTATCGTACAGCATATTAAACCTAAGACCAGCAAAGGCAGATCTGCGCTCTCGCTCCTCAATTCAGCTATCAGCTACATTACCGCGCTGTTATGCTTCTTCTGGTGCCTTGCCGCGATCGGCATCAACCTCACGGCGATCCTTGCCAGCGTCGGGATCGTTGCCCTGATCATCGGCTTCGGAGCGCAGAGCCTCGTAGAAGATCTTGTAACGGGCATATTCCTTGTCTTTGAAGACCAGTTCAACGTTGGAGACATAATCGAGACCGGCGGCTTCAGAGGCGTGGTCGAATCCATCGGTATCCGCACAACCGCGATCCGCGACATGGGCGGCAACATCAAGATAGTAAACAACTCAGATCTGAGGAACATCCTTAACCGTTCATCGGTCGCAAGTTTCGCCACCACGACCGTCAGCGTTTCCTATTCCACCGATCTGGAAAAAGCTGAGCCCATGCTCAAGGACTTCCTCCCTACCCTTAAGACAAAGTACCCTGAACTCTTCCTTGAAGATCCCGCATATCTGGGCGTTCAGGAACTGGGCGACAGCGGCGTCCTTCTCAAGATAGGCGCCAGGGTCAATGAAAAAGACATCTACAAGGCACCACGCATCCTGAACCGCGAGATCAAGGTGTTCTTCGACAAGAGCGGCATTGAGATCCCGTTCCCTCAGGTAGTCGTCCACAATCCGGAGAAGTGACTGATCACGGAGGCCGAGAATCATGGCTGATGATTACAACGCTTTTGATTATTACAATGCAGAACCGCCGCGCGAAGGAGCGACTCCTCCGCCGGAGGATTTTGCCGCATCGGCTCCCGAAGACGAGTTTAACGAAAAGGTCCACGGTCAGGATATCGTAAGACGCTCATCCAAGACCGTAAGAGCTGCCGCTCTCACCATAGCAGCCGGCACCCTCGCCCTTTCCATGGTCATCTCGTCAGGCGGATTCCTGCCTAATGCGGGAAACCTTCCGACTGAAAGCAGCGTTCCCGGAACAGTAACTACCGAATCCTCAATAGGCACGACGGCAGAGTCTACTCTTGCACCCACGCCGACGCCTTCACCTACGCCGACTCCTGTTCCCAAGGCTACAGAAGATCTGGCGGTCAGGCTCGATTCTCTGCAGTTGTACCCGCTAAGCAAAGGTTACCTTGCAGAAGTAAAATTCTCTCTTAAGACCAACTGCGGAACCGATGTCACTTCCATAACCGGTTCTTTGGATTCCAAACTGTTCAGATATGACGGATACAATGCCAAGAAACACAAGATGAAATACCATTATGAGAATTTCCATCAGGAGTTCTCGATGGATACTTCATGTATTGAAAAAGGAGAAGGTGCCGAGCTGACCGAAAAGCAGTATACGCTCATGTTCAAGGTGGCGACAGATGCGAGCAGCGAAGACAAATTCAACGTTACCCTCACCATCTCCAACACACTTAACGGCGATAAAACGGAAGACAAGACCGTAACATTGAAGGATATCGGTATCTGGAACGAAAAGACCGATAATTATGCGGCAAGCATGTACACCATCTCGGTCAAGAAGAACGAGGATAAATCCTTTGACGTCACCCTTACGCCAAAGTATGAAGACGTTCCTATCTCTAATCCTACGATAGGCGGAATCTACGTCATGGCCAAGAAGGGGGCCGCGTACTTCACGAATAACGATTTCAAAGTTACGCAGGACGGCAACACTTTCCATATCGAGTTTAAAAAGCCCAAGAAAGCTCCTTCTAAGGGAACGATTTCCTTCAGCACATTCGCCGATTTCGAAGTCACGGATTCCGCCGGAACGAAGTTCAAGGATTCCGCTTACGGTCACTTATCGAAGAGTTATTAACGGACTGCTTGGTCTTGCTTGAAAAAGAGAACCGCTGCCTCCTTGCGGTTCTCTTTTTCGTTGCAAAGGGAAAATGATGTTATAATGAATCAAGCGTTTATAAGGGGGATTTCATTATGGAGCAGCAGGTTACTTATACGGATAAACCGAGAGGTTCAACGGGTGGAAAGGTCTTCCTCATCCTTGAGATGATCGTCATGATCGGCGTTCAGCTTTTGAATTTCATCGCCATGCTCTTTCCGACCGATGCGGCAAGCAACATCCCGTCTGTCAAGGTTCTCTTCTGGATAGTCTTTTTCATCTATCTCGCAGGCTATATCCTGCTCATCATAGGCACTTCGTCAAGAAACAGCGTTGGTCTGCTCATTGCAGGATTTGCGATCTTCATGCTGCTTGAATGGGATTCTTTCATCATCAACTTCAGCAGTTTTTCCGCATTCATCAGCAGACTTACGAGCATGAGCGTTTTAAGCGCGATAATCCTTTATGCGTTCACTTTCGTCTGGATCTGCCTTATCGTACTGACCTGCATAAAGAAGGCTCCCAAGCCTTTGTGCCTCATCCCGGGTTTTGTCGCGATCATAGCAAGCTGCCTTTTGTTGTACGTCAGTCTCATGAACATATCCACGTGGAGCAGCATGTCCAATTATTCTGACGGCAAGGAGTTCGCATATGTGCTCTTCACCAGGATCGCAGCTATAGTAAACATTCTGGTCATACTGTTCCGCCCGTTCTGGATCTTCATGGTCGCGCACTGGCTAACGCATCCGACAATGAAGGTTGCCGTAAGGCCTGCCGTGCAGCGCGTCCAGCCCGCACAGGTCTATGTACCCGTTCAGTCTTATCAGCCTGTTCCTCAAGGGTATCAGCAGCCCGTTTATCAGCAGGTTCCCCAGCAGGGATATCAGCCGGTACCTCAGGGCTACCAGCAGGTCCCGCAGCAGGGTTATCCGCAGTATGGTCAGCCGCAGCAATTCCCGCCTCAGCAGTAAAACGCCAGCATATTATTTAACAGGAACGGCCGGAGTAAGATTTCTTATTCCGGCCGCTTTGTTTATTGATTATCGCCTTATATTATTATTTATTTTGTGATATTATGTCTGACGGACATTTTTTATTTAAAGCGGAGGAATGAAAATGCCGGTAACAGATTTATTGAGACGCAACGCCAGAGAACACGGCGATGAAGTAGCTCTCATTGAACTTAACCCCACAATGGACGATACGAGAAAGATCTCCTTCAAAGAGTTCGATCTTGTTCAGCAGACCGTAAACAGGCCCTACCGCCATGAGATCACATGGCAGATATTCGATGAGAAGTCCAACAGAGTAGCGAACATGCTCCTCGGCAGAGGCATCAAGAAGGGCGATAAGGTCGCTATCCTTATGTTCAACTGCCTTGAATGGCTCCCTATCTATTTCGGAATCCTCAAGACCGGTGCTATCGCTGTTCCCTTCAATTTCAGATATACCGCAAACGAGATCTCATACTGTGCAGATCTGGCTCAGGTATCCGTAATGTTCTTCGGCCCTGAGTTCGTTGACAGAATTTCAATCAACGCAGATGACATCGCAAACGGAAGACTTCTTCTTTACGTCGGCGACGGACAGACTCCCGAGTTCGCTGAGAACTACTGGCAGCAGGTTGCCGATTACTCAAGCAAGGATCCTATGATCACTCTTACCGAAGAAGATCTCGCTGCTATCTATTTCTCTTCAGGAACAACGGGTTTCCCCAAGGCTATCCTTCATCCCCACAGAAGCCTTACACAGGCTGCCGAGATGGAGGCTGTCCATCACGAGACTGGCAAGGACGACTGCTTCCTCTGCATCCCACCTCTCTATCACACGGGCGCTAAGTTCCACTGGATGGGTTCTCTCTGGACATGCAGCAGAGCCGTGCTCCTCAAGGGTACAAAGCCTGATGTCATCATGAAGGCCGTTTCCGACGAGCACTGCACGATCGTATGGCTTCTGGTACCGTGGGCACAGGATATCCTCGATGCTCTGGACAGAGGCGAGATCAAGCTCTCCGATTACAAGCTCGACCAGTGGAGGCTCATGCATATCGGCGCACAGCCCGTACCTCCGTCGCTGATCCGTCACTGGAAGGAATACTTCCCCAAGCATCAGTATGACACCAACTACGGTCTTTCCGAGTCAACCGGCCCCGGCTGCGTTCACCTCGGTCTTGAGAATACACACAAGGTCGGCGCCATCGGCGTTCCCGGATACCGCTGGGAGTGCAAGATCGTTGACGACAACGGCGAACCCGTTAAGCAGGGCGAAGTCGGTGAGCTTTGTGTTAAGGGCCCCGGCGTAATGCTCGAATACTACAGGAATCCTGAAGCAACTGCCGCAACACTCAGAGACGGCTGGCTCTTCACAGGCGATATGGCACGTCAGGACGAGGACGGCTTCTATTTCCTTGTTGACCGTAAGAAGGACCTGATCGTCTCAGGCGGTGAGAACATCTACCCTGTCGAGATCGAGAACTTCCTCCAGGAATATCCGAAGGTCAAGGACGTTGCAGTCATTGGTCTGCCCGACAAGCGTCTGGGCGAGATCACGGGCGCGATCGTAGAGATCGAACCCGGCAGCAACTGCACTGTTGAGGAACTCGAGAAGTTCTGCAACCAGCTTCCCCGTTACAAGAGACCTAAGCAGATTATCCTTGCAGATGTACCGAGGAACGCAACCGGCAAGATCGAGAAGCCTCTCCTCCGTAAGAGATACGGCGCAGAGAGACTTGTCGAACAGGAAAATCAGTCTTAAAATATCGCCTTGCACTCAAAGGTTCGATTTAGTGCAAGGCGTTTTTATGAAATAAATCGCTTTTCGCCTTTTGAGGGTGGCAAAAGCAAGAAGTGAGGAACAATTATGGACATGGCAGTAAAGATCATCTTTCTGGTAGTCTTTTTCGCCGTAATGATCGCTATCGGATTACTTACGCGCAAGAAGGCAAACAGCGTTGAAGGCTTCGTTTTGGGCGGCAGAAATGCAGGCCCCTGGCTCACGGCTTTCGGATACGGAACATCCTATTTCTCCGCTGTTGTTTTCATCGGATATGCAGGACAGTTCGGCTGGAAATACGGTGTCGCTTCAACTTGGATCGGTATCGGAAACGCAGTCATAGGTTCACTTCTCGCGTGGATCGTACTGGGCAGAAGAACAAGGGTCATGACAAAGCACTTAAGCTCTAAAACGATGCCTGACTTCTTCGGAAAGAGATTTGACAGCAAGGCTCTCCGCATCACGGCAGCCCTCATCTCGTTCATCTTCCTTATCCCCTATACATCTTCAGTCTATAACGGCCTTTCAAGACTCTTCGGAATGGCTTTCGCCATCGACTATAAGATCTGCATCATCGTCATGGCAGCCCTCACATGCGTTTACGTTATACTCGGCGGCTACATGGCAACTGTCGTTAATGACCTCGTACAGGGCATCATCATGCTCTTCGG
>JAILIB010000142.1 GCA_024695505.1 Saccharofermentans sp.
AGGTCACCTTCAGGACTTGTCTTCTACTGGCTCCTCAACAATGTATTCTCGCTTGTGAAGAACGTTTTCTACAAGCTCAAGGATCCGAAGAAGGCTTTGAACATCGTCCTAGCAATTGCGGGCCTCACTGTAATTGTTTCAACGCTGATAAGGACTGACCTTGACGCGAGGCAGAAAGTGCTTCTGTCTATAGGCGGAATCCTTCTTGCACTTCCTCTGATAACAAGCCTTATCAAGAAAAAAGAATCCAAAAAAGTTCCTCAGAAAAGCTCCGGAACTTTCTTTGCGGGAGCCATACTGATGGCTTTGATCACGGGACTTCTTATACCCTCCGCAGTAATCGATGCTTCTGCGCTGGATTTCGTCGATTTCGTGCAGCAGTCTAATCCTGCCCTGTATATCCTCAACGCATCGCTGCTCTCATTCGGAAGCTGGGTCTTATGGGGCGGCGTCTTCTATTTCTTCATGAGCGATAAGACCAAAGAATTGTTCAGCAGAACGATATGGATAATCTGCGGCATCTCCATCGTCAACTACATGCTTTTCGGCACCAAGCTCGGCAATATGTCCACCATGCTGCAATTCGATAAGGATCCTGCTTTCAAGATCACGGAATACTTGTTAAATGCCGCTGCAGTTATTGCAGTAATCGCCGTTTTCGCCTTTATCCATATCAAATTCGAAAAGATCACAAAAACCATTCTGGTGATCAGCATATTGGCCGTCTCAGGCATCGGGTTCCTGAATACTCTCGGTATAACCGGTGCTTATTCCGGATACATGAAATTAATGGACGATACGACCGAGATCCCATCCATATCATTAAGCAGGAACGGCCAAAACGTTATCGTCCTTATGCTCGACCGCGCAATGGGAACACAGGTTCCTTACATTCTTAACGAAAAGCCTGAGCTCCTGAAGCAGTTTGACGGATTTACTTATTACCCCAATACGATCTCTTACGGTTCCTGTACGATCCTCGGTACTCCTTCTCTTTTTGGAGGTTATGAATACACCCCCGAAAGGCTAAACGAGAGAAGTGACGAAACTCTTGCAAGCAAACATAATGAAGCCTTGAAAGTACTGCCCGTACTCTTTGAAAACAACGGTTATGACGTTTCCGTCTGTGATGTGCCTTTTGCCGGATATAATACGGTTTCCGACATGTCGATATATAGCGATCATCCGAACATCAAATGCTATCAGACCTACGGCATTCTCAACCAGGTCGACTGGGACAGCGAATCGGGTTCTTCAGCAAAGATCATGGAGCGCGTCAAAAACATCCGCTACCGCAACTTCTTCTTTTTCTCGCTGATGAAGATATCACCCCTCATTATGCAGAAGACGGTCTATGACGGTGGAGTATATAATGAACCGGTGCGTTTATCCGGAGATTCTGACTCTGATTCCGCACGGAATTATTCCATTGTTCAAGCCATATACAGTCCTTCGGTATGCAACGGATATAACGTGCCTTTTCTTAAATCGTATACCGTTCTCAACAATCTTTCGAATTTTACGACCGTAAAAGATGATAATAAGAATACATTCCTCATGATGAACAACGACACGCCGCATTATCCCTGCATGTTACAGGAACCGGATTATACGCCTTCGGTTAAGGTCGACAATAGGGCATACGATACCGACATGGCCGGCAGATATACGTTAAACGGCGTAACTATGGGGATGAACACCGTATACCAGGTTACTCATTACCATTCAAATATGGTAACGTTCCTGAAACTCGGTCAATGGTTTGATTATCTGCGCGCCCAGGGCGTCTATGACAATACGCGTATCATCTTAGTGGCTGATCACGGCAGAGACCTTGATCAGTTCGGTGTCAAGTGCAACGGTTTCGACATGGAATACTACATGCCGCTCCTTATGGTCAAAGACTTCAATTCAAAGGGCTTTACCACCTGCCAAGACTTCATGACCAATGCAGATACACCTTATCTGGCAACTTCAGGCGTGATCAAGAATGCCGCGAATCCGTTTACCGGCAAGGTATTCAGCACGGATGCCAAAAAGGGAACCCGGAACGTCTTACACACAGAAAAATGGAATCCCGAAGAGAATCCGGGCAACACTTTCTCATCAGGTCCCTGGTACAGCCTGAACGGCAATCCGCACGATCCTAAGAACTGGAAATATCTGGGCGAGCACTAAGCCCTGCCTTCTTTGAACATTTTCATCATTTCGTTCGTAAGGCTGAAATCATCAGGCTGGAGCTCGATGTCTTCTCTCGTTCTCCACTCAGCAACTTTGAGTTCGCCTTCATCCATCCTGATGGAATCGTCGCCGTCAACGTCACAATAGAATCCGACAAGGATGTCATCAACAACGCCCCACGGCTGCGACTTGTAATAACGAATGTTCTTGACTTTAAGACCGGTCTCTTCCATCGCTTCCCTTGCCACTGTCTCTTCAAGCGTTTCACCTATCTCCGTGAAACCTGCAACGAGTGCAAAATGGGCAAATCCGGTCTTGTATTTAGTAACGAGTATCTTATCGCCGTTCGTGATGCCGACAATGACCGCAGGAACGATCCTGGGATAAATAATGTTTCCGCACTCACAGCGTATCGCGCGCTCTACGGAATCAATGGAAGTCTTCTTTCCGCATCTTCCGCAGAATGCGTTGTTCCTGTACCAGTGAGCGAGCTGCAATGCCGTATAAGCAGCAAATACCATATGCTTCGGAGCGGTTGCGGAACGTCTGAAAGTTCTTATATTCAGGAATTCAAAGCCGTCAGGAATCCGAAATCCTTCGTTATCAGTCACGTCGAGAAGGAAGAAATACTGATCTTCGTCAAGGCTGAACAGATAGATCAGCTCTTCAGAATTAACTTCGCGCTTTAGAGGAAACCTCTCTCCACTCACAAGAACGTCGTTTTCCTTTATAACGAAAACGACGCTGTCATCACTCGGCTTGCGTTCGGGATAATAATGATTATCAAGCTTGTGCGGGTATATATCCTGTATCATATTATTCCTTCACAGGAGGTTTTCCTGCTCCTCCTTCGGGCCCCGTACCTCCAAGTCCAAGCGCCTTTGAGATCAAAGGCGAGATAAGAACGGACAGGATGTAGCTTGCTATAAGCGTCGGCAAAAGGAGCTTTGCCCATGTACCAAGCCACATGACAGGCATCGGAGGCATAGTGGAAAGCACTTCGGCAGGTACCTTCATACGGGCGCTGATAACGCCCAGGAGGCTTACGACAAGGCTGATTATCACTGTATTTCCGACTGCCATAGGTATTGCGTTAAGAAGCGTGAACTTTAGGCTGGGAGGTCTGACTCCCGCCTTGACAGTAAGCGCTACTCCCAGTTTCCCGAGCGGAACCACAAAGAACACGATCAGGCCCGTGATCAAGGAAGCGAGCGTGTTTAAAAGATAGATCACGGGAACGGGCGAAGATTTTACGATATCCGGATTGAACAGGATCAGCAGAAAAGACGACAGAAGTCCCATCGCGACCGAGATGATCAAAGACATTATAAGCCCCATGAGAAACATTTTCTTCTTCATGACAAGACTCCTTTCTGCGGGCAGCTCATCAGATTATGTAGAACCACTCGTCTCCCTGCTTAACCTCTTCACTCTTGACCTTGTTCCCGTCAGTCTTGACTTCCTTTTCAAGGTTCTTCATGCTGACTTTCGAATCAGGTTCAACTGACGAAGTAATGAACGAGTTGCCTCCGATCACGGTGTTCTCGCCGATCACGGTGTTTCCGCCGAGGATCGAAGCATTGGCATAAATAGTAACGTTGTCGCAGATCGTCGGATGACGCTTCTTTCCGGAGAGCTTCTGTCCGCCCCTTGTCGAAAGTGCGCCGATCGTGACGCCCTGATAGATCTTTACGTTGTTTCCGATAATGGAAGTCTCACCGACAACAATACCCGTACCGTGATCGATGAAGAAATACTTTCCGATGGTCGCGCCCGGATGAATGTCGATTCCGGTCTCCGAATGCGCATATTCTGTCATGAGACGGGGCAGGATCGGGACCTTGAGCAGGAAGAGCTCGTGAGCGATACGGTAAACGGTTATCGCCATAAGACCCGGGTATGCCAGAATGATCTCATCCAGGTTGCCTGCAGCCGGGTCGCCGTCCAGCGTGGCCAGAAGGTCAGTCTCGATGAACTCCCTGATGGTGGGGATCCTCTTAAAGAACTCCTTGCAGATGCGGTAACTTTCCTTTTCCCTCTCCTCTTCAGACAGCTTGTTGTCGTTTTTAGAATAATCAAGCGCCCTGTAGACCTGCTTCTTGAGGTGATAGAAAACGTCTTCTATGGTTACGGCAAAGCTGTTCTTGGGGTTATATATCTTGTAAGAACGGTCGCGGAAATATCCCGGATAGATGATCCTGAAAAAGTGCTCGACCAATTCTCTTACCTCTTCCTTGTCGGGGCTGGCAAAAAACTTAAGGGCATCAATATTCTTGCCCCCGTCAAAATCAGAAATGATCGAATTGACTATCTCATTTATCTCATTGTCATTAACAGTATCGCTCATTTACATCCTCCGATAACTTATCTTTGCCCTAATCGTAACACGGACATTATATAAATAACAAACCCATTTTACCTCAAAAGAGCCTTCGCTACCCCGCGGACTAACTGTATAATGGCATTAACGCTATCTTACGAGGTGTTTTATGAACCAGAAAGAACGCATGCTCAAAAACCTTCCCTATAAATCCTGGATGGACGGTCTGCCCGAAGACAGGCTTGCGGCTAAGAAAAAGATCTACGAGTACAATCTTTTGCCGCCTGACAAGACCAAGGAGCGCGAGGCGCTTCTCAGAAATATCCTCGGAAAGACCTGCGAAGGATATCTGAACATTGAATCACCGTTTTTCTGCGATTACGGCTACAACATCGAGGTCGGCACGGACTTCTTCGCTAACTATAACTTTACGGTCCTGGACGTCGGCAAAGTCCGTATCGGCGACCATTTCATGGCAGGCCCAAACGTCGGCATCTACACTGCAGGACATCCCGTTCATCCCGAAACAAGAAATTCAGGCTATGAATACGGCATCGACATTACCATAGGCGACAACGTCTGGGTCGGCGGGCACGTATGCATAATGCCGGGCGTAACTATCGGAAACAACGTCGTTATAGCGGGCGGGAGCGTCGTCACAAAGGATATCCCGGATAACGTGATCGCTGCAGGCAACCCCTGCCGCGTGATACGTGAGATCACCGAAAACGACAGGGATTGCTATTTCCGCGACAGAAAGTTCGACGTGGACGACTATAGGGCGTGATAACGGCTTGGCGGCTGTTTTCCGCCATCTGCGGAACACCCGGCTTAAATAGGTCAACTCCCCGTCTTGGTTGAACGAAATACCGTTTTTGGTGTATCATTCAAACCAAAGAATGGGAGTCAATAATATATGAAGGTTTTACTGGTCACATTTTCAGATAATGCAGACCATCAGGATATTACGTTCGGAATGTTTGAAAGCCTTTTCAAGGCGGGACGGAACGATTGTGAAGCTTGGGTAATGGGGATCAACACGCCAAAAGTCCCTATAATGGATACGCCCAGAACACATCTGGTGGATTGTCCCAAGAGGCCCGGCATTGAAAAGAAGACATTTGATCTTAAGGAATTAAACCGCATCATTTCGTGGATCAAAGAACAGAAATTCGATGTGATCTTTTTTGAGACGCTTCATGTTTGGAATCTGGCCATAATGAAACGCTGCCATAAGGGCACAAAGATCTTCCAGATGATCCATGACCTCATCCCGCATGAGGGCGACAAGCAGGCCAGATCAGTCCATCTGATGAACAAGACAGTATGTAAGATGGCTGACTGCATAGTTCTTGCAAATCAGAAATATGTTCCGAAAGTTACCGAGATCTACGGTGTTGACCCCTCGCGTGTCCGTTATGTGGACATGTGGAGAAGATTTCCGGAATATACACCTCCGCATTACACGAAACGGGCACTGTTCTTTGGACGCATGAATCCGTACAAGGGTGTTGATAAGCTTTTAGAGATCGTTAAGCTTTGTCCTGATGTCCAGTTTGATGCGGTCGGCCGCGTCGATCCTCTTGTTCAGGATCTTGTTGATCAGCTGAAACTTTGTCCGAACGTTACAATGTTTAATGAATATGTGACTGACGAAAAAATGGCGGAGGCATTCATCAATGCCGACTGGATCGTTCTCCCGTATAATTCAGCCACACAATCCGGCGTGGTGATCGACGGTTACCGCTATGGCCGTCCCTGCATAGCATTTAATGTGGGTGCGATCACCGAGCAGGTTTCAGAAGATGTCAGCGGCTATCTGATCGCGCCGGGAGACATCAATGGTTTTGCCGAAAAACTGAAAGAAGCAGTAAATATGGACGAGAGATCATACGGGGAACTGTCACGTTCCGCTTATGATTTCGGTACAAACAAATATGCAGCAGACGGAGCGATAGACAGGTTTATAGATCTGATAAAAACCTGATGTGTCGTTCTAAACAGAATTAAGAAAGGGTATGCAGCTTTGAACATTATCTTGCTCTCAGGAGGATCCGGAAAACGGTTGTGGCCGTTATCTAACGAAGTCCGGTCCAAACAGTTTCTGAAGATCTTCAAAAAGGCAGACGGCACCCATGAATCAATGGTACAGAGGATGTTCCGGATGATAAACGAAGTTGATCCGAACGCCTCCGTTACAATAGCCACTTCAGAGAATCAGGTCACTTCGATTCGTGCCCAGCTCGGAGATTCCGTCGGCATATCCATCGAACCGTGCAGGCGCGACACTTTCCCTGCCATAGCTTTGGCAACATCTTACCTTCACTACAAGCAGAACGTCGACGTTGATGACGTGGTTGTAGTCTGTCCGGTAGACCCGTATGTTGAATCAGACTATTTCCGCATGCTGGAACGCTTGTCTGAACAGGCTTCAAAGGGAGAGGCAAATCTGGTCCTGATGGGAATAGAGCCGACATATCCTAGCGAGAAGTACGGTTACATAATTCCCGAGAGCAATGACAGCGTTGCTCTGGTCGATACTTTCAAGGAAAAACCGGATGTGGCCACTGCCGAACAGTATTTAAAACAGGGTGCTCTCTGGAACGGAGGAGTGTTCGCCTATAAGCTTTCTTATGTGCTCAACATCGCCGAGTCCGTTTTCGGAACTTCGGAATACGACAAGCTCTTTGAAAAATATGCTTCATTAACGAAGATCTCCTTTGACTACGCAGTCGTAGAAAAAGAAGATAAGATCCAGGTAATGCGTTTTGCCGGCCAGTGGAAAGACCTCGGCACGTGGAATACCCTCACCGAAGCCATGAGTGATGAAGTTGCCGGCAATGCCGTTGCAGTCGAGTGTACAAATACTCATGTCATCAATGAGCTTCAGATCCCGCTGATCGCTTTAGGAGTCAATGATCTGGCCATAGCAGCCACACCTGACGGTATCTTGGTCACTGATAAGAGCAAGAGCGGCAAATTGAAGGATCATGTGGCAGATCAGCGTCCGATGGTCGAAAAACGCGTATGGGGCGAGTATCAGGTGTTGGATTACCGTATTCATCCCGACGGCCAGAACTTCCTTACAAAGCATTTGATCATTAAACCTGGAAGTCATATTTCTTATCAGAGGCACAAACACCGCAGCGAGATATGGACATTCGTTGACGGAACCGGAAAACTGATAATCAACGGTGATATCAAGCCTGTAACCAGAGGCGAGATGGCTTTCATCACGCCGGGAACAAAACACGCGATAAAGGCTGATACAGAACTTCACATTATCGAAGTTCAGGTCGGTGATGAACTGACAGAAGAAGATATTGAAAGATTGGACTGGGACTGGAACAGTGTTGACTGAAAAGATCAGAGCGGAATATGAGCGTTGGCTCGAAAACGCAACCGGCGACATTTCAGATGAACTGAAATGCATGGATGAGGATCAGATCGAAGATGCCTTTTACCGTGATCTGGCATTTGGTACAGGCGGTCTCCGCGGTACTATCGGTGCAGGTACAAACCGAATGAACATCTACGTTGTTCAGAAGGCGAGCCAGGGCCTTTCAGATTATCTGAAAAGCAGCTGCGCTGAAGCGTCTGTGGTCATCGGTTATGACAGCCGTCTCAAATCCGATCTGTTTGCAAAGGCTGCGGCAGGTGTCTTCGCAGCAAACGGCATTCGCGTTTATTTCTGGCCGGAACTGTTGCCGGTACCTACTGTTAGCTTCGCGGTGAGGCATCTTAAAGCTTCAGCCGGAGTTATGATAACCGCATCGCATAATCCGTCCAAATACAACGGCTATAAGGTATATGGCGCTGACGGCTGTCAGATAACGACGGAAGCTGCAGCGATGATCCTCGATCATATAAACGCTACGGGCATATTTACGGGCGTAAAGATCTCTGATTTTAACGGGGAACTTGCCAATGGCATGATCGAATACATCGATCCTTCGGTGCTCACTTCTTTTATAGAAGCCGTAAAAGATCAGTCAGTCCTGTTCGGTGATGAAATAGACCGTGATGTCGCGATTGTTTACAGTCCTCTAAACGGTACAGGACTGGTGCCTGTAACTCGTGTTCTTGAAGAATGCGGTTTTTCGAATATTACCGTTGTTGAAGAACAGCGCAGACCTGACGGCAATTTTCCGACATGCCCTTATCCTAATCCTGAGATCAGAGAAGCCATGGAACTGGGGCTGCAGTATTGTGCAAAAACAGGCGCTGATCTGCTCCTTGCAACGGATCCTGACTGTGACCGCTGCGGAATAGCGGTCAAGAACGGGGATCAGTATCAGCTTCTCAGCGGAAATGAAGTCGGACTTCTTCTTCTGGATTACATCTGTTCCCAAAGAAAAAAACACGGGAAGATGCCTGAAGAACCTTTATTTGTCAAGACTATCGTAACCATGGATCTGGCAGAAAAGATAGCGGCACATTATAACGTAAAGACTGCAAACGTTCTGACGGGTTTTAAGTTTATCGGTGAAGTAATAGGAAAACTCGAGCAGGAGAACAGAGTATCTGACTTTATCTTAGGTTTCGAGGAATCCTACGGCTACCTTACGGGTCCTTATGTGCGTGATAAGGATGCTGTTGATGCTGCATTCATGATCTGTGAAATGTTTGCTTTCTATAAGACGAGAGGCATATCTCTCATAGAAAAACTGAATGAGTTGTATAATGCCTACGGCTACTGCCTCAACACACTTCATTCTTATGAGCTGCCCGGGAGCAGCGGTATGGCCAGGATGCAGGAGATCATGAAGGAATTCCGCGGAGGATTGACAGAGATCTCAGGTTTCAGAGTTGTCAAAACGGAGGATTATCTGCCCGGATTAAACGGTCTTCCCTGCTCTGATGTTATCAAGTTCTTCATTGAAAACGGATCCGTGGTCATCCGTCCGAGCGGAACAGAACCGAAGTTGAAGCTTTATGTCAGTGTGACCGCAGAGAACAGAAAAGCAGCAGAGGAAACAGAGAAAAAACTCGTTGCTGACCTTGAGAAAAAACTATGATCTTTTAACGGAAACAGAGGAAAATAATGCGTCAGGTAACTGATTTAAAAGAGATCCAAAGCCTTGGTTTAAATATTCTGAAAGACGTTGACATGTTCTGTAAAGAACATGGGATCACTTATTTTCTTGCATACGGCACATTGCTGGGCGCCATCCGTCACGGCGGTTTTATTCCATGGGATGATGACATCGATATCTGGATCAAGCGCGAAGACTACAACAGGCTGGTCGAGGCTTTCCCCGAATGGGGCGCTTCGCACGGACTTTATCTGAACTCTCCTAAGACCGTCCGCAAATACAACAGACCGCATTCACAGATCTGTCTTTCGAATACACTGCTGTTACAGAACCAAAGAGATGACAGGTTCGAAGAAGGATACTATATCGATGTATTCCCTGTCGACGGTCTGCCGTCTAACTCCTTTTCAAGATGGTTAAGGATAAAACATCTCCAGTTCTTAAAAAACATCTGCACTCTTTCAGCATTTTCCGTAAGAGCTGATGAGAAAAAATCATTTAAGACAAGGATATTGTTGATGGTCTCCCGTCTGTTCAAGAATAAGGATACCCAAAAGACAATGCTCCGGTACGAAAAAGTTGCCGGTAAGAACAGCTGTGATTCTTCAGAATATCTGCAGATCATAGCTCCGGGAAAGAACCGCGGCAGAAACATGGTCCTGTCTGCCAAGGATTTTCAGGATGCTGAAATGAAACAGTTTGAAGGAATGACGGCAGCTATTCCCTGCGGGTATGATGATATTCTTTGCAAACTGTATGGTGACTATATGACACCGCCGCCCGAAGACCAGCGAAAACCTCACCATGATTTCACACTTTATTATAAAGACTGATGACTAACCCGGTTAAACGTCCGGAGCAAATTCCGTGACGGTTATGACGTCATTACTCTCCAGATCAGGCTTATCCTTCACTTTCTTGAGATAGCAGTCAAAGAACTCAAGGAAGCTCTTGCATGAGTATCTGTGGGCCAGATCCGGATCCAGTTTGCCTGCCATGGCACCAGAACCGATCGCATATTTCATGTCGGAAAACGCTATGTGCTTCATATCCCTGAAGAGCACTTTATAAGCAGGCGCGGAATGCCTTATGTAGCCCCTTGTAACTACCCCTTCATTGTCCTTGCATGACAGCTGCAAAAAGGGCTTGTTCATTATGCCTTCGGTATTTCCGAAAAGACCGCCGTCGATGTTTATTCCGCAAGTGTATTCATCTCTTCTCAGGCAGTACTGATATGCAACGGCACCGCCGTGGGAATGGCCTGAAATGCCTATTCCGTTTGAAAGATCGATAAGTTCCGGATACGTCTTTTTCACATAGTCAACGGCTATATCCGTATCCTTGATCCATTCATCGATGCGGTCTTTCAGGAAGCAGCAGTACTTATTCTGAAACTCGTCAAACCTGACCGCCTTTTCTTCGAAAGTGCCTTTGAACTTTGTCAGCCTGAATGCGCCAAGTATTCCCGGCAGGAAAGGATGATACATCTTGTTGGCAAGAGACTTGTCTAAAACCTGGCTTGTACCGTCGTCAAAATCCGTGCCCGCTCCTTCATAGGGATGTCCTACTGACAACACGGCATAACCGTGAGACGCGAGGTCCGTCAAAAGGAACGAATTGCCTTCAACATAACTGAAATACCCGTGATTGAAAACGATAAGCGGATACTTCATGCCTTCAATGAAAGGCGAATCAATGAAAGCTTCGGATTCCAGTTCGCCATTAGCTTCCATCTTGTCGTAGTTGAGAGGGATCATGAAAGCTTTCTTTATGCCGATCGTCTCGCTCCTCGTCATGGATCTCGCTCTTTCACATCCCGCGACTGAATCTTTCAATACAGGATAATAAAGCCTTGCGGGCACGTGGCGCATGGATCCGCCTTTTTTATCAAGAACTTCTTTTCTTGTGTTATATACAGTAAATGTTTTGGTGCCTACGGCATATCCGCCTGTGGGCGCGGGCTTCTTATTCATTTTTCAGAACCTCCGAAAAGCATGATTATCGTAGTTGCGAGTATGTCAAACATGGGCCGCGGCCTGCAGTTTGACTTCATTGCGGCGCTGCCGTAGCAGGTCGTCAAAATGCAGTTAGTCTCTATTCCCACATATGCTGACGAGATGAAATGATACAGGTCCATAGGATCGTGCTTTGGCTTCAGTTTGTTCATCTCGCCGGCCTTGAACAGATAAGGGAATATCACCGTTGCCAGGTGCTCCATGTTGCCTTTTTCCTTGATCCCCTTGATGATCTTCGCAGCCCTTTCAGGCTCGTTGATCGCCAATACCGTCAGATCGAAATTGATCTTCTGGATGTCCATGAGATGCGCTTCCATGCTGTCTGCAAGTATTCCGCAGATGCGCCTGGTGACTTCTTCAAACGACAGCTTCTTATCGGCTACCACCTCGTCAAGGCTGTCAGTAAAGTTATAGTCGCGCCTCATGCCTGCGATCATGTCGGAAAGTATTGCATCAAGGTCTTTATAGAATCTGTAGATGCCGCCCTGTGACAGCCCTGTCTCCGCTATGACGTCAGATATCGTAACCATCTCAACAGGCTTTCTGAGACATACTTTATAGGTGCAGTCGACGATCATCTTCCGCTTGTTGTCAAAGTATTCCTGTGTAACTTTTGGCATTTCAAGAACCCCTAAATAAAAATGAAAGCAGTTTCATTTTATTCAGGGCAATACAGATTGTCAATAGGAATTACTCTTTACTGCTATCGGGAATAACGAAAGAAGACAGCAAAACGATAAGCGCCAGCACTAATGTTTTCAGGCAGAACGGCAGAAGGAACGACCTGTAATCTTCATTCAGACGTACTCCCAGAGTGAACGCTCCCGAAAGGCTCTTGTTTGATACTCTGACCGTATCGGATACGAGTCCGTCTGCGCTCGTGATCTTTATGGTACACTCCTGACCTTTAGGGCAGCTGACTATAAGCTGCTGATCAGATATCGTCACTGTCACTTTAGGGTTGTTGTTATCGATCTTATAATCATTACCGAGCGGGCAACCGTAATTGTACCGGTAAAGATTAAATCTTGCCTCTTCACTCCCGTTCAGGCGGTAATCATAAACAAAGTTACCCTGCTCATCCATCAGTTTGATAAAGCCCATCTCAGTTCTTTTATCAGAGGCATAAGCTTCGATCTCGCTTAATCCGGCGCGCTTTCCGGAAGTTTCTGTCAGCACTATCCTGAAGCTCTTAACATTTTGTTTGTTGACCTCTATCACCGTTGCAGAACCGTTCGGCTCAAGTTTCCCGGTTTCGATCCTGCTTCCATCGTCAAAAACGATACTGGCATTTAAGACATTGTCATCCATGCACGGATTGTCATATAAGACTATCTTCCCGATATCGCTTGGCTCGTTCAGCGAAACCGAGAGAGATTTTTCCGGGTCTTCATCCGAAGGGATCCAGATTCCTGAAAGGCTTGAAAAATCAGTGTCTCCTGCGATTATATTGTCGCAGTCAAACAGCATGAAATCATTTAACAACTGATGCTGCCCGGAAGACGCAGTGATCTTCGCACCGTAAAGAAGCGAATCCGTTCTTCTTTCCCAGAACACCTTATCGGAATTAACAATGCTCTTAACGTTGGGATGCCAGTCGCCGTACTGGGAATCATAGATCGCCAGTTTTTTAATGGTACCGGAACTCTGAACATAGTGCGTCAATGTATAAGCCGATACAGGAAATCTTACACGGTCTTTCCATAAATACGTGTTGGTCTCCTGCATGTATTCAGTTTCATAAGGATCGGCCGTCGGGCCCGGATTAGCGGATGAATAATCCTTTGCGGCATACAGAGCCGTTGAATAGCAAAAACCTTTAAACACAACGGGTCTGTAAAGATCCTGCCGTTTCAGTATCTTCCCCATGACGCTTTCAAACATCAGACTGACAGCCCTGTGTCCCGGATGATCATCATAATCCACGCAAAAGATAACGTCGGGCTTATAACTCAGGATGACGCTTTCATAATCGTTAAACAGATTATTCCTCGTTATCTTCTCCCCGTCCCTGTAAGCCGGATGGTCACCGGTTGCAAATGTATGATCAAATCCGGATACCGATTTGACAACCTGATCCGGATCTTCTTTCATGTTATACAGATGCGGATGATAACGTGATACGGTTGAACCATATCCCAGGAATATTATGTTTTTCTCGGGTATCCCGTAAGAAGTCAGCACCCTGATGGCTTCATTTGCCCTGACCTGTCCCAGTTCCTTTCCGACGCTGAACGAGCTTTCCGAAACACCGGAATCACCGGTCTGCTCGAAAACAACATATACTTCACTGTTGTTTTTAACGTATTGTTCAATTACGCCGCCCATCAAAAGCACGTCATCATCTTCATGAGGAACAAAGACCATAATCTTTTTGCCGGCAAACATATACTCCCTGCCGTTATCCAGAGTCTGTCTTTCAACACTATGGTCTTTCCGGTCCCAGTGCAGATAATCCAGTTTACGGAAGACCAGGGAACTGACCATAACATAAGGAAAGCAGATTGGGATCATCAGTAAAAAGACCAGGTATCTTTTCATGTCATTGATCTCAACATTACGTTGAATGACCACGCCCAAAATGAAGGCAGCAAAAAGGAATACGGGCATTCCAAACCGGAACTGAATGTCACCGAAGACAAGCCCGGAATAAACAATGCAGCAGAATTCGAGCGAAAAGATAACGGATAATACTATTCGTCTGGTCTTTTTAAACTCATTATCCATTATTATCCGCCCTGCCTGCCGAAGATGAAAAAAGCTGTCCTTACATTAATTTCTAATAGATTATATCTCTAAAACAGATATATAAGGAATCTCCATGGCGGCAGGAGCTTTCGTATCTTATTTTGTAGCACCCAGAGAATTGAAGAATCGCTCAAACGGATCTTCGCCTTTATTCACATCGTATTCGGTAAACAATCCGGCTTTTGTATATGCTGTGACCTTATTATTGTATTTCAGGATCAGGTACAATTCTCCTTCATGAGTATATTGAAACAATTTGGATTCAGGATTTATTTCTTTACTGTCGGCAGACGGGAGATTAAATACTCCCATTATGTCTTCAAATTCCACGGGTTCTGACGCCTTGAGCTTGACGATCCTGGTCGAAACGGTCGTAATGACCGGAACAAAACCAAAATCACTTTTTGTCACCTCGATCACCGCAGTAACACGGGCAAACTGACCGTCTTCAAGCACGGGTAAGAGCGACGGATCATCGGCAGTCAGCAGTTCGGCGGAACTTCCCGTAAACACGAACTTGTAGTATTCATTCTTCACCCGCATGCAATAGAAGGTCTCCTCGCTTTCAGGGAGCACATACTGATCGCCGAGAATGATCGAAGGACGCGCCGTACCGGTTGTCTCAGCCGTTTTGTTTTTTGAGTCTTTTGAAGAACATCCTGTTATCAAAGAACCGCAAACCGCAATTATCAGTGAAAATGATATCAAACACCGTCTAAACATAACGCCCCCCCATTTCAGCCTAATACTTTATATACAAATAAAGTGAAGGATTTGTTGCAGGCCGGACCTTATTTTTCGAAAACTTTCTTTTCCATAACTCCGGGAATAATGCAGTCTATCCTTCCTTGATATTTGGCATCCATATAATCAGCAAACTCATTCGGATCCGCACCGTTGATTTCAAACATGTCCCAGTGTCCCGGGATAACGAGAGCCGGCTTCGTATCTCCTGCCAGATCGGCTGCTTCCTGCCAGGTCATGTTACCTATCCAGTTCTGGCGGTATCTCTTGGCGTCACGTCCGTTTATGGGCAGCATCTGGATGTCTATATCCCCGAACTGAGTTATCTTATGCAGCATCCCCTCATACCTGAGAGTATCGCCTGCGTGGTGGAGCCTTATTCCATTGCCTTCTATGATGTATTGAAGATAAGGATAAAGGCCTGTTTCATCGTCCCTGTCAAGGAATTCATGACTTGCTGCGATGGCATGTATCGTTACATCCTTTATCACGGCAGACTCGCCATCGTTTAATCCGACCGCGTTACCGATATCAACTCCGTCTTCCAATACAGCGGCCATATGTTTCCTCGGGAAAACAAACTTCGCCTGAGGATTATTCTTAGACCATATCTTCCAGGCGTCGTGATCTATATGATCCATGTGGTCATGACTTCCTATGAAAACGTCAATGCCGGTTAGATCTTCGGGGTCTACCGGAACGGGAGTCATGCGTCCATCAACATCCGTTGCGAAATAATCTATGCAGACTTTTGTATCACCAAGCTTAAGCAATAGTCCCATCTGTCCGAGCCACCAGAACGCTGCCGTTCCTTTCGGATAGTGATTTTCCATGTCTTTGATCCTCCTTAGGACTATGTCTGCTTATCCGGAAACATCAGCACGTCATCCGGAATGAATACAAGCGTCGCAGGAGTTTTTTTGACCTGTTTTGCCTTCATACCGATCAGAGTGCAGTAATCATACTTGTATTTCCTTCCGTCACTGTCGATCCGCATCACATATCCGTTAACGCTTTCAACAACCGCATGATACGCAATGTATTCATGTTTCGAGATGATCCTCAGCTTTGAAACCGCATTCGTTACGTACCAGACGAATATAGGGAAACCGAATACCGCTATGAACAAAAGCATGAAAAACATGAATCCCATTGACCTCCTGGCTCTCACGTATATTACCGCTTCGATCAGATTGCCCGGAGAAACTCCGCCCGGTACGCCACGCATCATCGCGAGTATGGTTATCACAGAGATCAGGAACATTATGACCACAACGGTCGCTACGTTCAGGAACTGGTCTTTTACCACGGCCCGATAGATCTTTCTTTCATAGGAGAGCGGCGTTTTTACCTTGTAAAAATCCTTATTGTCCTTGAATTTCTCAAGATTGCCCTTACCGTAAAAGATCTTCTTCCAGCCCTTCATATCCTTAAGCGAATACAGAGCCGCATTGGGCGATATTACAATGCTCAATACGGGAAATATAAGAAAGCCAGTAACATAAAGCACGGCGTTGTCTTCCTCGGAATACAAGACTATCATCACGAGAGCAGCGATCACCAATATAGGTACCGAACCTGCAATAAACTTGTCTATGTACCACCTTACCGTCTTTGTTGTCTTCCCTTTTCCCTCGATCTCATAATATTTCAGAAGAATAAAGAGCGAAACAAAAGCCAGAATACCCGCGGGCACTGCGAAAACGAGTGCAACCGCGTTACCGAAAGAAAAAGCCGCGAAAATTCCGGTAGCGACAAGAGAAAAGGAAAGAAGCAGGATCAGGAAAAGCTTCTTTCCTATTGAAAGTGAATCCGCGGATTGTTTTTCCTTTTTGTTTCTGCCCATTACCGGATCTAGAACGTGACGCCAAAAGTCTTATGCAAAAATTCAGTGCCGTAAACCACGACAAAAATGCCCAGGAACGCCATCGCTCCCGCGATCACCAGCGATATCAGGATGACCCACCAGTGCCAGTCCTTGACTTTAAATGCACCGACAACTATCTGAACGATCGTCAGGACAAGATAGACCGCACCTCCGAAGAAGATGATCATGCCCGAAAGCGAGTTGTCGCTGTTTCCATAGAAGTCAAAACTGGCATTCATAAGCGTAAAGAACCAGATGACCGTCGAAAGAACGATCGACCAGAGTACTTGAATGATGAAGTAAGCAGACTTTTTCACAGCAATCAGATTATATCATTGTCCATATCTTCTTTTTTCATGTTCTTAAGAAGAACTTCAGGAATGCTGTGCTTTCTGGTGCTGTACGGATCCACGCCATAATCGGCTTGCAGAAAGTACTTCTCGTTTACAGGAACATTATCGACCATACGGGTATACCCGGGACCTTTTGGCGCATATTCACCGAGCTTACATGAAGAGTCACCGAAATCGTTGAATCTCTTGAGTATCAGATATGTGATGAATATTGAATAAGAAAGACTCGTAAAGCCGAGAGTTATCACAGCAACCAAAGCATATTGTACAATCGGGAAATCGTTCATACTGTCACTCCTGCCTTTTCTTAACATAGTGGAAGATGTCTGCGGACTGGGTAAGCCTCAGGTTTTGGAACACGCGCCTGAGACCTGTTATCCCTTTGGTGAATACAAACATGCCGAACGCAATGAGCAGTGCGAAAGCGTAAAAATACAGCGTCCCGACATTATTGATCCAGCCGTCCTTTGTTGCAATGAAAAAGACAGAGAGAAAGGCTGATACCAGAACGAATACCGTACACGCTATTGCCAAAACGCGTTTATTCTGCCATGGCATGGTTCCTACGACTTTTCCGGTCTGTCCGTTTACCAGGATAGTGTAGGGCTTTCCTTCGTGCATGAAGGTAAAGAACCATACCGGCATCATCATGTAGATCGGATCGTCATCAATATCGATCCAATAGATGGATTCCCTGATCTTTACCTTATTGGCCTTTGGCGGAATGGATTTTACAACTTCCTCGGCAACGAGCTTGTGGCATCTTTCTTTGGCAGCTTCGCGAAGGTCATAATATCTCAGATCTGACGTGTTTGAATAGAACCCGTTCAGATAATCCTCGTCGAAGTCTTTTGAATCTTCCAGGAAGAAAGGCTCGAGTTTTAAGCTGGTGTCATCGCTTAATATACGCGAGCCGTCTATGGGAAGATTCCGTATCCTGGTCTCGCAGGCTCTTGAGAAATACTCTGTGTAAGTCTGCTTGCCATGCGTAACCTCACCGCTTATATAGTCCGCTTCTGTAAAATCAGCATTGATGACCCAGTAAGGAACATAAATGCCGCGTATGTTCTCAGGCTTGCATTTTGCTGCGATCTCCTTGGGAACTATCGGATTCTTCAGGAATTTTTCCCTGATCCTGCTGATAGCTTCCTCTTTGGTGATCTTAAACGGTATAAGGCCGTCCGGTCTGTACTCGCGGGAGATCCTGCTGAATACTATCGCGGGGTTGCCGCAATATACGCAAAAAGTCGAGGTTTCCGTATCGCTCGTGATGATCTCGGCTCCGCAATGGCCGCAGGTATAAACCCTGGTGTCATAGTACTTTGAATCTTTGGGAGCATAGATGTCTTCAACATCTTCAGGTCTGTATGAACTGCCGCAGGCTTTGCACTCCAGCTTTTGAGATGCCGGATTGAATATAAGCCTGCCTGCACAGCTTTTGCATAATACTGCCATGTCTTTAACCTTTCCCTAATCCATAAATTTATTCCACGTATAAATATAATTTATTTTTTATTTTTCAACAACATATTATTCAATTTTCGGTATTCCCTGCCCGGTTGTCAGCTGCTTTTCCTGCACATTAAAACAGGTGATATAATCTCATTTATGGATGGGAAAAAGAGACGGCAGAAGATTTCGATAATCAGTACGATCCACTATTTCAGGCTGGTCTACAGGTCAGTCCTTTTCATTTTGCTCCTGATCGAATACATTCTTTACCGCGCCGGCGTCCATGAATTCCCTGAACCCGGCATTGGCAGGCAGACCGCAGTTTCCCTGCTCATCTGGATCATATTTGCCGTGGAGATGATCTTCAGGTTCTTTCCTTCGAAATATGAGAGCCCCGGTTGTCAGAAACAGTTTAAGCGGAACTACATAAAGTCTGGAAGAACGGAAATAAAGATCGCCGATAACAATGCCACGATCCTCGTCGCGCTGATATGGGTGGTCTTCAATGCTGTTTTCGGCGCGCTTTACATGCTCGATATCTTTGACAAGGGCATTATGTTCCTGCTCTGTGTCGCGTATTCCGTATGCGACATGATATGCATACTTTTCTTCTGCCCGTTCCAATCCTGGCTACTGAAGAACAAGTGCTGCGGTTCCTGCAGAATATACAACTGGGATTACGCGATGATGTTTACTCCTTTGTTCTTTATCAGAGGCTTATTTACATGGAGCCTTCTGTTCCTGGCAGTAGCGCTGCTCGTCAGATGGGAGATCACATTCTATAAGTTTCCCGAGCGTTTCTCAGAGAACACGAACAGATATCTTGAATGCGCCAACTGCACGGAAAAGCTCTGCGTGCACAAGAAACAGCTGGGCCGTTTGAGAAAGCAGATAGAAGAATATACCGCCAAGAAGCTCGGCAGGCTGAAAAAAGAATAGGGTTTCAGATCATTATTCCGTCAAACACAGCGGATGATCACACACGCTCCCCAGTCTCAAGGTTGAAGCCCCTTACGCTCACCATTCCTCCGAACTGCGAATCGGCAGCATAATAGATACCCGCAACAACACCGGTTTTTCCGTCAGAAGTAATGAACGGCGTGATATTGTCATAATTGACCGATGCGAGCGTCTTATCGAGATCATAATCTCCAATGTCTTTACATTCTTTCTTCAAGATGTCTGATGTCTTGCCGAAAAACGCTTCATCGGTCATACCGAGACGCTTTACGACTTCGCTGTCGTCTAAGGGCTTTAATGTATCAAGATCGTAATTGAACGCCTCATTGGTAAAGTAGTCTGAACATATGCCGCTTACGTGGATCACAATCGATACGATGTTGCCTTTAACGGCCCACTTGTAGCTGGTCTCAAATCCTTCAGTAATTCCGTATTCCGTCTCAACCTTGATAGGATACGTCTTTTTGATGTAGTCTCTAAGCGACTCATTGATCTCAGCTGCTTCCTTGCCGTCAACGATAAGCTTGGGATAAACACTGGTATAAGTGTCATTGTTACTGTCCGTGTAATTATCCTTGGAAAGGTCCTCGACTTTGACATCGTGCTGTCCGTTTACAGCCTGACTGTTTTGGGCTTCAGACATAGCGGTGCCGTTCGCCGGAGCATGTGTCTCGCTTGTCAGCGTTTTCGCTTTTGTGGTGCAGCCTGAAGCCAAGAGTGACAGACAGAGAACTGCAGAAACTATCGTCAACCGTTTCATTACTTAATACCTCGCTTTAAAACATATCTTGCAATTGTTTTTACCTGTTCGGGGAAATAATAACAAATTTGATGAATCTTCAAAGATGCCAAAAGAGGTATTGTTGTAAGAAAAGCTTACTTTCTCATTTGGCTTTTTTCGGCTTCTTTTCCGGAAGTTCAGCATACATACCGTTCAGCAGTTCCGGAATCAGATCCTTATCATCAAAACCGTCAAAAACATGCATCAGCGTCTTTGACTCTTCATACGGATAACGAAGTTCTGAATCTGCAAGCAGTCTGTCCGATGTCGGCGTTCTCTTTAAGGGGTAATCAAACATAGAATAAAACTGATAATCGATACCATTTTTCCCCTTTCTGTTTCCATCCGTATTATCTGAAGCATGGCTCTCCTGTGAAAACGTCAGAGAACAATACTTTTATGACTTCTTTATCATCTATCGATACACAGATGTAAATGCCTTTTAACAACATGATCGATATCTTATTTCAATAGATCTTCATTCAGAAGGAATTGCTCTATGCCAATGACATTCATGTTTTTTTGCGGATATCCGCATTTTTCTATCAAAGTGCCGGAATAACTTGTTTAGTCATACTCAAATATTCCCTGAACAGCATCGGAAACATTCATTATGTTTTCATATGAAAGCAGATCAACTCGGTTACATCCCCTTGCCTTGGGGTCAATGGCCTTTATCTGCTCACAGATTACCGTGCCCGACTCACCATTTTTACCTTTAACCTCCAGATGTATTGGTCCTGCCGGAATCCCTGAAATCATTGGACATACATGAAATATACCCGTTGCTCTTATAAATGCATTTTTACTAACAATTACAAATAACTGCTTTTTAAATCCGCTAATCTTAATTATGTCCCCTTGATTAAATTCAGTCATAATATTT
>JAILIB010000152.1 GCA_024695505.1 Saccharofermentans sp.
CTGTGCGGGCAGGATCTCTGCCGCCTGAACAGGTTCTTCCGCAGGGGCCGCGGGAACGGCAGGAACTTCAGCAACAGGCTGGAGCGCCTGGGCCGGAAGCTCTTCCGCAGGAACGGGGTTTTCCGGGTGATATGTAACAAGAGTCTGCAGAGGCTGAGGCATAGCAGGAGATTCAGGCTTGACGGTAACAGCGTCACGAACGATGACCCTGGTCCCGCAATTACCGCAGAACGGTTTTCCTTCTGTCAGCCTAGAGCCGCAGTTACGGCAGAAATTTGAAGCCATGTAGTGCCTCCGGTATTGATCTTCTAATAATTCTTCGAGAATTCTATCACATATTGATGTAGAATTCTCCCATGGACAAGAACTACAAGTATCTGCTGCTCGATATGGACATGACGCTTCTTAACTTCAAGAAGTCCGAAAAATATGCGTTTAAAGAGATCATGGACATTCTGGGCCTTACATACACCGAAGACGATTATGTCCGCTACAGCCACATAAATGACGAATTCTGGAAAAGGCTCGAAAAAGGCCTTATCAACAGGCAGCAGCTCCTGGACGGACGTTTCAGTGAGTTCGCGGAAGAATGGGGCGCAGATCCTGTCAGGCTCAATGAGATGTTCATAAACAATCTCGCAAAGCGCAACGACTGGCTTCCGGGCGCAGAAGACTTCCTGAAGGTCCTTCATGACTCCAAAAAGTATCCGGTCTATATTGCAACCAATGGGCCGATCTTCACCGTCATGGGAAGGATAAACGCCTCGGGGCTTGCGCAGTATGCAGACGGAATATTCATCAGCGAGGCATTGGGCGCATCAAAGCCTGATCCCGCTTTCTTTGAGAAGATCTTTGAAAAGGTTGGCGATCACGACGTTTCAAACTACCTCATGATCGGAGACCGTTTGTCATCGGACATCAAAGGCGCCAATAGCATCGGCATGGACTCTGTGCTCTTCGCATATGACGGCATCTTCCCGGAAGACCTGAAAGGCTGCAAAGTCGATCATTTCGCGGGAAGTTACAAAGAACTTCAGGACTTGCTCGAAGTCCCGTAATTATCTATAAGAAGATCTATCGCTTCGGTATATCCGTCAAAACCTTTTCCCATTATCGTCTTGAAACAATAGTAAGATACGTAGGAGATCTGTCTGAACGGCTCTCTTTCGGAGACCTGCGAGATATGGACCTCGATCGCGGGGATCGACACTGCCTTGAGCGCGTCGAGGATCGCGACAGAAGTGTGGGTATATGCGCCCGGATTGATAACTATTCCGTCAACCTTGTCGAAATAAGCCTGCTGGATCATGTCAACGAGTTCACCCTCGTGATTGCTCTGGCTGCAGACAACGTCCACACCCTTTTCGCCGCAGTGCTTAACGATCCCGGCAACAAGGTCGTCATAGGTCGAGCTGCCGTAGATGCCCGGTTCTCTAATCCCGAGCATATTAAGATTTGGTCCGTTCAATACAAGTATCTTCATGCTTAGTTCTCTATCTTTTCCAAAAGCTTCATTGCCTCAAGCGGTCCGTTGTCAATATAGGACTGCTTGTCAGGATAGGTATCCAGTTTAAGCCTGTAATCACACCATGTCTCATACTTTTCCCTGCGCTGGCTGAAAAGCTTCTCAACGCCGTGCTGTATGGATACGGGACGGTTGTGGTCAGACAGTGTCTCCAAGGGTCTTTCAAGATAGATGACATAGGAATTGCATCTTACAAAGAATTTATTCTCGGGGCGGGTGACAATGCCGCCTCCGCAGGAGATGACGAGACCGCTTTGGGGAAGGATCTCGGCTGCCACTTCGCACTCGTTGTCGCGGAAAGCATCTTCACCCAATCCCGAGATCGCCTCGGCGGATGTCATTCCAAACTTATCCCTGTATGCATAATCGAGATCTACGAGCTTTCTGCCCGTGATCGCGGAGATGCGCTTGGCCATCGTGGTCTTGCCGCATCCCGGCATTCCGATGAGGGTGATGTTCCTCATCTTGAGCTTAAGCGTCCTGATTATCTGCTCGATTGTCTCATTCTTCTCAAATCCGAGCTTCGCTGCAGCTTCCGTATCTCCTCTGAAGAGCATTGATGCCTTGTATGCCTGAGCCACGAGCATCGAAAGCCCGCCGCAGAACTTAAGTCCTAAGTCCTCGGCATCCTGCAGGAACCTCGTGCGGGACGGGTTGTAGATGAGGTCGCAGCACGCCTCGAGCCTCGGGAAGCCAGAAAGGTCGATAAGTCTCTCGTTGACATTGGGATACATTCCGACCGGTGTGGTATTTACGATGACCTGGACGTTGCATGCCATGTCATAGACATTATCGTAATTGATCTCAGAAGTGCGTCCGCATGACAGGATATTGGCCGCACCAAGCGTCTTAAGCGCATAATTGACCGCAGCTGCGGCACCGCCCGTTCCGAGGACCAGTACGTCCTTGCCTGCGATCTCGATGCCCTTGCGGTTTACCATATAGATAAATCCAAAGTAATCGGTGTTGTAGCCGTAAGTCTTTCCGTCGCTTCCGAAAACGACCGTGTTAACGCTTCCCGTCTCCTGAGCCGCTTCATCGAGCTCGTCACAGCGCGCGGCAGCTTCCTTCTTATAAGGGATGGTTACGTTGAAGCCGTTGAAAACGTGCCCTTCGAACAGCTCGTCAAGCTCAGTCGGTTCCCTCTCGATAACCGAATATGTGTAGGAAGGATCAAGAAGATTATGGATCTCAGGGGAATATGTGTGTCCCAGCGTACGGCCTAACACGCCGAAGGCGGGCTTATTCTGGTGGATCTTTGAAAGTCTTAAGAGCTCGCGGTAAAGGTCCTCTACATAAGGTCTGCTCTCAAAGCCTGCGGCTTTTTTGAGCTTTGCGAACAACTCTTCCTCACGCGCACTGTCAACGACAGCCTTGCCGGAGGCGCGTTTCACGTTACCGATCTGACGTGCGACCGCTGTCCTTCTCTCGAAGGCGTTAAGGATATCACGGTCGATTGCATCAATCTCGCTGCGAAGCTTATCAAGATCTCCCATGGCTGTTACCCCCTTGAAAGAATAATATCATTTTTCGCACACGTTTTGATGTATAAGCGGAATTATTATCGATTATAAAATTATTATATACTCCTGTAAGAAAACCATGATTTGAATCGTTATATAGGTGAGATCTCAAATAACACCGGAGGCAAAGGATTTTGAAAAACGAAGATGTAGTCAGATTATTTGATGCTTATTCTGATGATCTTTACAGGTTCGCCGTTTATTATTCGGGTTCCAAACACGATGCTGAAGACATAGTTCAGGACGTGTTTTTGAAACTCCTCGGTAATCAT
>JAILIB010000171.1 GCA_024695505.1 Saccharofermentans sp.
AACCAACGGCAGAACCTATTGCTGCCAGGATAAAAGCTGATCTTGATGACCATTTTTCGCGCATATAAACACCCTCCCTCGCGAAATCACATACGGGACAATAATATCACGGCAAAGGCGGTTTGTTCAGATATACGCGCAATTCTCATGAATAGTTTATATATGCGCGGAAACTGTAATCCTTTTATCCTCTTCCGGCATACTTCCAGTTTTCCGCAATGTGCGGATCTTTGCCGTAGAGTGTGTACAGATCACCTGCGGGGAAACCTGTCAAATGGCCTCCGGAAGGATCCCAGTCATTCGGATGCAATACCGTTTGCGGACCGCTTTTTCCGTCAGAATTTATGGGTTTGCCGGTAAAAGGATTCACGGGATCCTTGATGATCCCTGCAGTTGCAAGAGCAGGCGTATCACCGTTGGTCATAAAGTCTTCATTGACAGTAAAACCTTTGGCATTGAAATCCTTAACCATTAAAAGAGGCATGAACAACTCCATGTCACGGTTATTGCATGTAATGTCAAACTGACCGAGATCACGCCCGTGATCGCCAACCAATATGATACGGGTATTGTCATAGACTCCGTTGGCACGCAGATAGTCAAACCACTCGCCGAACTTTATGAACGTTGCCATGTTCACGTGATAGTGAGATGCCTGCAGATAGTTTTCCATTTTCATGGTTACGCCGTTTACCGTATAGCGTTTAACCATGTCAACATCGTAATTCGTGTTATCGATATTGGCTGAAGGAACATATTCCGGTTCCTGTAAGACACAGGGCCAGTGCGGCATGTCGTTATACATCATGAGGAACGTATCTTGCTTGCTGTCACTGATTACGGTCATCTTATCAAGATTATTGACCGTCGCATATGAATTGAGGAAATACAGGCTGTATCCCTTGCACTTTGAAATACCGTCATTAGTCTGAACGATCGAAAATGCTCCTGAAGAACGGTCTCCATTGCCGGCAGCCGAAACGGCTTCATTATACATTCCGCCATCATAGATCGTTTCCTGCAAAATGACCGGTGAGATCTTCATCATCGAGAAGATAAAGAAATTGCGGTTACGGATATCATTTACCCTTGTTATTACGCTTTCCGATCTGTCGCTGCTCTTGTCCCAGTTATAGTATTGCAGGGTATTTGTTGTCGTATAACAGTGAAAATCAGGATAATCGTCATATACGGATATATCCGAATTGACCTTATAGTTGGCATATGCAGGGTCATTTACGGTTATGGTATAACCGTTATTGTAAAAGAGTACCGGCATTACCTTCAGTGCTTCATTCTGCGTATCTATCAATGTCTTCGTTTTATCTGCATTGATGTTCGCAGGCGTGTATTCATAACCGCCGTACAATGCAGGAGATCCGACAAGAGTGGAAGGCCCGTAGGATATGGTGTTGGGGTAATACGTAAAGCCTTCGAATTTTTCTTTAAGCTCCGGTTTCTCATTAATGATGTACGGCACCTGTGTTCCCATCGCACGGTCGAGGAAAATTACGATGACATTCTTGCCGCTCTTGCTCAAAGGTATCGAAAGCAGCTCCGTAGGAGGCTTTGAAAACAGCCAGTAGCCCGTATATGTACCGGCTACGCTGCTCGAATTCATGAATCCGATGAAAAACGCAGCCAATATTCCGATGATCAAAACGTATTTCACCAAATTTCCGATCTTGTCATAAAGGAAACTGAAAACAACAATGATAACGGTTATCACGAGCAGATTGACCAGGTGCTCGGAAAGTTCAAAAGACGGTGAAACAACATACTGCAAAGTCGATGACAGCGTTCCGAGCTTTGTTCCGAACAGCATGTAGTCAGCTATCGCAACGCCGCAAATTATCCATATGGCTCTGCTGAACAATGCTTTTGTCTTGTCGCTCATGAAGAAATAGAAGACTCCGCCCCACAAGACCCAGCTGCCAAAGGCCAGGATCACTGCGTTGATAACGTAATATACGGGGTTAGTCTGTTGGACAAAATCAACGAACTCCAATGCAGACGCATCCATTACGGTCGAAGGAATAAGAAGACCGGTGAACAGAGCCATGAGTATGGTTCCGGTAACAAACGCTCCCGTGTTCTTTTTAACCGGTTTTTGATCTTCCTTTTTCCTGATGAAACCTGTTATCAGCGGAAGTGCCAGGAGTAATCCTCCTGCCGAAAGAAGCACTTTCTGCCTTGCGTCAAGGTCAGCCCTTATCAGAGTTGAAACGATTACAGCAAGACCCGCAATTGCGAGGACGATGTTTAAAGCCTTCTTTGGGTCCTTAAGCTTGTAGAAGACGTTCTTCACGAGTGAGAACACGTTGTTCAGGAGCCAGTAGAAGACAAGTCCTGAAGGTGAACGGTAGAGCAGTATAAGGAATACCGCTGCTAAGCCATAAACCTGGACCTTTTCCTTTATAGGATGACCTTTGGTGTAGATTATTCCAGATACCACGTTGATGATTGTCATCAGGATGGGAAGGACGTTAACCGGGAAGTTCCCGATCATGAACATCGCGTCTTCCCTGCCGAGATCGGCGATAAAGCCGAATCTCATTCCCTGAAGGCCCTGCATGCCTGACAGGAGATTGTATGCAGCGATGAAAAACGGTATCTGAAGCAATACTGAAACAGAACTCTTCAATGCATAAACGGGCTTGTAGTGGTTTATGCGGTAATACTCCTGGACCATAAAGAAGCGCTCGTCACCTTTGAAGGTCTCCTTCGTGCGTTTAAGCCTGTAAGCCATTTTAGCCTGAATGTCACGTTCTTCTGCCTGGAGTTCATCTGCTCTTTTGTAGAGAGGGAGTACGAGGAAGTTTACGGCGAGGCTTAAGAATATTATCGACAACCCGGCGTTTCCGATAAGCCTGTTCGCAATCGAGAAGATAACTTCAAACAGGAGTTCGAGAGGCGTTATTATCAGCGTGTAGAGAACGGAAATGAAGGTCATTTCTTTTCGCTCTTTTTACTCTCTTTACGCTTTGAAACGGGTTTCTTTGATTTGGCTTTGCCTTTTTCGGAAACGGCTTTCTCTTCTGAAGCTTTCTTTACCACTTCATCGTATTTCTTCAAAACAAAATCAACAGATCTCACTGCGCCTTCACCGATGTGTACCCATGTCTCGGAGCGGGCCTTGTCACGTCCGTCCTTGAAAGAAGGATCCTCGATGCATTTGTCGATGAGTTCCTTTATGTTTCCCATGTTGTCTTCATTAAGTTCAAGACCCAATTCC
>JAILIB010000188.1 GCA_024695505.1 Saccharofermentans sp.
GAAGATCTTTAAGTCCCTCGCAAGTGTTGCGGGGTCGCAGGACACATAGACCACGTTCTTTGGAGCGATCTCCGTTATCCTGTTTATCACGCCGGGATCCATGCCCTTCCTTGGCGGATCCACGATTATCACGTCAGGTTCCTCGAGTTTTCCGCTCTTTATCAGTGACTTGATATCAGCCTTAAGAACATCCTTGCAAATGTAGGAACACTCATCTGCGCCGCCGTCCGGAAATGCCAGAGAACGGTTGATCTTGGCCGATTCCACGGCTTCGGGCACTGTCTCTATTCCGAATATCTTCTGTCCCGGCTTCTTGATCCCGACCCCCAAAGTACCGCATCCACAGTACAGATCATAGATTACTGATGCTTCAGAACAACCCTCTGATGCAAGTTCAGCAAGCTTTTCGGCCTGTTCGGTGTTGACCTGGAAGAACGATCCGGCCTTAACTCTCATCCGTCTGCCGCAGAAGATCTCATCGTAGCAGTCGGTTCCGCAAAGTGTCACTCTGGTACCGCCTCTGGTGCGCCTCGAAGCCTTGTCCGGACTGATCCTCAGGAGGATTCCGTTAAGCTTATACCCTGCTTCTTTGCAGACTTCTTCGAATGCAGTCCTGATGCCTGCGTCTTCAATAAACGAAGCGCAGTCTCTGATAACGATCTCATGCGGCGCGGTGCTCCCGCTGACGAACTCCGCCAAGACCTCATTTGTCCTCCTTGAGGCCCTGAGGACAAGGCCTTCGAAAAGATTGGTCGGCGCCCTTTCAAAGCACTTTTCGAGCGCTCCGCGAAGCCGCGAGAATACCTCATATTCGATCTTTTCGCCGTCGTAATCGGCGAGCTCATGTGACTGCGAAGCCAGAAGGCCAACCCGGCCTCCCGAAATGGCATACTGCATGTGGTTTCTGTAGCGCACAGGCGGTTCACAGGCAGCTATCGGCTGCATGACGCTGTCCAGGAGTTCATTATCAAAATGCCCTATGCGTTCAAGACATTCCCTGACTCTCGACGCTTTGAAATCAAGCTGCGCGGGATATGCGAGAGCTGCGAGAGGAAGTCCTCCGCAAATGGGCTTTCCGGGGGCAAATGGAGATAACCTCGACGGCGAGGAAGTGATCACGCTGACGGCCTCGCATACGGAAAACCTTGCCGAAGAAGAGGTTTCACGGCAGGTGATCTTTTCACCCGGGAAAACGCCCTCGCAGAAGAAGGTCTTGCCCGAAGGCATCTTCCCTATCCCGCGTCCTGCCTCGTCAAGGCCCGTAATTACTGCGTCAAACGCCTCTGCCAAAGCGTGCCCTCCTTTTGCCATACATTTTAAATTTAATTATATCGAACTCGTGGTAAAATATGGAGAATTCCAAGGAGGACTGCATGGCTGCAGCTAACGACAAAAAGAGATCTACCAAACCGGTCAAGCCTGAGAACAGCGCTCTGGCCGATGAACTCAGACACAGACTAAAGGGCAAGCCTACACAGGCGGGCTTTTCGCGCAGCTGGATCCGCGAGGCGGGCAGTTTCATTTGGGACGTCGTAAGGATCGTTATCGTCTTTGTTCTTTGCATCTGCTTCGTTTTCGGCGGTTTTGGCGCAGGAATGCTATTAGGCTACGCTTCCACCACGAAGCCCCTGTCCATCGGTGACCTGACCTCCGCAGAAGAATCTCAGACTTCCTTCGTTTATGATAGTGACGGAAACGTTATGGCAAAGCTTACGGGAAGTGAAAACATAGACCGTGTCTATGTATCCTACAGCGATGTCAGACATACTTATATCGATGAAGCGATAATCGCAGTTGAGGATGAGCGTTTCTATTCGCATTCCGGCATCGACCTCAAGCGTATCGGCAGTGCCGTTCTTTCGGCCATCGCTCACGGAGGAAAAGCCACATACGGCGGTTCCACCATTACCCAGCAGACAGTCAAGCTGATAAGCGGACAGGACGAGCACTCAACTTCCCGTAAGGTTCAGGAATGGTTCTCCGCAATGTCCCTTGAACAGGACTTGAGCAAGGATGAGATCCTTGAGCTTTACATCAATCTCGCTCCGATGGGCAACAATTACGTCGGCATCCAGGCTGCAGCCCAGAACTATTTCGGCAAAGACGCAAGGGATCTGACTCTCCCTGAATGCGCTCTCATCGCAGGCCTTCCTAAGAGCCCTTCATATTACAATCCGCTCCGTGAGACAGGCCGCAGAAACGCTCTCCGCCGTATGAGGATCATCCTCGGTATGATGCGCGATCAGAACAAGATCACAGAAGAGGAATACCGGGAAGCTCTCAATACCGAGATCGTTTTCAAGTCACGCAATACAAAATCCGCCACGATCAATTCTTATTTTACGGAGTATGTTATCTCCGAGGTTATTTCAGACCTGGCCAAGGCCCGCGGAATCTCCAAGAACCTTGCATCTTCGCTCGTTTATAACCGCGGCTATCACATTTATTCAACTATGGAAAAGCCGGTCCAGAACGTTCTGGATGATGCATTCAAGAAGCAGAGCCTGTTCCAGACGAAACCGTCGAAGCTGGCCGCCTATCCTGAAAAACCAAACGGCTCCTGTGTCGTAATAAACGTCAAGACCGGAGCGATCGCGGCTATGGCCGGCGGTTACGGCGAAAAAACAATGAACCTGACTCTCAACCGTGCGGTCTCCACTTACAGAAACCCCGGTTCTTCAATAAAACCTCTGATCGACTACGGTCCCGCGATCGAGCTCGGACTGATCGCTCCGGGAACGATAGTCAATGACCGCAAAGTCTATCTTGACCCGAACAATCCGAAGAAAGCCTGGCCCGTTAACTACGAACGTAACTACGCAGGCCAGATGACGATACGTCAGGCTCTTTCCAAGTCGCGCAACACTATAGCGGCCGAAGTCTGGACTAAAGTCGGCGGTCAGACGGCCCTCTGGTATCTCAAACAGGTCGGAATCGACCGCACCTCCGAAGGCGCTTATCCTTCACAGTCGGTAGGCGGTTTCTCCAAGGGCATGACGACTCTGGAAATGGCCGCGGCATATGCGACCTTTGCCTCCGGCGGAACTTACACGGCTCCTTACGCTTACACAAAGGTTCTTGACTCCGAAGGAAAGCTCGTGATCGAGGCAAAGCCCATCAAGTACCGCGTATATTCCAAGGAATCCTGCTTCCTGCTTACCGATATCCTGAAAGACGTCGTAACTTCCGGCTGGATCCGTAAATACGGCGGTCAGATCAAGAATTCCAAGGGCAAGCAGATCGATGCGGCAGGCAAGACGGGAACGACCTCAGACAACAACGACAAGTGGTTCTGCGGTTTCACGACGTACTATTCAGCAGCCGTCTGGTACGGATACGACAACCGTCTGAAACAGACGACGATACCCAAGACGGACTTCTACAATGCCGGAAGGATCTGGGAATACTGCATGCAGAACATTCACAAGGATCTTGCCGCATCCAGCTTCAAGAAACCCGCAAACGTTGTCAAGGTAAGCTACTGCACCAAGTCAGGCATGTATCCTAACGCTGAATGTAAGGACGCCAAGACCGTTAAGTCGGATTATTTCGTAAAGGGCAGCTTCCTCTATCCTAAGGAAGATAAGCCGTGTAAGGTCCATGTTACGCCTACGCCCGGGCCTACGCCTGTACCGACCAAGAATCCTGATCAGCCCGAAGGTTAACGGCCCGCGTTTCACAGCGCCTTGCTTTTTACATAATCAAAGTGTATTCTTACTGTGCCTTTATTTTGCGCGCGTATATATGAGCGCCGGATCAAGGCAGAAATTCAAGGAGTTTTTCGGATTTGAGCATTAACGGCGGAGATCGTATCGCAGTCAATTTTGCGAAAAGAATAGTAGTCAAGGTCGGTACATCTTCCCTGACCTACGATAACGGCAAGATGAACCTCGGAAGTATAGACAAGCTCTGCAGGTCTATTGCCGATCTTATGAACCGCGGTAAGGAAGTCCTTCTGGTCAGTTCCGGCGCCATCGGTGTCGGCATCGGCTATCTTGGACTCAAGAAGCGTCCCGAATCAACAAGAGAGAAGCAGGCGATTGCTTCCGTAGGCCAGTGCGAACTGATGAATGCCTATTCCAGGAGCTTTGCCGAGTATTCATACCGCTGCGGACAGATCCTTCTTACGAAAGACGGCATCACCGATAAACTCACCAGAGCAAACGTAACCAACACCATTGAGACACTGCTCGAGATGGGGATCGTACCTGTCATCAACGAGAATGACTCGGTGTCAACGACGGAGATCATGCACAACGGAACTTTCGGAGACAATGACACGCTTTCAGCCGATGTCGCATGCCTTGCGAAGGCCGATCTGCTCATCATCCTGTCAGACGTTGACGGACTTTACGATTCCAATCCGCGCGAGAACCCTAAAGCCACGCGCATTTCCTATGTTGAAAAAGTTACACCCGAAATGGTGGACGTTGCGACCGGAAAAGGCTCATGGCTCGGCACCGGCGGCATGATGACCAAGATCACCGCCATGAAGAAAGTAACTGAGAACGGCATCTGCGGCGTAATTGCCGATGGTGCGGCATCCCAGACCTTGGAGAGGATCCTCGACCAGGATGACATCGGGACCTTCTTCGCGGCCCAGTAAAGAATCCTGTCATGAACGAACGTATCCGCAGCGCCTGTAAGCGCTACGCTATCAATATAGCCCTTTCCGGACTCTTCTTTGCACTAACGCTGACCGCGGCAGCCTGCAATTCGTCCGCGCCTGCAAAAGGAACCTCCGTAACGCTGTCAAACGGCGAAACGGCGGGCGTCATTGTCACGATCAACACGGACGAATCATCATCCGAGTCTTCAACGCAGACCGCACCTTCCGAGTCCGTTTCCGTAACGGCCGGCACAGGTGATGACGTGATCGCAGCCCCTACTTCTCCGAAGCCCGGCAATTCCTACTCTTTCAGATATCAGAACATCCTGATCCTCCCCGGCGAAGACGCTGCTGAGGTAGTTGCCAAGCTGACCGAGAACTGCGAGATCACAGACACTTTCGAACAGGATAAAAAAGGCCAGGACGTCATTGTCAGAAGCTATACTTTCTCGAGTTTCGTTCTTTATGCCAGAGCAAATTCCGAAGGCAAATACATCATCACCAGGATCGTGCTGTCAGGCAGGGATTCCGTCACGCCCGAGGGAATCGGCATTGGCGCCACGCACGATGACGTAATAAAAGTCTACGGCAGCCAATACACCGACAACGGAAATTCGGTCACATATACTTCCGGCTCGACCGACCTGACTTTCTTTTTCGCGAACGGCAAGGTCTCGGACATAACTTACAAATACAACAGACTTTCATAAAAAAGAGCTGCATCACTGCAGCTCTTTTTATGTATGTTTCAGGCGTCGTGCTTGGGTCACGCGCTTGCCTTAACCGTATTCCAGATCTCGGTGTACTTCTCTTCGATCTTGTCGGATGTGTAGTAGAACTCAAGTGTCTTGAATGTAGCTTCATCAGGATAGTAGTACTTGTTGTTGGCTACCTCGGGATCGAGCATTGCCCTTGTAGCAGTGTTAGGTGTTGAATAGCCGACAAACTCGCAGTTCTCCAAAGCGATCTGGGGATCATACATGAAGTTGATGAAATCCATTGCGCCCTGATAGTTCTTGCAGTTTGTGGGAACGCACATCATGTCTACTGACCAGTTGGAGTCCGTGGGGAGCGCAAACCTGAGGTCGATCTCATCGCTCTTTCCGAGTTCCTCGAGCCTGTCGAGAGTGTTGATGTGGTCTCCGGACCATGCAACTGAACATGAGACCTCGCCGGAAGCGAGCTTGTCCTTGAGGTTGTCTACGCCGTATGTCGGGTGGAGATTTGCCTTCTGCTTGATGAGGAGCTCCTTTGCTTTGTTAAGCTGAGCCTCGTCCATAGAGTTGATGGAATATCCGAGATAGTTGAGTGCCACGCCGATGGACTCACGCATTGAATCGTACATGCCGACCTTGTTTGCGTTTGCCTCATCGAAAAGAGGAGCCCAGATGGCCTTCGGGTCAGTCGTTCCCTCGGGGATCTTGATCTTGTTTGCGTCGTAAACAAGACCTACGGTGCAGTACAGATAAGGAACTGCATACTGCAGAACGGAATCGGAGATCTTCTGATCCTCGCAGTACTTAACCTTGCGGAACATGGAGTCCATGTTCTTTTCGACGTTGGGAAGCTTTGTCCAGTCGATCTGCTGGATCCTGTCTTCCTCAATGAGACGGCAGACCATGTAGTCTGAAGGGATGATGACGTCGTATCCGTTTGAAAGGTTCGGATACATCGTCTCGTTCGTCTCGAAAGTCCTGTAAACGACATCGTACTGAGGGAACTGTGCCTTGAACTTATCGATGGTCTTCTCTCCGATATAATCACCCCAGTTGTAGATGATGAGCTTCTTCTTTGACGAGCATGCGCCGAAGGAGAGGACCATCGCTGCTACGAGTCCGGTCATGGTAACCGCTGACAGGATCTTCTTAAGTGTCTTGTTCATTTCTTCTTACACTCCTTTATCTTTTAACCTTATTGTTATTTGTCTTCTTGAAGGATGACAGATTCGACAGGACCATGAGGATGAATACGACCAGGAAGATAAGCGTCGTAAGGGCATTCATCTTCGGGTTGACGCCGAGCTTGGCCATTGAGTAGATCATCATCGGCAGTGTCTGGATCGAGCTGTCGACGTTGAAATTGCTGATGAGGTAGTCATCGACTGAAAGCGTGAACGTCAGCATCAGTGATGACAGTATTCCGGGCATGATCTCCGGAATTATAACGAGCCTCAAGGTCTGGAAACCCGTTGCGCCAAGGTCCATCGCAGCCTCAGTCAGGCTCTTGTCCATCTGCCTGATCTTCGGGCTGATCGAAAGGATCGCGAAAGGCACGCAGAGAGCTATGTGAGCCATTATCAGCGTGAACTCGCTCTTCTGTACTCCGAGGAAGGAGAACAGGAGCATGAACGAGATGCCCGTAACGAGGTCAGGCATTACGTTCGGCACGTAGGTCGCAGCCATGACGAGACCCTGAAGCTTCTTATTGAGATAAGCGATTCCCAGTGAGCTTATAACACCGATCAGCGTTGATACCACGGAAGCGATCGCCGCAACCTTCAAAGTCTCGAGGAGCGAGTCAAGGATGCCCGTTCCGTCAGAGCCCGAGAAAAGGCTTGCGTAGTTTCTCAGGGAGAACCCGCTCCAGATGAAAGACTTCGGCATCGAGTTGAACGAGAACACGATCAGAACGACGATCGGAAGATAAATGAATATCAGTATCAGCGCGAGATAAATGTCGGGAACGAGTCTTTTCAGGAATCTCATAATGCCATACCTCCGCTTCCCGCGTCCTTATCCTGTCCGCGTAATATCCCCATCGTAAAGAGGACGAAGATCAGGAGCAGGAGCGACAGAACGTTTCCTGCCTGATTGTATGTCGAACTCTCGTTGAGGATGAAGTTCTGGACCGTGTTTCCGATGGTCGTCTTTGAACCCTCATTGAGAATGTCGGGGATCATGTAGTAGGTCAAAGAAGGCATGAACACCATCTGGATTCCCGATATGACACCCGGGAAAGACAGCGGGAAGATTACCTTCGTGAATGTCTGCACGCGGTTAGCGCCAAGGTCGAGCGAAGCCTCCGACAGAGATCCGTCGATCTTTACAAGTACCGAGTAGATCGGAAGGATCATGAACGGCAGGAAGTCGTTAGTCATGACGAGCTTGGTGACGATGTCTGCAAGGATCTCGTTCTTGAGGAACAGGACCGGCTCATTTATCAGGTGCATGCTCTGGAGCATGGTGTTGAGCACTCCCGTTTCAGCGAAAAACGCTCTCCAGGCATAAGTCCTGAGCATCGTGTTCATCCACATCGGAAGAACGAACAACAGCAGCAGTCTTGAACCGTTGGAGTGTGCCTTTTTCGCGCGTGAAGCAAGAATGTATGCGACCGGATATCCGAGGATCAGGCATCCGATCGTGGTCCAGAGCGCATAGTCAAAGCTTCTCAAAAAGATCGAGAAATACTCCTGAAGCGTGACCTTAAATCCGTAGAACGACGTGGTTACGGTCTTGTTCGCGAAAAGGATCTTGAATCCCGCAGTCGTGAACTCGTATCCGCCGCCCGCAGCCTGCTTAAAGAAGGCGCGGAAGAAGATGAGGATCAAAGGAAGTATCGTGAAAAGAACGATCCAAACGATGTAAGGATAAGCGAAAAGCTTGTAGTTCATGCGGAGGCCCAGGCCGCCGTAAAGCGCAGCGACTGCACCAATGAATAGCACGATCGTGAGGATGTTTCCCGTAAAGCCCTGAGCAACGTAAAGACGCTCGGGAGTCATGTTGTTGCTGTTGATCATGTCCTCGGTGATCATCTTGGAGAGCGTGACCACGTGAGCAACTCCTCTTGCGATGAAGAGCGCCAGGACTGAGAAATAGCCGATCTTTTTCTTGCTCTTGGATTCCGCATAGAAAGGATATGAGACCGAGAGCGTGAGCGCAGCGACGGCGAGTACGATCGTCACGACGAATGCCCATGCCGCGAAATGCTGGAAATTAAGGTCGATCGGGCCGCTCCTTACCTTCGAGTGGTAATAGGGCGACAGTATCAGCGTGAAAAGAGAGTCGTTCCTGACGGGAACGTACTGCACGTAAAGCTGAAACATCGGGATGAAGATCGAGGCAAAGGAGAACACCGCCGCGAAGATCATCACGAACGCATGAAGAGGCATCAGCTTCAGTTTTGACTTAAGTTCTGCAACCACTTCTCATTCTCCTATTTGGCAGCTTCCGAAACCGGAGCTGCAGTCTCGCCTTCCGCTGCTTTTTCAGCGGGCTTCTTGATGCCGTAAGAACCGAAATCGGGTGAAAGTTCAGACCTTCTCATGATCTGGATGTCATCGGGATCGACATAAAGACCGACGCGCTGACCGATCTTGCAGGGATCAACGTTTTGGACCATCCAGACGATGCCGTCGTCAGACCTGACCTGCATCTCATAGTGGACGCCCTTGAAAACAATGGATTCGACAGTGCCGTTGATGCGGCCTTCCTTCTCTTCCTCAACATAAAAGTCTTCAGGCCTTATGACTACGTCAACGATGTTGTTAACGCCTTCGGTAAACTCCTTGAACATCGGGTCAACGCACTTGAAAGTAATACCGCCTGAGAGGGTGACCTCATGATCCTTGCTCATGGTACCCGCAACGATGTTGGACTCGCCGATAAAGTCAGCAACATAAGCGTTCTTGGGCTCGTTGTAGATATCGATGGGCGTTCCGATCTGCTGGATGATGCCGTCCTTCATGACGATGATCGTATCGGACATCGTGAGGGCCTCTTCCTGGTCGTGCGTGACGTAAACGAAAGTGATGCCCAATTCCCTCTGCATGCTCTTAAGCTCAAGCTGCATCTCTTTTCTCATCTTGAGGTCCAATGCGCCCAAAGGCTCGTCGAGGAGCAGGATCCTGGGGCGGTTGACGATCGCTCTCGCAATGGCGACTCTCTGCATCTGGCCGCCAGACAGCTGGTCAATGTACCTCTCGCCGTAATCCGCAAGGCCGACGGTCTCAAGCGCCTTCTTTACGCGCTCATTGATCTCCGGCTTTGCGACCTTCTTTATCTTGAGGCCGAACGCAACGTTGTCGAAAACGTTGAGGTGCGGGAAAAGCGCATATCTCTGGAAAACGGTGTTGATGTTTCTCTTGTTCGCAGGAGTCTTGAGGAGATCCTTGCCCTCGAAATTAACGATGCCGGAATCAGCAGTCTCAAAGCCTGCGATGATGCGGAGCGTTGTCGACTTTCCGCAGCCCGAAGGACCGAGGAGCGTGATGAACTCATTGTTCCTGATATAGAACGTGATGTCCTTGAGGACCTTCGTCCCGTCAAAGCTCTTGTTCAGGTTCTTGATCTCAATGATGTGCTCAGAACCGGTATCGTCTTCAAGTATCTGATTGTAAGCCATTTATTTCCCCTCCAACTCTCAAAAACTCGGCGGTGATGAGATCCAGATCGCCTTTGCCTGTCTTGCTCCGCGGTTTTCGAGCATGTGCGGCTTGTTTGACGTAAAGTAAAAGCTCTCGCCCTTCTTCACCTGATATTCGTCATCTCCGATCACGACCGTTACCGTTCCCTCGATTACAAAACCGAACTCTTCTCCCTCGTGCGGGTTGTCAGGATAAGTCGATCCGCCCGGTTCGATGGTCACCATGATCGGCTCCATCTCATTTTTCTGGGCTGTCGGGATCAGCCACGTGATCTCGTTCCTCAATTCCTTATCTGTCTTTACGGCATAGTCTTTTTTGCCGAAGACCACGCGTTCCGGAACGTCCTCTTTGAAGAACTTCGCAAAGTCGGTTCCGAGCGCATCCAGGATATCGCCCAGGGTCGTTATCGAGGGGGACGTCTGATTGTGCTCGACAAGGGAGATGAAGCCCTTGGAAAGCTCGCATCTGTCGGCAAGTTCCTCCTGCGTCAGACCGTTCTTTAATCTGAGATTTTTAATCTTTTCTCCGATATTCACCAGCATCTCCATTCTAAACTCAAAGTTTAATATAACTAAATTTCAGATGACCAGCAGATTTTACTCCTCGCTAAACCCGCTGTAAAGTATTTCTAAACATTTTTTACTTTTGTAAATGTCAAAAAACGGTGTTTTTTATCTTGAAATTCTTTCCTCCATTTGTATAATTAAGGTGACAGAACTTTCTTTACAGTTTGTTTACATTTTTACATTTAGGGGAGTGTCGAAATGAGTGGAATATTAGGATATTTCAAGGATAAGAACGAAGGAAACGGCGGTCTTGCTCTTGGTGGTGCAACCGCGGGCGGATCTCACGAAGGCGCGTCAGCTCGCCCTTCTCCTGCGAACATCGCAGCCGCCAACATCACTCCGGTCCACGAAAGCGCCGGAAGACCCGGAAGCATGACAAATAATTCGCAGTCCACTTCCAAGCCGGCTTCTTCATCTGAACAGCCTTACCAGTCTCCTGCACAGCAGCTCGCTCGTGAAAGAGCTGCCGCGGCAAAGGCCCAGATCGCAGCCCGTAAGGCTATGGAAGCTGAAAGAAAGAATGCCGAGAGAGGCTCCAAGTCTGATGATCCGTATAACACGGGCACCATGAGAAGCACCCTCAAACCCCCAATCAAGCGACCTATCTCCGCTTCCGTTAATCATGCACAGGCTATGGCTGCAATGAAGGAAGAAGAAAAGAAGAAAGCTCCTGCAGCTCCTCTCAATTCCGTAGCTGCTATCGCTGAGCGTGCACAGGCAATGGCCGCAAAGGCAAAGGCTGAAGAAGAGCGTACTGCTCTCGCTGCTAAGACTGCAGCTAAGAAGCTTGAAGATTCAAAGGCTGCCGTAACACGCGCCGAAGAGATCCAGGCTGCCGCTTTCAAGTCCGAAGAATTGTCAAAGGCCGCTGCCCTCAAGGCAAGCGAAGAAACAAAGGCTGCTGTTGCTCAGGCAGAAGAAGCAAGAGCACTCGCCAAGAAGGCTGAGGAAGCAGCACTCCTTGCAAACCAGAAGGCTCAGGAAGCTGCCAAGTTCGCAGCTCTTAAGAAGACCGAGGAAGACGCAAAGGTTGCAGCAAGACAGGCAGAGGAAAAGGCCCGCATAGCTGCCCAGGCAGCAGTCGAAGAGGCAAAGGCCGCTGTCCACACTGCCGAGGTCGAATCTGTAAACGCTGAGCAGAAAGCCAAGGAAGCAAGTGCTCTCGCACGCAAGGCCGAGGAAGAAGCCCTCATCGCAGAGAGAAAGAAGAACGAAGAAGACGAGCGTCTCGCTGCTATCAAGGCTGAGGAAGATGCTCGCAAGGCTGCAGAAGAAGCCCTCGAAAAGGCACGTCTCGCAGCCAAGAGAGCTGAGGAAGCAATCCTCGCTGCAAGAAAAGCTGAAGAAGAAGCACGCATCGCAGCCGAGCAGGCTGAAGAAGGCGCAAGGATCGCTGCACAGAAGGCTGAAGAGAAGGCAAGATTCGAAGCTGCTCTCAAGGCTGAAGCCGAAAAGAATGCCGCAGCATCCGCTTCCGTTACACCTGCAGCTCCGGCTCCCGCTGAGGCCAAGGCTGAAGCACCTGCAAAGGTCGTACCTCCCGCTCCTGCCACTTCCGGTCACGTTGCACCTGCTCTCGCAGCAGCACAGCAGCAGGAAAACCTCAAGCAGGCTGAGTAATCCTTTACAGCTGATCAATTACCAAGGGCTCCCTACACGGGAGCCCTTTTTTCTTCCCTGCTTTTTCCGTCATTCACAAATACTCTCACGTTTTTGCCATTTTCGTGAGAGATTTTCGCATTTTCGAGGTTTTTTGCGTTTTTTCTCACGTTTTTCGGGTTTTCGTGAGAGATTTCATGAATCGTTTTACATCGCCTCAAAATCGTCACCCACGCAGCGACTTCTCAAATTCATGCAAAGTAAAAGGGCTCCGGAAATCCGAAGCCCTTTGGAAGTCAGTTTGTAAACCGCTTATCGATTACTCGATGATAGTAGCGATTACTCGATGATAGTAGCAACTGTACCAGCGCCTACTGTGTGGCCACCCTCACGGATAGCGAACTTGAGGCCCTGCTCCATAGCGATAGGTGTGATGAGCTCAGCGGTGATTGTTACGTGGTCACCGGGCATGCACAT
>JAILIB010000023.1 GCA_024695505.1 Saccharofermentans sp.
GGATGGCGTGGTCCCGTTCACCGATGAGGAATGCAAGGTATTTGATGAGACTGCCGAAAGAATTATAAACTCCATTACGATTTCGGAAGAGCTTGCATCTGACGTAATAACTCCTGAAGGCGCTGAACCTTTCAAGATGTCAGTCGGTGAAGGTCCGTTCAAGATGTCGGAAGGAAATCCTTCAGGAAGTACTGAAAAAACAAACGTTACTTTTACCGGATCATTCTTCAGGGCTATCACGTCAGTCAACATCCCGACATACATTATCCTCATTGCGCTTGCGCTGCTTCTCTTTAGCGGAATCAAGCCGTCCAAACTGCGCGAATGGCAGGATGAGCCCCTGTCCCTTGACAGGTCCAAGGCGATCCAGGGCTTTGCCGCAGTGGCGATAATCGTCCACCATCTTTCGCAGGAGCTTGCTGAAACAGCCGGTGCGATCGGGTTCTTTAGTGAGCTTGGCGTCATCTTCGTCGGAATATTTTTCTTCTTCTCAGGCTACGGCCTTTATACGAGTCTGAAGACAAAGGACAACTACCTTAAGGGCTTCCTTAAGAAGCGTTTTGTGACGATACTCATTCCTTTCTACATGTGCAATCTGGTGTTCGTTGTGACATCCTGCATCTGCGGCGAGAAATATCACCCCTTGCAGCTCCTGTATGTTCTTTCGGGCTGGGCGCTCATCAACATGCATATGTGGTACATCGTCGAGATCGCGATACTCTACATCGCATTCTTCCTGATCTACCGTCTTATCAAGAACCGTACGGCTGCCACTGTCGTCATGAGCGTTTTCGTTATTGCCATGATCGCAGGAAGCCTCATGCTCTGCCACGGCAAGGATATGTCCTGCAGTTACTGGTTCCAGGGCGAGTGGTGGTATAACGCTTCGTTCCTTTTCGTGATCGGAATTATATTCTCCAAGCACTCTGAAGGTCTGCGCAAGATCGCAAGGAAGGGATATATCTTCCTGCTTGCCGCGTTCACCGCACTTTCGGGTCTGCTCGGAGTCCAGACCTTCTACATGTTAAGGAAGTATTCTTACTGGAGTGAGATCCCCGGTGAGAATCCCATGTATCTGGACAAGATCCGCTGTCTGTCCGTGCAGCTCCCGTGGATCTTCTGCTTCGTATGCTTCCTGCTTCTCATCATGATGAGAGTCAGGTTCGGCAATCCCGTTCTCAAGTTCCTCGGATCGATCTCGCTTGAGCTATACCTGATCCACAATCTGTACCTCACGGGCCTTCATAACGGAACGGTATTCAGAGTTTCAAGCCCGGGCATGTACTGCATCCTTACGATCCTGATGGCCATCGGTCTTGCGACCGTTATAAGCGGCGTCGACAAGTATCTGATCGCGCTTATTAACGGCAAGAAAAAGGCTTCAGGTGAGCCTTCCTTGAAGGCGGGCTCTCACATCCATTCGATCGATGTGATGAGGATCGTCATGGCGTTCCTGGTCGTCGTGATCCACGTACCGTTTGACGGCCAAGCAGGCAACGTCTTTATCACTTACGGAAAGACGGCTGTTCCGTTCTTCCTAGTGATCTGCGGTTACTTCCTCTACCGCGATGACAGCAAGGAGATGATGAAGCGCCTTATCAAGCAGACCAAGAGGATATTCATCTTCTTCGTTGCGTCAAACCTGTTCTATGCAGCCTGCCATGCAATCTATCTGAAAGTTACGCAGGGAAGCTTTGACGGAATGCGCGAATGCTTCACGGCCAAGGCTTTGACTGATTTCGCGCTCTATAATCTCTCACCTTTCTCAGAGCACCTCTGGTATCTCGGATCGCTCCTTTATGCGCTCCTCATCATGCTGCTGCTGAACAAGCTTAAGGTGATGAAGTACTTTATGTTCACAGCACCCCTTCTCGTATCGGCTTATGTTGTTCTGTCGCACCTGGGTATCGGCACGTCAGTTCAGCTCAGAAATGCGGTCCTTGTCGGCCTCGGATACACGATGATGGGTATGCTCATAAGAAGATTTGAAAAGAAGATCTTAGATCACAAGGCCACGGCTCCCGTACTCTGGATCCTGACAGTCATCTGCTGCGTCACTGCTATTGTTGAACTTAACGGCTATAAGCAGGGAATTGCAGTACCGTTCGTCAGCTGCGAGATACTTATCTATCTGATCACGCTCCTCTGCCTCAAGTATCCTGACTTCGGTATGGGTACATTTGCAGAGTGGCTCGGAAGAGAGTGCACTCTTACGGTCTATATCATGCACATGGCAGTGCTGTATCTGATGCTCATGACAGGCAATGACAGCTTCTTCGGTAAATACGGGGCAGTGACGGTATTCGTCGTAACGACCTTTATCGCTGCGGTCTATAAGAGCATTAAGAATGCGGTAACTGCGGAGAAGACCAAGGCCTGATCCTGCTCTTCGTGTCTTTGGATTTTTGTGCAAACTCGGTTATTATTTCCTTATCTGAGGTAATTGGTCTTAATGGACAAAGAAAAGACAGGACAACTGATAACCGAGTTGCGCAAAGAAAAGGGACTTACCCAAAAGCAGCTCGCCGAAGCCTTGAACGTAACCGACAAGGCAGTGTCCAAGTGGGAGAGAGGCCTCAGTTTCCCTGATATCTCAATGCTTGAACCCATATCCGAATTGCTGGGAGTTTCGATAATGGAGATCCTTGCAGGCGAGCGCCAGTCCGGAGACGGAACAATGACGCGCGAGCAGGCTCAGGAGCTTATCAATGCTTCCGTTGAGCTGGGTGACGAAGAGATCAGGCACAAGAAGGAGAGGAGCAGACTGATAATCATAATCCTCATCATCTTGGCGATGCTTCTTGTATCGATAACGCTTAACGTGATCAGTTTACTCGGATAAGGAAGGAGGAGACAGGTGGAATATACGGCAGTCCTTTACATTTGCATAGCCATCCTCGGCGCGATCCTGTTTATCGGATCGTCGGGCAGGCATGCGGATGAAAAGTCGTTCTTCGATCGTATATCCGGCAAAGAGATTCAGGGCGCCCTGGCTGTCTTCATCATCTTCCACCAGACCGTCATAGCACTGGATGCTGACGGTAAGGATTCCGGTGATCTTAGGTTCTTCTACTATTACGGCATACTCGCGGTTGCTTTCTTCTTCTTCAGTTCCGGTTTTGGTCTCTTAAAGAGATGGATGACTGACGAGAACTATATCAAGGGCTTCATGAGAAGAAGGATCTTCACGGTCCTCGTTCCGTTCTTTATCTGCAATTACATCTATCTTACCGATGCATTGCTGAACAATATTGCTTCCCGTATGCATTTCGGATTCGGCGAAGTCATCTGCAGCTTCTTCGGCATATTCCTGATAAACAACGAGATGTGGTTTGCAGTCGAGATCATGATACTGTACATTGCCTTCAGGCTTGTTTTCGCGAAGGTGAAAAAGCCTCTTACGGGCATAATAATCATGACCTTTGTGGTACTTGCCATGATGACGATAGGACTCTTCTCAGGGCATTCGGATACGGGCGTCATGTCTTACTGGTTTAAGGGCGAATGGTGGTACAACACACTGCTGATGTTCCCTTTGGGCATGCTCTATGCGTATAAGGAAGATCGCATCAACAGGGTGATAAAGAGAGCGTTTGTCGCGGTCCTGCTCGGATCAGCCGTTCTTTTCGTTATCCTTGATCATATCCATAAGAATCTCATCTCGAGATCCATCTACTGGACAGAATATGCCAATTCTGCAAATCCCATCCTCGACAAGCTTTTGGGCTTAGGCGAAGAGACATTGTTAGAGATCGTTTTCATGATCCTTGTCTTAACCATAATGTCGCGCGTTAAGATCGGCAATCTCGTGATAAAGTTCTTCGGCAAGATCTCCCTTGAGATAATAATGCTGAATTATCTCGTGATAGAGAAGCTGTATTTCCTGTATACGATGTACGGCATAGGAGTGTATCTGGCTGCGGTCACGGCGGGCACGATCGTCCTGGCATCCGTAGTCTATCTGGT
>JAILIB010000043.1 GCA_024695505.1 Saccharofermentans sp.
ATGTCGTTTCTCTTTGCATCAGAGATAACGAGCATGCCCTTTCTCTGAGCATATCTGATAGTAAGGAGCATCGTCTTCAGAGACTCAATTCCGTACATTTCATAGTAAGCGTACTGGACCTTGATCGCAGGGATAATGTCGCAGGTTGCGTCGATTATCGCCTTGTTGAAGAGCCAGATGGCCTTTGCGGTTGCCTTTGTAGGCTCTTCGGGGAAGATCTGCTCAGCGTGCTCCTTGATGAAATCGGGAATGTAATCAAGCTTCGGATCGAGACCCAGAACCGCGGGGTTCTCCATCTCGGCGATCTTTCTTACCAGTTCGTCACTGAAGTTTTTCATAAGTCTTCTTTCCTCCCATCAAAGTCAAGAGCGTTTCTCCGTAGAGCTTCCAGCCGTCGTATGGCGTATTGCGTGATTTTGAAAGCATCTTTTCCTTATCGAAGATGAATTCGTTATCAAGATCGAATACGGCCAGATCAGCGTCGTCGCCTTCTTCCATGCCGCCTCTTCCGAGTTTTAAGATCCTGGAAGGTGCGTAGCACATCATGTCGATCAGACGGTCAAGCGTTATGACGCCTTTCTTAACAAGATAAGTGTACCCCAAAGCAAAGGCTGACTCAAACCCTAATATGCCGTTTAATGCCACAGAAAACTCGCAGTCCTTCTCGTCAGAATGATGGGGAGCGTGATCCGTCGCGATCGCATCGATCGTGCCGTCCTTGATGCCCTCGATTATTGCATCTACGTGATCTCTTGTCCTGAGCGGCGGATGCATCTTGAAGTTTGTATCGTAGTTCTCGCAGAGGTCGTCTGTCATGGTGAAGTAGTGAGGGCAGGTCTCGCAGGTTACCTTTACTCCCCTAGCCTTGGCTTCCCTGATCATGCGGACGCCGCCCTTTGTGCTGACGTGGCAGATATGGACCGGGATGTCCAGGTATTCGGACAGGATGATGTCTCTTGCGATCATGATGTCCTCAGCCGCGGTGGGGATTCCCCTGATGCCGATAGATGTTGAGACATCTCCTTCGTTCATTGCGCCTTCGGAAAGGCTCTTGTCTTCGCAGTGATTAAGTACCGGAAGATCAAAGTCTGAGGAGTACTCAAGGACTTTTCTCATTATGCCTGCGTTCTTGATAGGGTGGCCGTCGTCAGAGACCGCTACGATTCCCGCTTCCTTCATGAGGCCCATCTCGGAGATCTGGTCGCCGTCAATGCCCTTTGTTGCCGCGCCTATCGGATAGACCCTGCAGTTGTTTGCTTCCTTGGCTTTCTTAAGGATACCGCTGATTACTGCTGCGTTGTCAGCTACAGGGTTAGTGTTGGGCATCGGACAGACAGAAGTGTATCCGCCTTTTGCAGCGCTTGCTGTCTCTGTTGCGATCGTTCCCTTGTATTCATATCCGGGTTCTCTTAAGTGGCAGTGCATGTCGACAAGGCCCGGAACGACCGTTCCGCCCTTGCAGTCGATTATCTCATCTGCCTCACTGTCCTTGAAAGGCTTGGAGAACTTCTCACCGTCTATATAGATCTTGTCCGTATCCTTTCCGAATACCTTGCAGTTAGTAAGTATGGTCTTCACAGATTGTTCCTCCTTGCCATGAGCAGATAGAGCACAGCCATTCTTACGGCTACTCCGTTCGTAACCTGTTCGTTGATTACCGACTGGTCGCAGTCGTAGACAGCCGTCGGGAGCTCTACGCCGTGGTTGCACGGACCCGGGTGCATCAGGAAGGCATCAGGCTTTGCCAAAGCGAGCATCTCAGGCGTGATCGCGTAGAAGTGAGCGTACTCTGCAACTGACGGGAACAGTGATTTCTGCTGGCGCTCGAGCTGGACCCTTAATCCCATGACCGCGTCCGCATCTCTTACGCAGTCTGCTACCGAGTCAGCGATCCTTACGCCCATCTTTTCGATTCCGATGGGCATCATGGTCTTGGGACCGTAAACGCTGACCTTTGCGCCGAGTTTGGAAAGTCCGATCGCGTTGGATCTTACTACCCGGCTGTGGTAGATGTCGCCGCAGATCGCGATGTTCTTGCCTTCGAACGTATCGAATCTCTCATACATTGTAAGCATGTCGAGGAGTGCCTGTGTCGGGTGCTCGTTCATGCCGTCACCCGCGTTGACGACTGAAGCCTTGAGGTGAGGCGCGATGAAGTGAGGCGCGCCGGACTGGTTGTGCCTCATGATGATGATGTCCGTACCCATCATGTCTATCGTTCTTGCGGTATCAAGGAGCGATTCGCCCTTGTTTACCGAACTTCCCGAAGTTGAGATGTTGGCTGAAGCAGATCCCATGTACTTGGATGCAAGCTCGAACGAAAGTCTTGTTCTTGTGGAGTTCTCGTAAAAAAGCGTTACTACCGACTTACCCTGAAGATGCGATGTCTTCTTGTTGGCAGACGATATGACCAGCTTCATTGTTTTAGCAGTATCAAGGATTTCCATGATCTCTTCCGCGGTAAGCTGCTTCATACCGAGGAGATCCTTACTTTTAAGTCCCATCAGACAGTGCCCTCCTCTTTAAGCAGTATTACGCGGTCAGTACCGTCAACTTCCTTGACTTCGACGTCAATGTGCTCCGTGATCGCGGTGGGAACGTTCTTTCCTACGTAGTCGGCCCTGAACGGAAGCTGCCTGTGTCCCCTGTCGATAAGGATCGCGAGCTGGATGTTTGCAGGTCTTCCCATGTCGAAGATGTTCTCGATAGCGGCCCTCGTCGTTCTTCCCGTGAAGAGAACGTCATCCACCAGGATTATCTTCTTGCCGTTGACATCGAACGGGATGTCCGTGCCGTTAACAACCGGGTGCGCCGAGAGCATTGAAAGGTCATCTCTGTAGAAAGTGATGTCAAGGATTCCCATCGGGACCTTGACGCCTTCGATCTCTTCTAAGATCTTCCTGATCCTCATTGCGAGAGGAACACCTCTCTTCTGGATTCCGATGAGAGCCACGTCATCAAGTCCGTAGTTTCGCTCCACGATCTCATGAGAGATCCTTATGAGCGCACGGGACAGACCGGCTTCGTCCATGATCTGATGTCCGGGAACTAAAACCATAAAAAAACTCCTTCCGCTAAGGTCTATGGCTATATGCCACCCGTCCGGCAGAAAGGAATCCGTAAAATACAAGAATATAAGATGTTTTACAGCACTTACGGCCTCGCCGGACCGTTTAAAGTTTTGCTGTAAGAATTCTATCTGTAAAACTTGAGAATTGCAAGGCGGGTTTTATGACATTTTTCGTCCTGATTTGATTAACAGGACAACATTCT
>JAILIB010000097.1 GCA_024695505.1 Saccharofermentans sp.
ACAAAAATCCCCGACGGCATAATGCCTTCGGGGAAAAGGTGGAGCGGGATACGAGATTCGGACTCGCGACTTTCACCTTGGCAAGGTGACACTCTACCACTGAGTTAATCCCGCGTGCCCGATTATTATATGGTCGAAGGCTTTTTTTGTCAACAACTTTTTTACGAGTCTACGTCACTTATGTCGTAATCAAGCTGAATATGGACTTCGTAGTCCGGTGCAGCCTCCTTCACATCGGCCATTATATGGTTGTAAAGACCCTCTTTATCCTTCTCGTCGAAGTCGATTATGATATCGAAAGTAATTCTCTTTTTCTCACCGTCAATATAAAAGCCGTGCATCTGGACCACGTTTTCGTGGCTCATGACAAGGCGGGTGATCTCAGAACGCATAGCCATGAATTCGTCATCACCCGTGTTCCTTGAGTAGATCCCGACCGCGGTCAGGATAACGCCGGTCCCGAGATAGACCTGCTGCTCGATCTCACGCGTGAGAGCATCGATCTTGTCGGCGGTAGTTGTGTCGTCGACCTCGATATGAAGCGAACCCAGGTACTTGTCCGGTCCGTAATTGTGCAGGACCACGTCATATACGCCGTAAACCCCGTCAATAGCCGCAACAGTATTCTTGACCTTGCCGGTCACGGATTTTTCGACCCTGTGACCGAGCATGTCATCGACAGCTTCCCTGATTATCTCAATGCCCGCCTTAATGATGAAGGCGGAGATCAGGATGCTGACGTAAGCTTCTATATTGATCTTGAAGAGCAGGTAAACTCCTGCGGAAATGAGGACCGCAGTGGAAAGCACGGCATCAAACAGGGCATCCGTACCGGATGCGGTAAGCAGCTCCGATCTCGCCTTTTTGCCGTTGGCCCGGAAATAAAGTCCCAGTCCTATCTTGGCAAAGATGGCAACGGAAATGACTATGAGCTGGACGGCCTTGAAGACCGCCTCCGATGGTTCGATTATCTTCTTGACCGATTCGATCAAAGCGGTAATACCTGCATACAGTATGATGCCCGCGATGATGATCTGCGTTAAGTACTCGATCCTGCCGTGGCCTAACGGATGCTTCTTGTCCGGCTTTCTGTTGGCAAGTTTGGTGCCAATTATGGTTATGACGGATGAAAGGCTGTCGCTCGTGTTGTTCACTGCGTCAAGGACCATTGCGATAGATCCCGCCGCGAGGCCTGCGACGGCCTTGGCCGAAGCAAGTACCAAATTTGCGATGATGCCTACTGCACCTGTACGGACTATTATCCGTTCACGGCTGTCCGTCCTGTCTTTTCCTACTCCCAATTGCCTGTTCTCCTAAAACAAACTTCTTAGTCAACCGGGCTGAACAAAGCCTTGCCGGCTCCGCAGATTGGGCATGTCCAATCCTCGGGAAGGTCTTCAAATGCCGTGCCGGGAGCGATGCCGTTATCAGGATCGCCGATCTCGGGGTCATAAATGTAGCCGCATACGCACTGATACTTTTTCATATCTGGTACCTCCGGTTGAGATTTGATAATGATATTTTACTATCTGTTCGCACATTTGTAATCAGATAATTGTAACTTTGTTTTTATCCGTTAAAATATCTGCTATGAGCACCAATACCGAACAGAAACTGAAAAAGACCCCGAAGATCGATCCCGCGACGTTGTTCATCATTGCCGCAGCCATCCTCATATGCGGTCCTTTTGCATCGATAAACCAACTGAGCGGCTGGGTACTCGACTGTGCGATCCAGATAAGGCTTGGTCTGGATGCCATCTCTTCGGGTCATCTGATCACCGATGAGATCTACAGCTGGCATGACGGGCTTGTATTCACCGCACACGAGACCGGCTGGTATCTGATACTCGGTTTCATCTTCAAATATCTCAAGCTTTGGGGCGTTCTTTTGATCTGCTCACTGTTCAACTGCGGTACGGGACTGACTGCTGCGACATACATAAAGAAGACAGCCCACCCTCTGATCTGCCTGGCAGCCATGGTATGTGCATGCGTTTTCAAAGGTTTCCCGGATTATAACGCCAGGCCTTCCACGGTTTCCGCATTTATCTTTATGCTGACGGTCGTTATATTGTTGGGAGAAAAAAAGCCGGTATTCAAAGCTTCTGTATTTGTCTTAGGAGCTTTTTTTCTCGCATGGTTTCACGGCGGCATGCTGCCGCTGTACTTTGCGGTCATGGCGGTTTTCATCGTACTCGAGCTTATCTATAAGCAGTTCAAGCCCGCGCTGACCCTTGCCTGCGGCATGGTCCTCGGCTTCATCCTGTCCATTGCAAATCCGATCGGCATAAGGCTCTGGACCTATGCACTTCACCAGTCCCGCGCCAAGGCAGTCTGGGAGAAGATCGACGAATGGAATCCCGCCACTTTCACGATAATCCAGATGTTCCTGATACTGATGGTCCTCGTGGGATTCATGTGCGGAAAAGGCATGCACGAGTTCAAAAAGGACACTGTCACCAAGCTGTGCCTGTTCTGCATGTTCCTGATAATCTCCTGCGTTTACAGACGTTTCATGATGCATTTCACTCTGGTGTACATTCTTGTTGCTCCGGAAGCATATCAGGATTTCATCCTGTGGGCAGTCAAGCATCTCCTGCCTAAATTTGAAAACAAGAGCATAAAAGTCTCAGGGGCTTCTTACTATATCCTTGTCGTCGCCTGCACGGTCATGTTCGTCGGTTTCGGGATCTTTAACACCAGCCGTTATCTGCCGACCGGAACCATGAGCGACATCGAAAAAATGGCGGCTTACGACGCAAATGTCGTCACCTTTGTCAAGGATAAAGGCTACGAGAAGATCTTCAATGATTTCAACAGCGGTTCCTGGCTGGTATTCAACGGAGTAAAGGTCCACATCGACAACCGCGTTGATCCATACATCAGCCAGTTCTCAGACGTTGATCACATGACGGGACAGATGACGGTCTCAAATCTTTTCGAGCTTGACAACTTCAGGGCGCTATACGGCAATGACGCATTCGTGACGACTGCAAACGTCGGCTTCAGCCCGCTGATCTATGAGATCGAGACTTATGCCCCTGAACGCTACAAGGTCGTGTATGACAACGTGGTCAGTTCAAACGTGAAAGGCGGCGAGACACTCAGATGGGTCGTTATAGAGTGTCTTCCCTCCGTCAAATAAGAATCAGTCTTTCACAAGATCTTCAGCACACTTTTCGAGTTCTTCGGTTATCTTAATGTGCTGCGGGCAGACATTCTCGCACTGACGGCATTTAATACATGCAGAAGCGCCGTTTCCGTCACCGATGAGCGCTTTGTATTCAGAAGCGGCAGATTCTATGTTTCCGCTCTGCCAGCGGCCGTTCATTATCCTGAAGATATCAGGGATAGGTATGTTCTTCGGGCAACCTTTGGTGCAGTAGCTGCAGGCCGTGCAGGGAATCTCGGGCATTTCGCCGAATATCTTCTGGGCTTTGATTATTGCTTCCCTCTCCCTGTCGTTAAGCGGCTCGAAATCCTTCATGAAAGTGGTATTGTCTATCATCTGCGGAACATTGGACATTCCCGAAAGGACCGCAAGTATGCCGTCAAGCGAAGCAACAAACCTTATCGCCCACGACGCATAAGAAGCGCCCGGATTGACTTCGTCAAAAATCTTCTTTACAGCCTCTGGCGGGTTTGCAAGTTTTCCTCCCTTGACCGGTTCCATGACCACGATCTGCTTGCCGTGTTTTCTTGCGACCTCATAGTTCAGGCGCGACTGAACGCTCTTGCTCTCCCAGTCCGCATAGTTGATCTGCAGCTGAACGAAATCAACATCGGGATGATCGGTAAGGAGCTGATCTAAAAGATCAGGACCCGAATGAAATGAGAAACCGTAATGCTTTATGGTGCCCTTTGCCTTCTCTTCCCTGACGAAATCCCAGAGATTGAACTTCTCGTAACGTTTCCAGTTATTGTTCATTAAGCAGTGGAGCAGATAGTAATCGAAATATCCCGCTCCGGTACGCTTAAGACTGGTCTGGAGTTCTTTCTTTGCCAACGCCTCGGTCGGGGCTACGGCAGCCATGAGCTTGGTCGCCAGTGTGTAGCTTTCTCTCGGATGGCGTTCGACAAGGGCCTTTCTGATGGCATCCTCAGAACCCGGATATACATATGCGGTATCAAAATATGTAAAACCGCTCTCAAGGAAGATGTCGACCATCTCCGAGGTCTGCTTGACGTCGATTCCCAAACCCTTTCGGGGAAGCCTCATCAGTCCGAATCCGAGATTGCCCTTCATATAAGCATCCTCCTTGAAAATTGAATTTCTGACTAAATGATAACACGCGGGACTCCCGCTTTTATATCACCTTCTTGTCCCCAAAAACGGGACTTTACGGCATAGAAAGAGACTCCAAGTCTGTTATACTGAAATCATAAAGATCGATCTGAGGTTTGTGCTGGTTATGGCTAAGAAGAACGTTACATTTTTTTGTAAGGAATGCGGATACGAGGCTATGGGCTGGATGGGAAAATGCCCTTCCTGCGGAATGTTCAACACATTCGTTGAAGCTCCTTCCGAAGACAGCGGCAAAAAGGCTGCCAAAACTGATTCGCCCGCACTCTCGGCCAATGCTTATTCATGGACCGACTCATCAGTAACCGTCAGGCTCGCTGAAGCGGGCAAGGAAAACTATAAGAGGATTTCGGGCGGTATTGCCAGCCTGGATCTTCTTTTCGGAGGCGGGATCACGGAAGGCTCCGTAACGCTCGTCTGCGGTGAACCCGGTATCGGCAAGTCCACGATCCTGATGCAGATAGCCAATTCCTACAAGGGCAGCGGAGAAGTCCTTTACGTTTCGGGCGAAGAGTCCCCCGCACAGATCGGCATGCGCGCCGAACGTCTCGGGATCACTCGCAACATACTCATCTGCAGCGAAACAAGATTTGAGAAGGTCGCAGAGCAGATAAAGAACAACAAGCCCTGTCTTTGCATAATCGACTCGATCCAGACCCTCTATTCCGAGCAGGTCGCAGGCACTCCCGGAGGTGTCGCACAGACACGCGAAGTAACCGCAGGGCTCATCAGGATAGCCAAGACCAACGGAATAACGATCATCATGGTCGGCCACATAACCAAGGACGGAACGATCGCAGGACCCAAAACGATCGAGCACATGGTCGATACCGTTCTTGTTTTCGAAGGTGATGCAACGGGCGGTTACAGGATAATCCGTTCAGCCAAGAACAGGTTCGGCAGGAGCAATGAGATCGCTTTCTTCGAGATGGGCGAAAAAGGCCTTATACCCGTTGAGAGCTCGCAGGCTCTGCTCGTGGCGGGACGTCCGATCGACAGTCCCGGTTCCGTGCTCACCTCGACCATCGAGGGCAATGACGCATTGACTGTCGAGGTTCAGGCACTGGTCGCGGAGAGCGTTTATCCGACTCCCCAGCGAATGACCGCCGGGCCTGACAGAAACCGCATCATGATGCTCCTCGCGGTCTGCGAGAAGATGATCGGCCTGGGGCTCGGCACGAAGGACTGCTTCATAAACGTCATCGGCGGTCTAAAGATAAGCGATCCCGCAACCGATCTCGCGATCTGCGCGGCACTCGTTTCTTCGGCAAGAGGCATCGCGGTCAGAAAGAATACCCTGATCCTTGGCGAAGTCGGCCTGTCAGGCGAGATCAGGCCCGTAACACGCATAATCAAGCGCTGCCTCACCGCGGCAAAGATCGGCATCACGACCGTTGTCCTTCCCGGAAGCTGCAGACAGGCGATCGAAAAGGAGCAGGCCGGAGAAGGCACAGGCAAACTCCCTGAATTCATTTACGCAGATAACCTGAAAGAAGCGATAGACATCCTGTTCTCTTGATCAAAAAGGAGGTACGAGCCATGAACAAAAAGTGTTATTTCCTCATACCCGCCGCAGGCAGCGGAAAGCGAATGGGCGGTCCCGTGCCCAAGCTCATGATCGATGTTCTGGGTTCACCCGTTATCGCAAGGACGATCAGCGCGATCGACGATTATGCATCTTCTTATCCTGACATCGACTGCAGGGTGATCCTGATAACAACTGATGATCTGAAACCGAAGCTCATGAGCATAGTCACCGACTTCTTCCCGGAGCTTGACATCACATATGCAGAAGGCGGCGCCACGAGAGCGATCTCTGTCCTGAACGGCATCAGGGCGATCGAAGATGCGGATCCCGAAGACATCGTCCTGATCCACGATGGTGCCAGATGCCTTGTCACCAAGGAAGAGATCGCGGCAGTATATGAAGGACTTGAATCTTCTCCTGTATGCGCTGTCGCAGTTCCCGTAAAAGACACCCTGAAGAAGACTACTATTTCCAAGGACGGCAAGGTAACAGTAGAATCAACGCCCAACCGCAGCGATTACTATGCAGTCAGGACTCCTCAGGGTTTCAGATATTCGGAACTCATGAAATGTGTTGATTACTACGCGTCGGAAGAAGGCACACATGCAACCGACGATACTCTTATAGCCGAGAGATGCGGTCTTCCAGTCACGCTCGTGGAAGGCAGCTATGCGAACATAAAGATAACAACGCCGGAAGACGTCGCAGTCGCCAGAGAGATCGTAAGATCAAGATGGCAGAAACAGCCTTTTGAGGATTAGATCGCCTTTTTAAATGAAAGGATCGCAAACACCTGGATGCCTTCGCCCCTGCCGAAGGCCGTGAGTCCCTCGCCCGTTGTTGCGGTTATTCCTACGGAATTCTTCGGAATGTTAAGCAGCTCACCTATCTTTGCACGCATATCTTCAAGATGGGGTTTCAGCTTGGGAACGAGGCATTCAACGGTTACGGAGCAATGAACTATCTCAGTGCTGCCAAGGTATTCAAGCGCTTTCTTAAGATAAACGGAACTGTCCTTTATGCCGTCTTCCAGGCAGAGCTTGTCAGCGATCCCGCCTAAGATTATCTTTCCGGTAAATCCTGAAACGGCATTAGTAATTGCATGAAGGATCACGTCGCCGTCGCTGTTTGCCGATAACGGACGGTCAAACGGAATGGCAACTCCTCCGAGCATTATAGTGCAGTCACCACAAGGTTCTCCGAACCTGTGGCTGTCCTGTCCGATGGTGCTGATATAAGCGTATTCAGACATTGTTTTACCCTCCGCTTAGACTGTACCCGTTTTCGGCCAGCCAGTCCACAACTTCCTGCATTGTCCACGAACCGCGGTCCGCAGTCCCGAAAACCTTGGCCTCCATCCCGTATCCACAGAGAACGAATTCCGGAAGCATGGTTATATTGTACTTTCCTACAAGGTCATTAAACTCGCCGGCATCGATCGAAATCACCGCGACCCTTCCGTTAAGGCGTTCCGCGATCTCCTCGACCAAAGCCGTAATGCCTGTATTGTCGCCATATACGGAACTGTGGAAATACAAAAGAAACTTAATGTCAGTAGAAGCAAGAAGCTTGTCTAAGTCCTTTATTTCCCTGTATTGCAGGCCGTATGCGGGGTTTCCGTTCTCATCGGTCTCCCCTTCGACCGGTTCCCAGACCATACAGACGGCCGGAAGGTCATAGGCATATTCGCCGAGATAATCACGGTAACCTGAAGGCGCTGAAGACTGGGCGGGTTTCCTGCTGCCGCATGAAACGCCGCTTAATATGAACAGCGCTGACAAAGCAATGGCGGTCAGCCTTTTTGTTACTGGCCTAACAGTTTTTTGCACATTGTTACCGTGCCTTCAAGCAGATCTTCCGCTACTGATTCGGCATTGCCGGAATCAACGAGCTTCGTTACCGCCGGATCCAAAGGAAGCTTGTCGAGGACCGCCGCGCCTATCTCTGCGGCAGACTTCTCTATTGCCTTTCCGTCTCCGTAAAGCTCGATCCTGTCTCCGCAGTGCGGGCATTTGACGTAGCTCATGTTCTCTACCATTCCCAGAACGGGAACGTTCATCATGGAAGCCATGTTGCGCGCCTTGTTGACGATCATGGAAACAAGATCCTGGGCAGTCGCGACCAGAAGGATGCCGTCGATCGGGATCGACTGGAAAACAGTAAGCGGGACATCGCCCGTTCCCGGAGGCATGTCGATCAAAAGGACGTCCAAAGGTCCCCAATTGACCTCGGACCAGAACTGCTTGATAAGTGAAGCGAGAACGGGACCGCGCCAGATGACGGGAGCCTCCTTGTCATTAAGAAGCAGGTTAATGCTGACGGCTTTAATGCCGCTCTTCGTTATTTCAGGCATGATGAGGTTTTCCTCATTTGCCAGGAGATTCTCTTCAAGACCGAATGCCTGCGGGATCGAAGGGCCCGTAACATCGGCATCCATTATTCCGACCTTATAACCCGCTCTTGCGAGCTGGACCGCGAGAACGGAAGTTACAAAGGACTTGCCGACTCCGCCCTTACCGCTTGCAACTCCGATGACCTTCTTTACGGAAGAACCTAAAGAAAGCGGATCCTTCGGGATCGCGTTAGGTGTTCTATCACTGCCCGTTCCGTTTGCGGAAGGGCATGAACTCTGAGACGTGCATCCGTTTTTTGACGGACATGAATCACATGCTGATGACATATTTTCCTCCGACTGTAATAAATTCCCGGCTATTATATCAGATGCTTTCAGACTCTTCCTCTACCGGAACGTCAACATCATCTTCAACGATGTCAGCTTCCGATGCGGAGCCCCGTCCGATGAGGGAAAGGACTGTCTTTTTTGAAGCACCATATCCGATAGTAACTATGCCCACGAGACGGCGCTCACCATTTTTAAGGGTGGACAAGAAGGATTTGTAAGAATCTCCCGCTGCCTGCTTCGCGAGTTTGAGGCTCTCTTTCTCGGCATCGGTAAACTGTTCGGCAAAAGCTTTCTCCGCGGCGCGGTGCGCAGCAGCCATCTCCCTTTCGAGACGGCGGTTTTCAGTTATCAGTTTTCTGTATTCGTCATAGTGCTTCTTGGTCGGCTCGCTGACAGTAACTATCGTGTCAACGGTTCCGTAGATACCCGAGCCTATCTTGTCGGACACGACCTTCATGCCCGAAGAAAGCATTGTGAACGCCCTGACCTTCTTCTGAAGCCCGATGATGTTCGCTATCGTGACAACGATGTCGGTGATCATGATTCCGGTGAAAGCTATCAGCAAAACGGCCTTGACCGGGAGCGTAATGTGGGTGACGAGCTGAAGGACTGCGGGATGGAGCACGTAGATGCCGAGCGAAGCCGCGATTCCCCAGTAGATAAAGAACCTTAAGCAGATGTAGCCTTTGTAGTTAAGCTTGTAATCGGAGTAATCCCACCAGCGCATGTGGAAGGTGTGATAGAGGATCTCGCCTGCAATGAGCTCTACGAACGTGCACGCGGCCGCCATTCCGAAGAATATGATGAAGAAGTTGTTCGACAGCGGAGCAAAGATCCAGACGGCAGCATAGAAGGCAAGTCCGTAGACCGGGCAGAGCGGCCCTGAAAGGAATCCGCGGTTAATAAAACGCTCTTCCGTAACGCCGTAATAGATGACCTCGAGTATCCATCCGAGGAAACTGTATATGAAGAACATGCAGTATGATTCTACAAAAGGATACGGAAGAAAACTGTCAACTATGTTCAGTATGTTGGGCATTATTGTTTTTGTGACCTCATTACTCTGTAACCGCCGTCTATAGTAAGGGTATCACAGTTTCCGAAGATTGCTTCAAGCTTCGCCGCAGTAGAAGGCGCTCCCTGCTTTCTCTGAAGCACGACATAGAGATACGCACCCGGCTTCATGTGCGCATAAGCTTCCTCATAGAACCTGAAAACGGTTGCCTTTCCTGCCCTGACGGGAGGATTCGTTGCGACCATGTCAAAGAGCTGGTCTTCGGGAATAGCGGAAAGAACGTCGCTCTGCTTGAAATCAACGGGAACTCCGTTTCTTTCGGCATTCTCCTGAGCGAGACCGACAGCGCGGGAATTTACGTCAACGCCGCTGACGGAGAATCCCATAAAACAGTTCTTGATAACGATGCCGACCACGCCCATGCCGCAGCCAAGGTCAAGGAAGCTTTCATTTCTGTGCTTTCTAGTCTTTATATCCGCGATGATGGCGTTGATCATGAGATCCGTTCCGAAATCGACTCCGTTTCTTGAAAAGACGGCTGAATCCGTAATGAATTCAAAGTTGATACCGTTGGCACGGTAATCTATGAGCTTCCTCTCGGAAGGCGTTTCAGGATTTGTTTCAAAATACTGCGGCATCAGAGCATATCCTTTAACTTGGTTTTTGAAATGACCGCGATCAGGGGAAGTCCGAGAACGACCAGCAATACCGCCTCGCTTCCTGCAACGGAAAGCATGCTTATGCCGACAGCCTGAGCTGTTACGGTGCTGCCTTCGTCAACGAGCAGGAATGGCAGATATCCTCCGACGATCAGTCCGTTAAATACTATCGGCGGAATGATACCGAGAGGCTTTTTCTTCTTGCCGATAAGCCAGGAGAAATATCCCGCTATCAGCGTCGCTAACGTTCCTCCGATGATGTCGACCGGTCCCAGATTATTGGGATTGATGAGGTTTGCTATAAAGCAGCCTAATGTCACTCCCGGAATGGTAAGTGCTGAAAAGGCCGGAAATACAGTCAGGACCTCTGCAAGCCTGAATTGGATCGGACCATATGCGATATTCGCAAACGGCAGAGTGAAAACAACGTAAAGCCCCGCGATCAGTCCGTTCAGAACGACGAACCTGATCATCTTTTTGTTATTATCGCGAGTTGTGGGGATCTTGTTTTCTGACATGTCTTACATCATCGACCTTACGATGTCATTGATAGTTGCGACACGGGCAGACTTTGACCACGGCATCTCAGGAGCCTGTACAAGTCCCTTGGAGATCGCATCTGCGCAAGCGAGCACCTCGATCGCATAGCCCTCATAGAGCGGGCCTTCAGCCTCTGCAGTTTCGACGAGATCTCCGTCTTCATCGTAGAGTTCGATCATGCGGTAATTGTTGATGTCCGTTACGTGGATCCTTCCGGATTCACCGATAATGTCGGCGTTCTTGTCCGTATTTGCGGTCATTGTGACGTAGAGAACGGCCAAAGTGCTGCCGTCATCCGTTTCAATGCAGTACGTCGTATCCTTGTCGATGCCGGTGGAATACTTTCTTGCGAAAACTCGTGAGACCTTGACGTCGTCTTTCATCAGGGAAAGAGCAAAGTTCGTCGTGTAGCAGCCGAGATCAAGGTAAGCTCCTCCGCCCAAAACAGGGTCATTCAATCTCGGTACATCCGTGATATCGTAGCCCAGATTTGCGGAAATGTACTTGATCTGACCGATCCTGCCTTCATCGACCCATTCGAGGATCTGCGCATGCAGAGGCATGAAAGAAGTCCACATCGCTTCCGCGACGAAAAGATTCCTGTTCTTGGCTTCAAAGAAGATGCTGTCCGTCTCTGCCCTGCTCATCGTGAAAGGCTTCTCTACAAGAATGTTCTTATATTCCTTGAGACACATTATCGCGTGCTCATAATGATAGGTATTTGGCGTGGCAATGTAGATAAGATCGATGTCATTTGCCACTGCAAGCTTGGAATAGTTCGTATAGACCTTTGCATCAGGACAATGCGCTGCGGCAAAAGCCTTGGCTTTATTCCTGTCCCTTGCGGCCACACCCGCGATCACGATCTCATCATGACCTTTGAGTGCATCAGCCATTTTTGCGGCCATCTTTCCGCATCCGAGCATTCCTAATCTGAGCATAATGAAGTTCCTCGTTTCGAAGTAATCCTTACAATACAAGCAATTATAAAGATTTTTGGGAGTTAGTGATAGTGTCAATTGAACTTTTTGGCGCCTGCTACTAAAATCTGACACGAAAGGAGCCAAAAATGACCGAAAAGAAGCAATCGCGGCTTTCCCCGCGCAAAAAAGGCGTCATATTCCTTCTTATATCCGCATTTTCATTTGCGGTCATGGCTCTGTTCATCAATCTCGCCGGAGAAATGCCTGTCTTCATGAAAGCTTTTTTCAGAAACCTCGTGGCGATCGTCATGTCCTATGTTATGCTCGCCAGATCTCCCGAAAAGTTCAGGATCAAAAAGGGGTCCATGCCGGGACTCCTGATGAGGGCGTCGTTCGGCACGATAGGGATCCTCGCCAACTTCTACGCGATCTCCAACACCAACATGTCGGATGCCATGATGCTCAACAAGCTCTCGCCCTTCTTTGCCCTGCTCACTTCGATGATCATCCTGAAGGAAGCGGCAGACGGCTTCCAGTGGGCAGCGATCCTTACTGCTCTCGTTGGCGCGGTCTTTGTCGTTAAGCCGTCATTTCTGTTCGGAAATCTGGGCGTAAACGGCAGCGACGTCTTTCCCCTGGTCATCGCCCTTATCGGCGGCATCTGCGCAGGAATTGCTTATGCATTCCTCAGAAAGGTAACCGTTAACGGAGAGCGTCCGATCATCGTCGTCGCCTTCTTCTCGACTTTCTCATGCATCATTCTCATACCTTTTATCGTCTTCACATATCAGCCGATAACCCCTCTGCAGCTGTTCTACTGCGCCATGACGGGCGTGGCAGCGTGCTTTGGCCAGATATTCATCAGTTCGGCTTATGCCGCGTGCCCTGCAAAAGAGATCTCGATATACGACTACTCGACCGTGATCTTCACGGCTCTGCTCGGATTCTTTGTTCTTGGGGAGGTCCCGGACTGGCTCAGCATAGTAGGATACGCGATAATCATCGGCGCATCCGTGCTGAACTATCTGTATAACAACAATTACCTGAAGTTCAAGAAAAAGGCTGACGCGAACGTCAGCCGATAAGTATCTCTCTAACTTTCTTTTCCATGTCTTCCTTGGCGATCACGTCTGTGTGGCGTATCTCTTTTTCGCCGAGCGTCGCGATGGAAGCAGGGATCTCAAGGCCGCTCTCTTCGGAAAGTTCCCTGATCAGGGTCTCTGACGACCTTCCGTTGCTGTAGCCTGCGCCTCTCAATGCGTCCATGACCGCGGGAGCGAACTTGAACGGAGACGCCGTTGATGCAAAGACCGTCTTGCTCTCGTCGTTGGAACGCTGGTGATAACGTCCGTAGATGTTGAATCCTACGGCGGTATGAGTATCGATCACGTTGTCGGTACGGTCATAGACCTCGAGGATCGTCTTGGATACGCCCGTCTCATCTGCGAAACCGCCGACGAACTGGCGCTGCAGGAGCTTTAAAGTATCCTTGTCGACAGTATATTTGCCCTCTTCGGAAAGCTCCTTCATCCATCCCGTGACCTTGGCGGTATCTCCGCCTGCAAACTCGTAAAGAAGTCTTTCGAGATTGGATGAGATAAGGATATCCATCGAAGGGGAAGTCGTCTTGAAGAATTCCCTGTTGCGGTCGTAAACGCCCGTAGAGAAGAAGTCACAGAGGACCTTGTTGCGGTTGGAAGCGCAGATGAGCTTTCTTACGGGAATTCCCATCTGCTTTGCAAACCATGCTGCAAGGATGTTGCCGAAATTGCCGGTCGGAACGACGATGTTGATCTCTTCGCCCTTCTGTATCTTCTCGGTCCTGAGCAGTTCAACGTAAGAGTAGACGTAGTAAGCGATCTGAGGTGCAAGACGTCCCCAGTTGATGGAGTTTGCGGAAGAAAGCATGATGCCCTTCGCATCAAGTTCAGCCTTGAAAGCATCGTCACCAAAGATGTTCTTTACGCCTGTCTGTGCATCGTCAAAGCATCCGTCAACGGCGATGACGTGCGTGTTATTTCCGTCCGTCGTGACCATCTGGAGCTTCTGAGCCTCGGAAACGCCGCCCGTCGGATAGAATACAATGATCTCCGTGCCGGGAAGGTCCTTGAAGCCCTCGAGAGCAGCCTTTCCGGTGTCTCCGGAAGTAGCCGTGAGGATGCAGATCTTCTTGTTAAGGCCGGTCTTCTTTACAGAAGCGGTCATGAGATGCGGGAGCATCTGAAGGGCAACGTCCTTAAAAGCACACGTGGGACCATGCCACAGTTCAAGGATATATTCCCTGTCGTTGTACTGGTTGAGCTGTACGAGCGGAACGGGGTTTTCGCCCCACTTCTCTTCGGAATATGCCTGTGAAGCGAATTCAAGAAGTTCAGCTTCGGTAAAATCCGTGAGGAACATGGATAAGACCTTGGCTGAGATCTGATAAAACTGCATGTTCGTCATTGCGAGGATGTCACTCTCGCTGAGGTACGGTATCTCATCAGGAACGAAGAGTCCGCCGTCGGGAGCTATTCCCTGTATTATCGCTTCGGAAGCCTTGTACTTCCTTTCATATCCTCTTGTGCTTATATAGTTCATAGAGTTGCCTCCGGTTTATGTGCCTTTTGTCGTCTGGCTGTCGTTTCCGCCTTCTGCGGTTGTGGTATCGGTCTCGACTATGTGTGCCGTCAGGGCCGTAGTTGATTCCGTCGTCGCCTCGGTCGTAGTCGGAGGCGTCGTGGTCGCATAAGTTACGGGATTTCCGTTTGCATCGGTCTCAGCGGGTATCGAGAATCTTGCTTCGTAAGCGCTCATTATCGAGGCAACCTCTTCATCGCCCCTGGCCTTGTTAAGCTCATTCACGATGTAATCCAGCTTGGTCTGCGCTTCTCCGCCTTCCTTGACGGATCTGATCAGCGGAAGAAGTCCGAATACGATGAATACCACAACAAGCGCAACCGCACCGAGTATCAGCACCGTCGCGACAAGGCGTCTCATCTTTTCGCCCGGTGATGCAACGTCTTCGATATTGATGGAATCATCAGGAAGCTCGTCGCCGACTCCGCCCGAACGCATCATTATGTCGCGGCGTTCCTTTGTCGATGCCATCTGAGGACGCTCGTTCACGCGCTGGGCCCTCATGAGGATCGGTGCCTGGAATCCCACGCGTCCCGCAGGCGTCTCGTCGGAAGCCATCTTGGCGTTCCTGATCTTGCCTGCGATGTCTGCCGGAGGGAGATCCATCGGAGGGTTCTTTATGTCTTCCCTTATGAATCTTAATGCTTCCTGCGCGATCACCAGCTGCTGCTCAGATCCCAAAGTTCCCGAGATCGCATAAGCTATGCTTCCCTCAGCCCTCTTAAACTGGCCTTCCCTTGCAAGGCAGAGACCGAAGATCAGAGCGGGGTCGCCCCATTTCTGGTACTGCGCGATAAGCGGTTTGAGGAAGATCTGGGCAACATCCGTTCCCTCGCCTCTCGCGTTTTCGAGAGCGCGGTTGTACTGCCTGACGATCCTGCCCTTTTCTTCGTTGCTGACGTCGAAAAGGATAAGGCTCGATTCAGTGATCGGCTGTATCATCATGATGTATCTCAGATAGTCATGCATCGGATGATTCCTTTCAGATAACCTCTAACCTGCCCTGCAAGATACAGCGATCCCGTTACGAGAAGGGGCATCCCGTCAGCCTTTGAACGTTCAAATGCAATGCGGACTCCTTCTTCGGGGCTGTCAGCTTCCAGGGTCTGAACTTTGTTATTATACACATCATTTATTATTTCTGAAAGATTGGCGGGATCCATGCTCCTGCTGTTGGCCGGCCTGACCGTTACGGCATCGGCGATATTGAGTCCGCCGTTCTTGTAGGCCTCATATACGCCCTTGACGTCCTTGTCCGCCATCATTCCTGCAACTATGCGGACAGGCCTGCCTTTCAGGTGACCGTCAAGGATGTCGTTAAAGGTGACCGCAAGACTCTCGGCACCCTGGGGATTATGTCCGCCGTCGATAATAACGACCGGATCCAGAGACAATATCTCCAGGCGGCACTTCCATCTGGTAAGGCTTATCCCTTCTTTTATCGAATCTCCGGATGCTTTGCAAAGTCTTGCGAGAGCTATTGCAAGCGCGGCATTGGAGACCTGATGCCTTCCGTTAAGGCAGGTATCGTAAGAGATTCCGTCAAGCTCGAAATGCATCGTCCCATCCACGTCAAACCGGGCATTTTGTCCCGCGCCGTGCGTGCTGACAAAAGTCAGGGGGGAACCCTTTTCGTCAGCAGCCTTGATCAGAGTCTCTCTGACGGCTGCCTTCATTTCACTTGTAATGATCATCTCATCGGGGTCAATGGAGACTGCGGGAGCACCCTTTTTAAATATCCCCGCCTTCTCGGACGCTATCTCTGAGATCGTCGATCCCAGAACGCCGCAGTGATCGAGGCCCAGTGCGCAGATGCCCGTCGCAACGGGATCTTTGATTACGTTCGTCGAATCGAGCCTGCCGCCCAATCCGGTCTCGAGCACGCAGATATCGACTTTTTCTTCCGCGAAATAAAGGAATGCGATCGCGGTGATCAATTCGAATTCGGTCGGGTGCTCAAAGCCCCCGGAAAGCAATGTTTCCATTGCGGCTGCAACCTTATCGGACAGAGCATCCAGCCTGCCTGAAGGAATCTCTCCGACGCTGTCATCTTCCAAAAATGAAAGAGCGCCAGATCTGCCGTCCAATATCCTGATTCGCTCGGAAAACCTCTCAAGATAAGGAGAAGTGAACACTCCCACTTTCCTGCCGTCGCAGGCAAGTATCGTCGAAAGATAAGTGCAGACTGAACCTTTGCCGTTCGTGCCGGCAACGTGTACTGACTTGACCAGGTCCTGGGGATTGCCCAAAAGTTCAAGAAGTTTGGTTATGCGTTCAAGGCCGGGCTTTATTCCGAACTGAAGAGCTCCCGTGAGAACTGAAGGAATGCCGTCTTTAGGCATTCGCAGCGCCTTCTTCCGCTTCGGCCGCAGAGAGTTCAGCAGTCTGTTCTTCATCGTCCTTCTTTGTATAATCGACCATGTCCTCTTTACGGAAGACCATGAGCTTGCTCATGACGTAGTTGGCGATCATGACGAATACCAGATTGATCAGGTTCATTATATCTGCATAGGTCACTCCAATCCCTAAGACCGATGTAACGATGGTATCACTGGGCAGCCCCGTGACTTTCGTGCAGATGAATATTGAAAGCAGGAACAAGCCTTCCTCAAAGATAAGAAAAGACAGCACTCTTGCGCCGGCAAATTTCAGGAGTTCATTTAAGATCTTTCCCTTGGATCTGAATACCGTAATACGGTTAAGGAAATATGCGACAAGAACGGCAAGGATCCAGCAAACGACCTTGTTAATTGCAAGTTTGAGCGAGATTTCCTTTCCAAAAGCTTCAAATTTCCACAAGTCCGGAACGAACATGTTGAAAAGCTTGAAACTGGCCAGGCTGACTACGGTAGTGATGCCGCCGCTGACGACGTACATGAAGATCTTACGCAGTTTTTCCTGTTGCGGAGTAAGATGCTCTCCTCCGACAACGATAGTCTTTAATCTCATTAATTACTCCATCCTCATACTCTTTTCGGCCTCGGATTGGCCTTGTCGGAGATGATCTTTCTTACCATGTAAACGGTAATGATCAAACTCACCGCTTCAATAATACTGATTATGAGAAAAACTTCAAACATATATTTGTAGAGAATTTCCGCTCTTCTATCCGCAGGTCTGTATATTTGGAACGAACCCGTCTCCGGATTGTAGAGATAAAAATCACCTACGCCGTTCTCATCCGTCATGAAACTGATGAAATTTGAATTCTTGTCAACATAACCCTTGAGCACGATCCTTCCGGTGTCATAAGTCGCGGCAACAAATCCGGCCGGGACCGCGACTCCCTCGGGAAGCGCCGTAATGCGTAAGATCTTGCTCGCCCTGATTATCGTGTTTTCCGGATCGTACGGCGTAACGGTCTTCTCGGTCGGATTGTAGAAATAGAATGCCGGAGAATTCGTGCCGTCGAAAAGATAAAGAAGCACACTGGTAACGCCGTCTCTGGCATACGTCTGAACGCTGTAGCCGTTGATAACCCTCATGGTCTGAACAAATCCTTCGGGCACAGTAATGTTTTCCGGAAGATCAAGGAAGGTATAAGTCTTACCTGCCACATCGACCAGCGTAGCATTGCTCGGGGCAAAACTTTCCTTTCTGGTGATGTGGATCGTATAGTGCATCTTCGTTTCGCCGTCCTGGGCGGCAACGTCGATGCTGATGACGTTCATTCCTATCTGAAGGTTCTTGTTGTTGTCGATTATGACTGAAGCGAACATGTTGTTCGGCGTGGCCGTGACCTGGACCTCAGTCACCGAGCGCTCGACGGTTGCCGAATAATCAGTGATGTTGGGGTTGAAGTCAGGAGTAATGTCAACGCCGTTCAGCGAAAGGAACGCGAGCGTCGCATCCTTTGATACTGAAGTCACATTGATGGGAAGCGATAATGAAGCCCCTTTAACAACGTCGGCCTTTTCGCCCGAATCGTTCTTGAAAACACCTGTGCTGTCGATCTTTATGTTGAGGGTACCTGTGCTCTCCGGGCGGATACGCAAAGATACCATGAAGAGCGTGACCTTGTTCTCGGAACGGAAAGGCTCAACTTCGTATTCATCCGGTTCCGTCTCGCTCCTCCTGACGTTCTGGTCTTCTGCGGAGACCGTGATCTTGCCCTTCTCCTGCGTTTCGACAAAGACAAAATTACCGGAAACGTCCTTTCCCTGCGAGAAGGAAACGTATTCGGCTTCGTCAGCCTCATAACTGAGGACTATGGGACCGAACTCCGTTATTCCGGGCATATTGTCCGCCGTAACCCTGAAAGTCACGATGTTTCCCTGCGCCGCCGATTTCGTATCGGACTCAACGGCGAGCGTGATCTTCGAAGCGGCAAAGACTTCCGGGGCCCACGCAAAGAGCATCACGGACATGGTGAGAAACAGCGCCGCAAAAGACCCGGCCAATAAACGTCCGGTCCTTACGTATCTTGAAACACTCTTTCCCGTTTTGATCCTCATCTGTTCCTCACGGCAGATATCCGTATTCTGCCGGCATATCCGAATAAACGGGTATGACAAATACGAATGCGGAATCCGTCTTATTTATCGAATCATAACTGTTATAATACCGAAGCGCTTCGGTATATGCCATCATTATGTTCTGCGCATATTGATGATTGTACCTTACGGTACCGTCGTCCAGGACATCGAATTTCTGAAAATAAAGGGTATTCTGACCCTTGTCGATATAGCCTGAAGCGATCCAGAGGGCGCCTCCGGTTATGGCCTTCTCCTTTGTATTCCACGGCAAAAGCAGCTTTGCTTCGGCTTCAGATATCTCTTCTTTTTCAGGTTCTCTTCCCCATTTTGCGTATTTGGCGCCTAAGACCGTCGCTCCGCCCTCCTTTGTGGTTGATACGGAACCGATGTTGTAGAAATTGTAATAGCCCTCATAACCCGTGACCGTTCCCTTGCAAAGAGCCGATCTTCCCGAGAAGCCCATTTCCTGGATGATCCTGCCTGCAAGGCAGTACGGCGATACTCCGGCCTGGCGTCCCGCATTGTAGATGGTCGTAACGTAGTCAAAATCGTCCGTATCCATGAACGAGCCTGAGATTATCCTCTTTAAGCCGTCTTTTGTGTGGACGCTTTCATCAAATCCAAGGAGTTCGAACATGAATATCCTCTTGTCCGTAAAGAAATTCCTAGGATCCAGGTAATAACTGACGACCTCGGTCTTGGCAGCCTTCCAGTCAGGCTTGTCGTATACCGGGCTTCCTTCTTTTACGTATTGAGGATAGTGCCCGTTCGAGACAAGGCTCCTGTTCCCCGTGGTCTCAGCCTTGAGAGCCTCGGCAAAAGAAACGTTCGTGTTGTATGCCCTGAACCTGTAAGAAGGATGCTTGCAGTGCATGAGCCAAAGTCCGCTGTAGTAACTTTCAGGGAACTGCGACAACGTCTCTTCGAAAAAGTTTCCGCTGTCTTTTCCGGTCAGCACGTAAAGATCACAAGAACCCGTCTGACCGTCAAATGAAATAACTTCCGCCTTGATAACAGTCTCACCTTCAGAAAGGGTAAACGGCTTGCCGGGCTGGATCTCGGTCTTGCTGCCGTTGTTTTCAGCGGTGATCTTATACTTTGCCGCGTATCCTTCCACCGATTCACATTCGATTGTGATTTCCTTAACAACGGCCGAATAATAACCGTATTTGTCCTCTGAAACGTCAAAAGAAGGATAAACGCCCTTATCGCCTGCATTAATGCTCTTGATGTCCAGATGAGAAAGAGACGCGTTAAACGGAAGGATCTTAACCTTATCCTTATCGGCCTGATATTCATTGCCGAGTTCGTCTGTGAGAGTGTACCGGTCTTCTGTCTTTCCGGGTGCGACCGAAACGTACTTCCCTTCATGATAAGCCACATCGCGGCTCTGGACCATCTTGAAAGATACCTCTCCGGATCCGGCTTCATTATCGCCTTCTATCCTCCGGGCACATATGTAGAAGCAGTTTGAGACTCCCGGTATTCCGGTCTCCTTAACAGCTTTGTCAGTATCCTGTTTTTTAGCCCTGAGTGCCGCGTAACCTGCGGAAGTGCTCGCGTTTGTTCCTATGAGCTTACCTGAAAGATCGTAAAGTGAGACCGATATTTTCTCACTGATCCCTGCGAAATTCACATAACAGTCCGAATCTTCGGAATCCAAGATGAACCACGCCGTCTGCTGCCCCTTTTCGATCACGCCGTCTTCAACGGAAAAGTTCTCCACTCTTTCCTTCTTGGGTATACGGACCTTTCCGCCCGCAACGGTAACGCCCCTGCCGTCTGAACTGCGCAGAAGGATCGATACTTCGTGATCGCCAGGATCAAAACCTGCCGTATCCAAGGCAAGCACGAATCCCTTTGTTCCGGATGAACCCTTGTCGTATTTCAGATATCCCCTGTAAAGAGCACCGTCTACGAACAGGTCCGTACGTATCTCGTCGCCTGTTGCCGAAAAGCTTCCGCTGATCTCCTTGATGCCTACCGTATATTCATCATCAGCGGCCAGGCCCTGATCTATGTTGATCCCCGTAATGACGCTGCCCGGGCCGTTTCCAGTTCTTCCGGTTACAGCGAACTTTCTGTCATTCTGAGAGATGACATCGTCAATGACCATCATCCTGTTATAAGAACCCAAAGCCTGCGTGATGCCTGCAACAACACCGTCATCAACAGTACCGTAGATAACGTTGCAGAGGTCTTTGGCAAATTGTTTGTCATCAGGGCTCTTTATCAGATACTCGGGCGACGTCATGACCGAAAGCACGAAATCTCCTGCGGAATAAGAACCGTAGCTCACCTGCATTACTGCGGCTAACTTATCTTCATTTCCGAGTCCGATGAGATCCGAAGCCCTCAAAACGATCTGTGCGGCGTCCTGTTCCCTTTTGCCTGACAAAGAAGGCGTTCCGGTATCAAGCGATATAGCCGTAAGGATCGCCACTACTATGGCAGCAATGGCGGACAATGCAAAAACCGCGAAATACTCAGGCCTTCTCTTCAGCATTACCCTTTCAGTCTCCCTTTCCGGTAAGCCTGTCCAGGGTATAACCATATGGCGGAACGAACCGTTCCATGAAATACTTTACTTCCTCAAGGTCATATCCGTCGATTATCCTGCCGATGGACTCCTTCGCAGCGGAGAATTCTTTATTACCGGTAGACTCCTCCCTGAGACACTTGATATAGGCAGCGATCTTGTCGGCAGCTTTCACCAAAGTGTGTATCAGTTTTGATTCGTCGTCATCTTTTGAAGGTGCAAGAAGATCTCTGTATTCTTCCTTGAAACCGCAATCCTCCGGCAGAAGATCAGCCAGAGAGTCAGCCGCCCTACGCTCGATGTCCTTATAGGCATCCCTTATGACCTTGCTGTCGTATTTGATCGGCGTGGGAAGATCTCCCGTAATGATCTCGGTGCAGTCGTGATAAAGCGCGTAAGCCATGACCTTGTAAGGATCAGGGAAGATAGCGCCTTCCTTTCCTTCATTGAACTTGTTGTGAAGAAGGCAAAGCGCCTGCGCTATGACCGCGACGTCAAAGCTGTGCTCTTTAATGTTCTCATAACGGCTGTTGCGCATGAGTGCCCATCTGTTGATGTACTGCATGCGGTCGAGCATCGCGAAAAAACCGTATTCTTCCATACCATTATTCCTTCTTTAATTCTTGTAAAGCTCATTGAAGCACGCCACGGCATAACTGTCCGTCATGCCCGCGATATAGTCTGATACGAAGACCGCCGGCGGCATCTCGCTCTCGGGAGCATTCTTCTGAGGATGCGTATCAACGAATTCCGCAAACTTCCTGATGGCATCCGTCTTGGAATTTGCCGCACGGTCGATATTGCATATCGCTTCGTAGTAAGCATCAAAAAGTCCTTCGAGCATTACCTTGCAGTACTTCTCGAAGATCACTACCTTATTCGATCTGTAGATCTTGTCTACGTTGTTCTTGAGCGCGTTCTCAAGTGCCCTGACTGCTCTGTCGGAGATCGCTATCTCGTCTTTGTCCATGCTGTTTTCAACGATGTCTTCTACCAGATAGTTGATTATCGCTGAATTGGAATTGCCCATCTCAATGCTCTCTTCAGGAAGTGCAAATTCAGATTCGATCACTCCTGTTCTTAATGCATCCTCAATATCCCTTCCGACGTATGCGATCTTGTCCGAAAACCTGACGACGCATCCTTCGAGAGTCGCAGGGCCTTTACGGTCCTTTTTGGGAATGAGGTAAGACAGATCATCCTCTGTCTTGTCCCTGCAGGGAACGAGCCTCTTCTCACCGTAAAACTCACCGCAGTGGCAGATGATGCCGTCCCTGACCTCGAATGTCAGATTGAGGCCGAAACCGCCGTTGTGCTTTTCCATGACATCAAGAACGCGCAGACCGTTAGCTTCATGCTCAAAATACAGCTTTGGATCAACGGCTTTCAGCTTCTCGTTCAAAACGCGCTCACCGCTGTGTCCGAAGGGAGTGTGACCGACGTCGTGTCCCAAAGCCATTGCCCTGATCAGGTCAACGTTAAGTCCCAAAGCCTGACCTATCGTAGCAGCGATATAATCAACGTAAAGCACGTGCTCGAGCCTGGAACAGATGTGGTCATTTGCAGGATTAAAGAAGACCTGTGTCTTGTGCTTCAGGCGTCTGAAAGCCTGAGAATACATTATCCTGCCGAGGTCGCGCTCATAACAGCTCCTGACATTGCAGTCATCTTCCGGGAATCTTCTGCCTCTGGTCTGCAGCGTTTTCTGCGCATTCGGCGCGAGAAGCCTGTCGCGTTCCCTTCGCTGCAGCTCTATCTTCTTGATGGTCAGATCTGAGATCCTGTTGGAATTCTCGAGTTCCTTAAAACTGTCCTGGAACAGTTCAAAAAGGCTGATGTTCGAGTTCATTGGCACACCTCCGCAAAAGCTCAATATAATATTATACTACAACGCTCTGCGGCCAAATCACTTACGGCTTTTTTAGCCCCGCTGCATTAGCCAGCATGTTCTTCCGCATTCCGTCAAAATCGACGGTCACGAGTGCGTCTCCGCCAACCTCCTCGACCTTGAGAACAACGCCTTCTCCGAATCTCGGATGGACTACCTGCATTCCTTCCTTAAGCTGTGCTGCAGTTAAAGTATTCGGGTCTGATGCCGCTTTTTTCGCTTTTTCCTTCTTCTTGTCAAACTGCGAGGAAAGCGCGGAAGCAATCGCTTTGCGGGACGACTCGCGCTCCGGAGCAGCGGCAGCGGTCTCAGGTTTCGCACGGTTTGAACCCATTACGTAAAGCAATTGAGGATCGATCTCCTTTATGAATCTTGAAGGCTTGTTGCAGCTCGTTTGTCCAAAGAGCATCCTCTGCCTTGTGAGCACGATGAACATGTCCTTCTTGGCCCTTGTTATCGCAACGTACATGAGCCTTCGTTCTTCCTCGGTGTCGTCCTCGCTCTGTATCGATCTGTAGCTGGGGAAAACGCCTTCCTCCGTACCGATAAGGAATACCGCACCGAACTCAAGACCCTTGGCGCTGTGTATGGTCATGAGCTTTACAAAGTCATCGTTGTCGTCGTAAGAATCGCCCTCGGTGAACAGTGAGCAGTTTTCGAGATAGAGTCCTAAAATGCCTTCCGTCGTGTCGCTCGTGGCCGTATCAAAGAAGAAGTCGTCATCCACTTCCATCGGAACGTCGTCAGCGTTACCGCTGCCCTTCTCCTCTATCTCGAGCGTTTCCATGTCCACCGGCGCTGCTCTGTGCGCCTTGTCATACTCGGCGGCTTCTGAAAGGAGTTCCTTCAGGTTTTCAACCCTGTCGATGACCTCGCCCTTCTTCTCGCGCTCGGCGATGACGGCATCGATGATGCCCGATTCATTCTCAACGTAATCGACGAATGCCGCGAAGTCCTTTTCGTTCTTCAGAAGCTCGTCGCGCATTTGCTCTATCAGCTCCGTAAATGGAATGAGTTTGCCAGCCGCTCTCAGCAGATCAGGATATTTGCGGCAGTTCACAGAGACCTCGAACATGCTTATCCCTTCATCCATGGCGATCTGTCTTAACTTCTCGATGGTCTGGTCTCCGATCCCTCTCTTCGGAACGTTTATGATGCGCTCGAAAGCGATATTGTCCGAGTAATCGTGAATGAGCCTCAGATACGAAAGGGTATCCTTGATCTCACGCCTGTCATAGAACCTCATTCCGCCATATACCCTGAACGGGATCCCCGCATTGTGAAGCGTCGTTTCTATGTTACGGGACAGGGCGTTCATCCTGTAAAGGACCGCGCAGTCCGAATACTTGAACTTGCCCTTGTCGACCATCATCTTAATTGTCTTTGCGACAAATGACGCCTCTCCCTGGCCGTCGTCGGAAAGCATGACGACCACCTTGTCGCCGTCTTCGCCTCCGGTCCTCAAAGTCTTGCTCTTGCGCCTTCTGTTGTGCGCGATCACGCAGTTTGCGGCATTGAGGATGTTGGCCGTCGAGCGGTAATTCTGCTCGAGCTTGATGACCTTCGCGCCCGGGAAATCCTTCTCAAAGCTTAAGATCAGCCTTACGTCAGCGCCTCTGAACGAATATATGGACTGGTCATCGTCACCGACGACGCAGATGTTGCGGGATCCGCCCGCCAGGAGCATGACCGCCTTGTACTGCGGCATGTTGGTGTCCTGATACTCGTCGACCATGATGTATCTGAACTTGGCTCTATACTGCTCACAGACTTCGGGGTGGCCCGCCAAAAGCCTGACCATGTTGACGAGGATATCGTCAAAATCCATCGCGTTGTTGGCAATGAGTTTATCAGAATATCTCTTATAGACTCTTGCGCAGACGGTGTTGAACGGTGACCTGCCCGCAAGTGCAGTGTATTCTTCAATGCTCTGGAGCTTGTTCTTGGCGCATGAGATCTCCATCAGGACGGACTTGGGCTTGAACTGGCTGTCCGGAATGTCCAGTTCCTTCATCGAATCCCTGACGAGCTTGAGCTGGTCATCCGAATCAATGATCGAGAAATTCTTGTCATATCCCAGGAGCTCGGCGTGACGCCTCAGGATCCTTGCGAAAATGCTGTGAAACGTACCGCACCAGATATACTTCGCGCTGTCGCCCACGAGCGCAGTGATCCTCTCACGCATCTCGTTTGCCGCCTTGTTGGTGAAAGTTATCGCCAATATCGATGACGGTACCGCGTTAACGTGCCTCATAAGATAGGCGATACGGTAAGTTATGACCCTCGTCTTGCCTGAGCCAGCACCGGCCAGAATGAGCACAGGACCTTCGGTATGGGTGACGGCTTCGCGCTGCTCGTCGTTCAGGCCTTCAAGCAGGTCTTCACAATCAGGCCCGTTTGAAACCGGCTGATTCGTCTGTCCGTATATCTCTTCGAGCTCGTCAAAAAAGCTGCGGCTCTCGTCATTTTCAAATCCGTTGTCTGCCAAAATCGGGTCTCTTTCGCTTTCCGTTTTATTGTCTTACAGATTATATCAGTAAAATCCGGAAAATATGGGGACATAAATCGGACGCTTCCTGATCCGCACCCTGACTCGTGCAGGCTTATTCCTCGAAGACCACCCTCAGCAGGCCTTCGTTCTCTTCAGCTGCCGCCGCGCACATGCGTCTTAAGTTCTTCATATATTTGCCCATCGTCGTCTCAGGGACCGATGCGGAAGAAAAGACTATTACCCATCCTTCGCTCTGCTCGGTCAGGACATCGTAGAGCGCGTCAAGGTTTTTTCCGTAATAATCCGGGACCGGAATGGTCTGCGCTATTCTCTCATGAAGATCGTCAGGTGAATATACGTCTTTCAGATCTATAACAAATTCAGTCATTTCTGTCCCTCCCCGTACATCAGGGTGAAAGTCTTGTAATGGTCCTTGGTGTAATATATCAGTCCGTCATTGGAGAATACTATTCT
>JAILIB010000131.1 GCA_024695505.1 Saccharofermentans sp.
CTCCGGCCCACAGCTTAGAAGGCTGTTGCTCTATCCAGCTGAGCTAATGACCCTGGAGCGAGTGATGGGAATCGAACCCACGTGGTCAGCTTGGAAGGCTGAAGTTCTACCATTGAACTACACTCGCATATATCGCCGAAATATTTTCGGCGAAGTAAATATTACACTAACGTCCTGAATAGGTCAACAGTAAATATTATGACGTCGGGGGTTTCTTGGAAAGATAGGTCTCGGAAGCGTAGAAACCGTCGATCGTCTTATACCAGCCGTTGCTCGTTCTGGCTACGACAACTATCGTCTGACCTCTCGTAAGCGTACCGACTTTCGTGTACTCCGTGCCGGGTCCCTTTCTGATGTTAAGGAACTCACCCTTGGTAACCTTTGCATAGTAAGTAACCTGCTGGTCAAGTGTGGTTTCCTTCCATGTAACCTGCTGATCGTTGGTCAGAGGACCCGAATACGTAGAAAGTTTAGTCGTAGGAGCTGTAGTCGTTGTAGTAGTGATCAACTCTGAAGTGGTAGAAGATGCTATGGTCGGCTTGGCCTTCTTGCCGCACGCAGCAGCACTTAAGACCATAACACCAACAAGCACGCCGGCAGTAATTCTTGCGGCCGCTAATTTGCTGTTCACGTTTATCACCTCCACAGATTAATATCCGTTTTACATATTATTGCATATTATATCGAAAAAATTGTATTTTTTTTATTACAAACTAAATTTTCAGCCTTTTTCAGGCATCTTTGCGGTAATCGGGCTCCAAAAGATAAAAAGCTTCATGGTCTCTGTACTGCCCGTTTATATGCATGTAAGAGATCCTCTTTCCTTCTCCGGTGAAGCCTGCGCGCTTTATCAGCCTGATGGAAGGTTCATTCTCCGGCAGTATAAAAGCCTCTATCCTGTGCATCTTGTATTCCCTGAACATGAAGCTGCACGCGGCCTGAAGAGCCTCAGTCATGTAACCTTTGCCGACGTGATCCTTATCAAGATGATAACCTGCCGCACAGTTCATCATGCCGCCATATGCAAGATTGAAAAATGACACCCTTCCGATTATCTCATCGCTGTCCTTTAGAGTTATCCAAAGCGGAACAAGACTGCCGCTGAGAAATGAATCACAGTCAAACGCCATGAATTTGCGCTGTTCGCCTATCGTGAAATATGAATCAGCATGAGTCTGCGCAAAGCGTTTGTGAAAGTCACGGTTCCTTATCAGATATTCAGTGACGCGGGGAGCTTCGCTCTTCTTGAGAACGGCAAGCCTGAGCCTGTCAGTTTCAATGGCCAGCATCTCATACCTGCCGCGTCTGGGAGCGATCTTATAATCCATAGATTACGGTTCAGGCGTGTCTTCGTTATCAGGAGCGTCTTCGTTATCAGGCGCGTCTTCGTCATCCGGAATATCTTTGTTTTCAGGAGGCGTATAGACCGTATCCGGCTTCTTTGTGCCCTTTGCGGCAAGCAGCCTGTCTCTGACTATGATGCCTGATTCAGAGATAAGTCCGTCAGGCCAGTGTCCTGCGAAGATGTCCTCGATAGAATATCTCTCGCTTCCGAAAAGAAGCGCGTTTGCGTTCGAATTGTTGTTGCCGCCGATAAAGCCATTGCACCAGCTGATCTTGTTTTCCTCAAGGAAATCAAGCCACTTTGCAGTGCTGTCGGCATTTGCTGCGCTGACGCCGGAAGAATCCGTTGTCTTCCATTCAGTTGCGATTACGCAGATGCCCGCCTTCTTTGCGTTGAAGATCTTTGTCTGAAGGTCCTCGCCGTCAGTTCCCGCGCTGAAATGGACAGAATAAACGATGTTGGCGCCCTTGATAGGGTCAGCTGCAACGGATGCGATGTCTCGGCAGTAATCGGGCGTTCCGACTATGATGATGTTATCCTTGTCGATGGCCCTGATGGCCTTTATGACTTCCTCAGCATAAGGCTTTACGGAGTTTTTCCAGTCAACGGTACGCTTCTTCTTGTCTCCTGATCTGACACCGCTTCCCTCATTGCAGATCTCATACATTACGTTAGGACTGTCGGCATAGACTCCTGCGATCCTCCTAAAGAACTCGACAGCCTTCTTCTTATTCGCATTGGGGTCTCCATTATTGTCGTTATGCCAGTTTACGATGACGTAAATGCCCTGACTTACGCAAAGATCGATGATCTCGCAGGTCTGCTTGAAATACTTTTCTGCGGAGGAAATGTAAGTGTCCTCGCCCTTGTCGGCAGGAACTGCGATCCTTATTACGTCAGCGCCCCAGTCCTCGGCGATCGTCTTGACGGTCTCTGCTCCGAAGAAGCCCGAGCACTGATTGAGCGCGTCAGAACTTACTCCTCTGAGAACGACGGGTGTCTTGTTTTTAGTCGTGATATTGCCGCCTGTTACGATAAGCTGGCCATAAGATTTGACCGGCATCATGGTAATGAGCGGAATGCTCGTCGGCTCCGGCGGAAGAGGCTCAGTTTCAGTAGGCGCCGTGCTCTTCGTGGATTCCGTAGGTTCTGTGGTAGGCTCCGTAGATTCAGTGATAGTAGTTGACGGAAGCGTTTCAGGTCCGAGATTTTTTGAGCATGAGGACAATGGCAGAACCATTACCATTACCATCACCATGATCATTGCTAATATTCTTGGTCTCATTTTCGATAATTACCTCATAAAAACGAACTTTATAATATCAAATTGTATTTCATATTTTCCAAATTCAATGTATAATCAAACTGTATTATAAAGCAACTTGTATAAAAACAAGCAATTTTTTGCTACAACTGGCAATTAACATAATTGAAACAGTTTATTTATAATAAAAGTTGTTGAATACACTATAATATGGTTAGCCATAATTATTCAGGAGTAGTTTATGGGCAGATCAGATGCATTAAGAGACAAGATACAAAAACTTGGGTCCAAGCAGAAGCTCGGCGCTCTTATTAAGTATGCTGATAACCCGGACGACGATGTAAGAATGGCCGTAGCGATCGCAATGGGTCTTATCCCTACTTATGATTCAGGAATGGCTCTCATTCCCCTTCTCCGTGATGCTTCCCCTCAAGTCCGCGCTGCCGCTGCAACTGCTGCTGCCGACATTCACGCGAAGCACTGCGAAGAGTACGTAAAGAAGCTCGCCTTCGCTGATTCCGATCCTAACGTCAGGCAGGTTGCAAAGCTCGCCTTCGACAAGCTCAAGGATACAGTCGTTTGATAAGATAACGTAAAAATTTAGGACCGTACGATGTACGGTCCTTTTTGTTTGTCTTTGTTTAATGCCTTATCAGCCTTCGCAGATGATAACGACCTCTCCTGCCTTCTTGTAGATTGAGTTCTCAGGAATGACTCCTCTTACCATTGAAAGCGGATAAACTCTGGAACCTCTTCCTACGACGGTTCCCGGATTAAGAACGCTTCCGCAGCCGACTTCAACGTTGTCTCCTACGATGGCAGCGAACTTTTTGAGACCGGTCTCGATGTCGCCGTCAGCGGAATGAACCTTTACGAGCTGCTTGTCTGACTTGACGTTGGAAGTAATGGAACCGGCACCGAGGTGAGCCTTATAGCCGAGCACGGAATCTCCGACATAGTTATAGTGAGGAACCTGTACGTTGTCGCAAAGGATGACGTTCTTGAGCTCTGTTGAGTTTCCTACTACGCAGTGTGTTCCGACTATAGCATTGCCTCTGATGAAAGCACAGTGTCTGACTTCAGTCTCAGGTCCGATGATCGCGGGTCCCTTGATGTAAGCGGAATCAAAGATAACAGCGCTCTTGGCTACCCAGACATCCTCTCCCCTCTTTTCATAGATCTCGGGATCGAGCGTGGGGCCGATCTTAAGGATAAATTCCTTTATCAGAGGAAGAACTTCCCAGGGATACTGCTTTCCTTCAAAGAGCGGAGCTGCAATGGTATGGCTCAGATCGATCAGATTCTGTGTTTCAAACATGTTTATATCCTCCATATAAAAATGCGGCATTTAGCCGCATTAATTTAACTAAGTCTGCGTTTTGAACTTCAAAACTCTGAGCTTGGGCGGGTTCTGACGCTCAACACGGAAATAGACGTTGGAATCCTTGCTCTTTACGACAACGGGAACCTCAACGATGCCTTCCTGGCTTTCTGGGATCGCATCGTAATTAACAGTTGCGATAATATCCTTTGACGAAAGTGAATTGATCGTATTCTTTCGTCCGACTATCCTGAGCTCTACCTCGTCAAGCGGGAATGAAACGGAGATGTCATTCCTGTCTTCCGGATATGAGATCGGAACAGTAATGTTCCTGGAAACAACAGGGTTGTTGTCGATCTGGATATAGAGCCAGAGGAACAGAGAAAGGAAAAGCGAAATGATCAGGAACATAACCCTGGTCGCTACGCTGACGCGCTTTGCGTTGCTCGTCTCGTCAGCTTCCTTCGTCTTGATGACGAGAGGTGAAGCTGCGGTATTTTCGTTATTGGCCTCATTACTCTTATCCGCTTCTTCAGTGGTTGAAGGTGTTTTGCTCGCAGCCTCGGCAGTAGCCGGACGCTTTCTGAACTTTCCGAAGATCTTTGAAATACCGCTCTTTCCGGTCTCGTAAGAAGTAAGACCAAGAAGGTATGAAAGGTTCGCCTCGAGTTCTTTTGAATCGCGCATCTCGAAAAGCCTTCCGTTTACTGCGATGGAAGTCTTTCCTCTCTCTTCGGAAACGACTACAACGACGGTGTCGCCCATCTCGCTCGCGCCGATAGCGGCTCTGTGTCTCGTGCCTGTTCTTTCAAGAGCGTGCATCGTGACTGAGAGCGGGACATGGCAGCGTGCTGCGATAATCCTTCCGTCCCTGATGAGAAGTCCGCCGTCATGCATCGGAGAACCCTTATAGAAAATACTCTGAAGGACTGAACTTGTAACCGATGAATCAAACTGGACAACGTTTTCCTGTGAAAGGAGCTCATCGAGTTTAGTCTTACGCTCGATAAGGATAAGGGCGCCTGTATAGGATCTTCCCATCTCCTTGCACGCGATGCATATCTCGTTAATAAAAGCGGAAAGTTCCGTGCTGTTGAGCTTTTCCTGATGTCTGAACGGATCAGTAAATCTTGAAGATGTACGAAGACCAACGGTCTCCAAAGCTCTTCTCAATTCAGGCTGGAACAAAACGACGAAAAGGATCGCGACGACATAGAGCATCCTGTTGAAGATGAAGCCGACCATGTCGAGGCCTATGACGCCGCAGAACATTACGAAGATAAGAATGAGAACGATACCCTTGATGAGCTGCCATGCTCTGGTCTGCCTGATGAAAAGAAGTATCGTGTAGAACAGGAACGTTACGAGCAGGATGTCCGCAGCATAACGGATAAAGTCCCAAAAGCTGCCGAAGAACAGAGTACCGCTGTCGAGTGACTTTATAAGCTCGTTTATGAACTCATATATCTGACTGATAAAAGCGGTATTAGACATCAATCAGGCTCCTTCGGAAGTACTTATAACTAAATAATTATAACATAATGTAAGGCGTTACAAGCCTTCCGCGGGAAATTACACACTTTAACCGCAAATGATCATCAACAAAGTTCAGATCAGGGTTTCCGTCAGAGCAAGAGACAGCGGTTCCGACATTAAGCCGCTCTTCCGGAGTCTTCGTCAAAGCCCTTATGACAGGCTCTTTAGAAATCCCATACGAGAAAAGACGCTCCGCTTCCTGCGAAAGATAAGAAACAGAACCTGCAAGATTCCCGGAAGGCCCGAAATAAGTCCTTCCTCCCCTTGATACGACTTCCGTACCGCCGAGATCGTATGTTCCGTCAGGCATTCCAGCCGCCCTCATCGCATCGGATATGACTGCTATCCTGCCTTCAAACAAGTTGAAGAGCATGCGGAGAACGGTCTGATCTACATGATGTCCGTCGCAGATGACCTCGATATACGGATCCTTGTGGTCGAAAGCAGCACCCAAAGGACCCGGATCCCGCTTAAGACAGGGCCTCATGGCATTAAGGGCATGCGTAAGGCACCTCCCTCCCGCATCAAAGAACTCCATTGCCTTTTCATAACCGCAGTCAGAATGTGCAAGCGAAAATATGTATCTGTCTTTGTATTCTTTTACAAGATCTATCGCACCGCCGATCTCAGGTGCAATGTCGATCATCTTAAGCAAACCCGGGAAACCGGATTCTATCTTTGAAACAATATCAGAGAGCCTGTCAGCATTTACAAGGCATCCGGGGTTCTGCGCCGCGGCCTTGTCAGGACTGAGACAGGGGCCTTCAAGCCTAAGTCCGGCAATCAAAGCAAAAGCAGAGTCTGAAGTCTTAAGCCTGTCCTTCGCATTTGAAACAGCTTCTGCCGCTTTAAGTATCCTTTGCTCATCCAGCGTCATCAGCGTGGGAAGAAATACTGAAACTCCAAAAGAAGGCAGCTTTTGGGCAAGGAGCGCTATATCATCAGTTATACCGTCAGAAACGTCGAAACCAAATGACCCGTGTATATGCGAATCGATAAACCCCGGAACCGCCAGCAGTTCCGACATATCACGTTCTTCAAAAGTTTCCTTTCCGTCATCGACATCGATGCCGGATATCAGAGAACCGTCGGCGTTTCTGATGTTCGTGAGACGAAGCATAAGATTTAATTAGATTTCTTCTTAGCCTTGGAAGTCGGTTTCTTTGTGGGCTTTTTTGTCGGCTTCTTCGTAGGCTTCTTTGTAGGAGCCTTGGTCGTAGCAGCTGTTGTGGTCTCGGTCGTTTCCTCTGAAGTTTCAGAAGTCTCGGCAGTCGTTTTCCTGGTTGAAGGCATTACTGTCAGAGAAGTCTCGGTTTCAGTAGCCTCCTCCTTCTCCTTTTCTTTCAGGTATTCGTCGTACTGGGCTTTTGTCATGCCGTAATCAGAACCTTTGAGCAAAGACTCGACGATAATGAATGCTATCGCGTTTATCCTTATCTGCAGACGGTCGCCGCTGCAGTCGATCTCGCCGTCACCGTTGCGGTCGTAATCAGGCTCGATCAGCATGGAATCAAGGAATATGGCCGAGTCATCGTTAGTCCTTCTTATCATACCGCCGTAATTCTGAAGGTTCAGGTTCTTGGTCTCCTTCATTTCATCCATTTTCGTGAAGTTGTACTCAAAACTGTCGAAAAAGACGATGGGAATGCCTGCTTCATCAAAGACTATATAGTCCGACTTGTTAGCTGAAACCTCGTTATAGATGTCTTCAGTTCCGTCACCGTTAAGGTCGGTCTTAACGCCGGATTCGTTATAGTAAAGATCGAATCCGTAGTTCGTGTAGAGTGTGTTTGCAAAGCATACGTCATAAGCCTGATAGAGCTTTCTGCGCATCTTGTATCTGTTCTGTGAGTTGAGCGATTTATAGCCCGAAGAAGCATAGACCTTGTCACCTGCATAAAGGCTTTCCGTGCAATACATGACGTCGATCCTGAGTTTCTCTTCGGAAGTAAGCGAATTATAGAATTCCCTTGCTCCGGCGTAATCATCGTTTCCTGCTCCGAAAGCAACGAAATAAACGTCATAAGAGAACGGCGGATATTCGGAAAAGGCTTTCATCGCGGTAAGAAGGCATGCTGTTCCCGAAGCATTGTCGTTTATACCGTCATAAGAATATTCAAGAGCGGGCGCTTCAGTCGTTCCGTCTTTTTTCGCCGTGCTCTTAGCGTTGACCGTGCTCTTCTTTTTATCTGCAGGCGGAAGATTGTCATAGTGAGCACCGATAATGGCAATCCTGTGCTTCATCTTGACGTCTCCGCCTTCGTTCAAGTCATAAAAACCTGTACCCTGGATCTTAACGACATAGTTTGCCGAAGTTCCGTTCTTGGTCGTGAAAGACTGGACTTCAGGCTCGTACTTGAGCTTGACCATCTCTTGTCTGATGACTTCGCCCGCAGACTTCTCACCCTCTGAATAAGGCGCCCTGTCAGGGAAATCCTTTGCGAGCTGTCTGGCAAAATCAGCACCGTAACTGCCGTAATCCGCGGGTTTGAGTTTCTTATCGTCGCCTGATTTGCAGGAAGTGACGAACATCGACAATCCCAGTGAAAAGGCAAGTGCCAGTGCCGTAATGTTTCTTCCGCTTATATGCTTTATAAATCTGTACAATACAATAACCTCTTCTTAACCGTCCGAAGGACTGATCACTGCCAGCCTCTTTTCGAACAGTTTCATTGCTTCGGGCTTGTCGATCTCGCGGATGACCCACTCCATCTTTCCGTCAGCGTTTCTGTCATAGTCTACCACTTTTACGGTTTTATCCTTATTCCTTGCGAGCGTATCCTCAAGAGACCTCCTGATCATGGAACCTGAAACGCCTTCAAGCCTGTAAGACAGGCCGAGTTTGGAATAAAGCGGTTCAAGGACTTTCCGTATCTTTTCGGGAAGCGACGCGTAAAGACTTATGGCAAGCGCCTCTCCTTCCGAATAATTCATGAACCTGAAATACCCTTCGATAGCCGATGCAATCTCGTTTCCGAAAGTCAGGAGCTGCGGGTTCTTGCGTTCCAGCGCTGCTCTTGCTGAATAAGCCCTGTTAAGGAAAAGACGGATATCGGACGGAGCTGAATCCGAAATGCCCGAAAGATCGGAAAGCAGCGCAGGATCGGCCAACACGCCGTACCTGATGATCTGCGCGTAACCGTTTGATCTGAACTTTACCGGAACAGTCGGAAGGAACGTGGGATCTATGAACACCGCGTTCTGGCAGTTGGAAGTGCTTGCACTGTCCTTATGCTTGCCGGAATTTACATAAGACTTAAGAGAAACGGACGAATCGATCATGGCTCCCAAAGTAGTAGGGATTACGATAAATCCGCATCCTCCCGTATAAAGCGAAACAGCAAACGAAGCGCAGTCGATCACTCCGCCGCCGCCGAAAGCGACAACGCAGTCGCTCGGGCAGAAATCAAATTCCGTCAGGTCCGCGATTATCGTGGAGACGGTCTTTAAGTCCTTATTGTTGTCCTGGGCATCTATTGTGATCAGATAAGGCTTAATATCCCTTAAGACGAACTGGTTCTCGATCTTGTTGTAGTAATATCCGCTGACCTGACGGTCTGATATTATCGCAACCTTGATCCCGCCCTTCTTCTCCTCTTTCTGGAGGACCTCGAGCATGTAACCGGCCACGAAATCGGAAGCGATGCCCGCTCCTACAAAGCAGTCGAAATTCCTGTTGCAGTCAAGTCTGTCCAAAATGTGCCTCCGGCTCCTGAAAGTTAATTTGTATATTACCACAAAAGTGCTAAAATGATGTTTCATATATATAAATTAGAAAAAAGAGGCCAAAGATGACGATCAGAACCCGTTTTGCACCGAGTCCGACCGGCTTCATGCACGTCGGAAATCTGCGCACCGCGCTTTATGAATACCTTGTAGCCAAGCATGCCGGCGGAACTTTCGTTTTAAGGATCGAAGACACCGACCGCGAGCGTTATGTTGAAGGCGCTACCCAGGTCATTTACGATACCATGGCAATTGCAGGCCTTAAGCATGACGAAGGTCCCGACATAGGCGGAGACTTCGGTCCCTACGTCCAGAGCGAAAGGCTTGCGATGTACAAGCCTTATGCAGAGCAGCTCATCAAAGAAGGCAAGGCATACAGATGCTTCTGCACCAAGGAAAGGCTTGAGAGTCTCCGTGAGAACGCAGCAGACGGCGTAGGCGGCTATGACCGTCACTGCCGTGATCTTTCCGAAGAAGAGATCGAAGCAAATCTCAAGGCAGGCATTCCTTACGTCATCAGGCAGAAGATGCCTTTGGACGGCGAGACTTCCTACCATGACTACGTTTACGGCGACATCACCTTCCCCAACAAGGATCTTGACGATCAGATCCTTATAAAGACTGACGGCTTCCCTACCTATAATTTTGCAAACGTCATCGATGACCACACAATGGGTATCACACATGTCGTAAGAGGAAGCGAGTATCTTTCTTCAACGCCTAAATACAACCTCCTTTATGAGGCTTTCGGCTGGGAGATCCCCACATACATCCACCTTCCCCTCATCATGGGCAAATCCGTTGATGAGGAAGGTAAGGAAGTCATCTCCAAGCTTTCAAAGCGCCACGGTTCAACGGGCTTCATCGATCTTATCAACGAAGGCTATCTGCCTGAGGCCATCATCAACTACATCGCGCTTCTCGGCTGGGCCCCGAAGGATACCAGAGAGATCTTCAGCCTTGAAGAACTGGTCAAGGAGTTTGACGTCAGCGGAATCTCCAAGTCCCCTGCAGTCTTTGACTACGACAAGCTCGCATGGGTCAACGCAGAGCACATCAAGGCAATGTCAGACGAGGAATTCCTTGCACATGCAAAGCCTTACTACGATGAGGCAGGCGTGGATCCTTCCTGCTACGCGCTTCTTGCAGAACTCTTAAAGCCGAGGATCACAAAGTTCACAGAGATCACGGAAAAGCTCTCCTTCATCAAGAACTACGGTGATTTCGAGCTCGAACTCTTCGAGCACAAGAAGAGCAAGTCGACCATTGAATCTTCAAAGGAAATGCTTGAAAAGGCAATCCCCGTTCTCGAGGATCTCGCATGGGACAGAGATGCGATCACGGAAGCTATGAAGACGCTTGCAGAAAGCCTTGAAGTCAAGAACTCCGTAGTCATGTGGCCCGTAAGGATCGCAGCTGCAGGTGTCGCGGTAACCCCGGGCGGATGCTCTGAGGTTATGCTCCTTCTCGGCAAGGAAGAATCACTTAAGAGAATTAAATACGCATATTCAAGACTTTGATCAGGAGTATCAGGTATGGCAGAAAGTAAGAATTTCATTGAGCAGATAATCGACGAAGAACTTAAGGAAGGCGGCAGAGTCTACGGCAAAAAAGTCCACACCAGATTCCCGCCCGAACCTAACGGCTATCTTCACATCGGCCACGCAAAGGCATTGGAGATCGACTTCGGTACAGCCGAGAAATACGGCGGTCTCTGCAACCTCAGAATGGATGACACCAACCCGACTAAAGAGGACGAGGAATTCGTCGAGGCCATCAAGGAAGACATCCACTGGTTAGGTCATGACTGGGACGACAGATTCTTCTACGCTTCCGAATACTTCGAGCAGATGTACGGATTTGCGGTTGAACTCATCGAGAAAGGCTTAGCTTATGTATGCGAGCTCACTCCCGAGCAGATGAAGGACATGAGAGGCGACACCCAGACTCCTGCACAGAGCCCTTACCGCGACAGACCCATCGAAGAGAGTCTCGACCTGTTTAAGAGGATGAGAGCCGGCGAGTTTGAGGACGGAAAGATGACTCTCCGCGCAAAGATCGACCTCGCTTCAGGCAACTTCAACATGAGAGACCCTGTCATCTACAGGATCAACCACCTGCCCCATCACAGGACCGGCAACGAATGGTGCATCTATCCCATGTACGACTTCGCTCACCCGATCGAGGACGCACTTGAAGGTATCACCCACTCCCTTTGCTCTCTTGAGTTCGAAGCACACAGACCTCTTTACAACTGGGTCGTTGAGAACATCTCCGTCGAATGCAAGCCCCGTCAGATCGAGTTCGCAAGACTCGGCATCACCCACACTGTTCTTTCAAAGAGAAAGCTCCGTGCCATGATCGAAGCAGGCATCGTTGACGGATGGGATGACCCCCGTATGCCTACTCTCTGCGGATTGAGACGCAGAGGCTATACACCTGCCTCGATCCATAACTTCTCCGCAAGAAACGGCGTTGCAAAGGTTAATTCCGTTGTTGACTTCGCATTCCTAGAATACTGCCTGAGAGAAGACCTTAACGAGCACGCAAAGCGTGTAATGGCAGTAATCAATCCTGTTAAGCTCGTCATCGACAACTATCCCGAGGGAAAGGTCGAAGAAGTCGAAGTTGAGAACAACCCCAAGGACGAAGCGGCAGGCACCCGTAAGGTTACCTTCTCCAGGGAGCTCTACATCGAGCAGGAAGATTTCATGGAAGTTCCTGCCCCGAAATACTTCAGGCTCTTCCCCGGCAACGAGGTCCGTCTTAAGTCCGCTTACATCGTTAAGTGTGTATCCTGTGAAAAGGATGCAGACGGCAACGTCACGGTAATCCACTGCACCTATGATCCCGAATCAAGAGGCGGCGATCCCGCTGACGGAAGAAAGATCAAGTCCACTATCCATTGGGTCGACGCTTCAAATGCCGTTGACGGAGAGATCAGACTTTATAACAGGCTCTTCACTACTGAACAACCCGATCTTGCAGACTGCAATTACCTTGATTTCATCAATCCTGATTCACTCAAGATCATCAAGGGCGCCAAGCTTGAAAAATCTCTCGAGGATACACAGCCTCAGGACAGATTCCAGTTCTTAAGAACAGGTTACTTCTGCGCTGATTCCAAGGACTCCAAGCCCGGTCACCTGGTATTCAACATGGCGGTTTCACTCAAAGACAGCTACAAACCTGAGAACTAAAACATCATCTACTTTCAATAAATAAGGCCGTCCATCAGGGCGGCCTTTTTTGCTTTATATCATTTGGCATTTTTCTCATAACATGGCTGTTCGTACAGTTTCTTGCCCAGCAATGTAATTGCCTGTTTGGGACAAAAGTCCACGCATCTGTAGCACATTGTACATTGACCGGATGCAGTTGCCTTCCCGTCTTTGATCACGATATTATTCGTTGGACAATTCTTCGCGCAAAGCCCGCATCCGACGCATTTTGCAGGATCGATCTTAAGCTTGTCGGTATACCCTGTCGTCTTGTTGTAGAACCACAGTCTCTGGCCGAATAATCCTGCAAGATGAGCCCAAAAAGATAGTCCTTCCCTCGGGTTGTTACCGGTCTTCATCTGTCCTGCAGCTTCGATGATACGTGCGTCCGCTTTTCTTATGATCTCTTTATTCTGTTCATGTGACTTCTTAAGAGCTTTACAGTCGCCAATCGAATCCGGCATGACTATCTGAAGTCCGCCCGTTATTTCTGCTCCGTATTTCTTCAGGAGCCTAGCAGCGCAACCTGTACCGTCGCCCGCAAACAGGCCCATTGTTGTAATCAGGAATATCTTCTTTCCCTTCCAATCCGCAGCATATTTATTTATGAAATCTCTCACAAGATAAGGGATGTTCGAAAACATGGTCGGATAAGAGATTATAAGCTCATCATCTTTTAAAGCATCGTTAACGTCAGGAGATTCGATCGGCACAATATTTCCTTTTGCTCCGATCTCACTGAAAAGAAGTTCCGTTATGTGCTTGGTATTACCGGTACCGCTAAGATAGATCGCGTTCATTTAACACCCTCCAGCAGCATCTTGAATGCCTTCTTGAGATAGTCTTCCTTACTCATATTGAATCTCATCTTCAGGTACTCTTCTTTATCGTTTGCCATCAAGATGATCCCTGAGATAGAAGACCACATCATAATGACTGCCGGATAGATGTCGATGTCTTTTTTTACCGTACCTTCTTTGATGCCGCTCCTTATGAAATCCGCAATGGCTTCGTTTGTAGCCTCGCCGATCTCATAGATCTTCTTATAGACTTCCTGTTCCAGATCCATAGAGATCTTTCCGAGAGTTCCTCTGTAAATGACCGGATGCTCTTCAAACTTAGACGCAATATCAAAGCACAAAGTGTAATATCTGTCCTCAAACGAGCCCTCACTGTCAGCGGCTTTTCTTGCATCAGCGAGAAGCTTCTCCATGTAATTGCAGACAAGAGTGTTCCAGATCAATTCTTTACTGTCGAAATACGCATAAAGCGTTGTCTTGCTGACAACGGTTTTGGAAGCGATCTCGTCAACCGATGTAGCTTCATATCCTTTTTTCTCGAATAACTCTTCCGCAGCCATCAATATTGCCTCTTTAGTTAGATACGCCCACTTATTCCTCGGCATAAAGCGTCTCCTTTCTTATCTGAAAATCTATATTTTTAATCCCTTATAACTGACTGCCAGTACAACGACTGTACTATCAGTACAGTCGTTGTACTATTAGTTCAGTTTAAGAGCAAGAGGAAACTTAATCAGAAGATTAAAAAAGGCTTGCCGCCTTTGACGGAAAGCCTATAAATGCTAAAAAGAAAAACGGATCAATATCCTGCCAGGAACTTCTTGGTCCTCTCCTCTTTCGGATTGGTGACCAGTTCGTATGCAGGTCCCTCCTCCACTATTACGCCGCCGTCCATGAATACAATGCGGTCTGCAACGTCTCTGGCGAAACTCATTTCGTGGGTTACGATAACCATCGTCATCTTTTCTGCAGCAAGATCACGGATTACCTTGAGGACGCCCTTGGTAAGTTCAGGATCGAGAGCAGATGTAGGCTCGTCAAAGAATATGATCTCCGGATTGGTTGCAAGAGCCCTCGCGATCGAGACTCGCTGCTGCTGGCCTCCGGAAAGATTGCACGGGTATTCGTCGGCTTTTGCGGTCAGATCCATTTTCGCAAGCAGTCCGTCGCAGATCTTGTTCGCCTGAGCATTGGTCTTCTTGTGCACGTGGATCAGGGCTTCCGTTATATTTCTCCTCACTGAAAAATGCGGAAAAAGATTGAAGTTCTGGAACACGAGGCCGAACTTGGATCTGATCTCTGCAAGCATCTTCTTGTCACAGTAATGGATCTTCCCTTTGTCGGAATCGCAGAGCACGTCTCCGCCTATTACTATCTTTCCGGAATCTATCCTCTCGAGCGTAGTAGCGCAGCGCAAAAGCGTTGATTTACCGCCGCCGGAAGGTCCGATTATGGCAACGACCTCACCCTGGGAGACAGTGAGGTTTATACCCTTGAGGACGGCAAGGTCATTGAATGATTTATGTATGTCATGCATCTCAAGAATGTTCATTTCAGATCCTCACGAGTAATAGTTCATTTTCTTCTCCAAGAGTCCGAGAAGAGTCTCGATGATGACGTTCATCAAGTAGTAGAAAAGTCCTGCAACTATGAATGGCATTACCGATACCTGCGCCGAAGCAAGAGCTGATGCCTGTGTGAACATTTCAGTAACCGCAAGGACCTGTGCAAGAGAAGTGTCCTTTACGAGCGTGATGACTTCGTTTCCGACTGAAGGAAGAACCCTCTTCACCACCTGAGGCAAAATGATCTTGAAGTAAGTCTGTGTCTTGGAAAAGCCTAATACCTGTGCAGCTTCATACTGCCCCTTGGACATGGACTGGATCCCGCCTCTGAAGATCTCGGCAAAATACGCGGCATAG
>JAILIB010000135.1 GCA_024695505.1 Saccharofermentans sp.
ACAAAAAGCATCAATGATTTTGTATGGGAAGACGAATATAGAACGGTCAGCAAAACACAACAGTAATGAAGTTTTGCATGTTGCTCATTCTTTACCCGCCAGCTATCTTATTTGGTTTTCTTCAGATAATAGCTATTAAATTAATACAAGCAAAGTTAATTAGCAGATAGATATTCTTCCTTCAGTATCTCCATCTCCACTACATTCCATGGATCTTTTTTTACGATCTCCGTATCATGAAATCCGACTCTCTTATAACATGTATGCGCACGACTATTATTCTCAAAAACACCGATCGTGATCTTTTCTACTCCAAGGATCTCAAAGGCATATTTCATTCCCAGACGGAGCATCTCCGTACCATAGCCTTTTCCGCGTATATTTCCGTCAACGATGACCCAGCCGAACCTAAGCGTCTTATTATCACCGTTAAGATATCTCATGATAAAGTGTCCGACGGCACCGCTTTCATCAAAGGCGATCCAGGGATAGAAATTATCCTTTTCCGTGCAAAGGCCATTCTTGTTCTTATATACATCGGCTATGATGTCTCCATTAATCGGAAACTCACCGAAGAGTTCTCCACCCCATTTCATAAAGGTATCTTTGTCCTGTATCCACTGTGCAATCGTCTCAGCATCAGCTTCCTTATACTGTCTGAGTCTTAACATAGATTCCTCCGACTCCAGATTTATCTAGATAATTATAACAAACGACCGATGGCTGTTTGCACTAGATGTCAATATGTTAGGTTCAATTTTTATGCACTTATCAATACTCCATGTGTCCTGTTTCAAAAAGTCTCTTCAGCGAACACGGGTTCTCCGGGATCGCGTGCTTTACTCGAATGATATAATTACTACGATAGAGGCAGATGGGCCTTCGTCGAGATAATAATCAGGAAACGAGATATTGATGACGAACGTTATTTGTCCGAAAGTCTGAGATAACCGATTGGGCAGACATCGAAGGATAAGTTTATGGAAGAAGAGAAACAGATAAAGGTACATACCAAAGACGGTGAGCGTCTGCTCTCCGAGGCTGAGACAATTCGTGTCAGGAATCTTAACAGACGGCAGGCTGAACTTGAGAGTGACGGATTCGTCAGGAAAGACAAGCTCATATCGGTAAAGACAGCCAATATCGTTGGAAACCTCTCGCTTTTACCCCTCATTATCCTGATGGTTGCAATATACATAATCCGCAACGGAATGAACTTCATGCCAAAACCTGCCATATGTTGCGTATAAGAAGAAAAACATTCATATAAGCATGTGTTTTCACTGCTTCTGCAATTTGTTCTCAGTGATCGGATTTGTATTGGAAGTTGTACGATAAATCCTGAATATCCGACCAAGCTTCCGGAACATAAAGTTACCCCCGAAGTTTTGTCAAACTTCAGGGGTTCAATTTAAACTTCCGTTTTTGTTTTTTAGTCCTGTTTCAGGAATGATTTAATAATTTTATCCGACACCGATGATATCGTCAGAATAACTAATGAATTGCTTTATTACCTTGATACTGTCCATATCAAGATCGCCGTAACAGACACATCCTTCTGCTTCCGATGCATAAACGACCTTTTCGTCACCGACGTAGATTGCTATGAGACCTGAATCATAGATTACTATATCGCCAATCTGCATATCGTCTCTTGATATTGATGTTGTATCGTCGTCTAAAAAAGTACTTATTTCATCGACATCAAGCGGGAGAGCGACACTGTAATAAGCCCTGTAGCAATATGACACAAATCCTACTTCGTCAAAGCCGTCACAGGGGAAAGCACCTCCGGATACATACGGATCGCCGACAAAAGACTCTACATAGTATCCGAACATTTTGGGTCCGTCTGTTTCCTGATCCCACAGCTCACCGCCTTCATACGGTTCACAAGGTTCTTCGATTTCTGTTTCAAATGTGGTCTCGTCTGACGTTTCTGCAGTTGTTGTTTCCGCAGTTGTTGTTTCCACAGATGTCGGTTCTGCTGCAGGCTTGTTCTTACCGTCTGCCTCAGCGGCATTTGTCTTTGAATTAAATATGAATCCTACACCGATGAAGAGCAGAACTGCCGTAATTACAATGGCAGTGATCGTCTTGCCTTTTTTGAAATTGATGATATTTTTCACTCTGTTTGTAACCTCCGTTTTGCTGAAATTGACTTTGCTGAATCCCAACGGTGTTACCAGATATCTTTTGCTTCTGCTTTGCTTTGCGTATGATACGATCGACATCGCATATGCCTGCTTAAGACCGGCATCCAATCTCCCGATGACACTCTCATCGCAGCTCATCTCGATATCTTGTTCGAAAAGCATATAAGCAAGCCATACTAACGGATTGAACCAGTGAACGGCAACAGCGAACACGCCTATGATCTTGAGAAGCCAGTCGCCGTGTTTTATGTGGGTCCTCTCGTGAAGCAGAACATATTCTTTCTCGTTATTTTCGAGAACGTCAGGCAAATATATTTTGGGTACGAAGAGCCCGAAAACAAACGGTGCACTGATCTTATCTGATACATAAACATTTCCGCCGGCATTTTCCGCATCTTTAAGTTTTCTCTTAAGCATGACGTATTGGACGGAACAGAAAACCGTAATTCCCGAAGCACCAATAAGCCATACTGTTGCCAGTACAGTTTTAATATCCGGTAACGGATCTGCAGTAGTTTGGTTTGCTGACAGAGCATCATTCCCCATATTAACGGCCGTCTCGGAAAGAATAATTTCCTGTTGCTCTGTATTGGCAGCATGATCAGCTGATACATCCTGAGTATCAGTGAAGTTGTCAGGTATTGCTGCATCAGAAACCTCAGTAACTGCTGTTAAGGTTTGTGTCTTAAGCGGGATCAGGTTAAAGAAACTGATTGGTGATTCAATGCTGAAGGGCACAAGTAATCTTATGGCCACTACAGCCCAGAGGATCATGATGAATCTCTTGGATCTTTTCTTAAGTATGAATCTGGCCAGCATGGTGATAAGGATCACTATGCTTCCCATGAAGGACATCTCAAGAACTTTTAGGAATACGAGGTCCATTATTTATTTCCCTCCATATTTTCCTTTATGAGTTTCATCAGAGCATCAGCATCTTCGTCGCTCAAAGTCTTCTTATTGCCCAAAAAAGCTGCCACGAATTTTGGCAAAGAACCGGAAAAGCTCTCTTCAATTATCTGGTTGCTCTCCGATATCAGAACTTTCTCCTTGGGAATAAGGACTTTTACTACTGTATCCTCATTTGAGACAAAACCTTTGGCGATCAGCTTGCGAAGAACAGTATATGTAGTTGATTTACTCCAATTGATACTATCACCGGCGATCTTCACCAACTTGCCTGACTCAATAGGTGCTTCCTGCCAGATGATCTCCATCAGCTTCTTTTCAGCTTCAAATAATACTAATTCTTCCATGTTACTAACCCCATTTTCGTTTGGTTTAATGTGTTAAACCACGGTTAGTTTAACCCGATAAACCAAATATGTCAAGCGCTAAATTGAGGCGAAATCTAAATAACACATTTCTATTAGGATATAATTCAAGCGGGTAAACTTAAGGACCCGTTGCAACAATAATATCTTCAAATCTGTATATATGGTATCTGATAAAATTGTGGCGGTGAATGATATGGGTAAAATCAATTCAAGAATCATAAGTCTTGTCATGGTCCTGGTTATTACGGGCTCTCTTTGTTTTGTGCTTGCGGGATGCAGGAAGCCTGTTCCGAGGCCTGCCATTGAGGATCTTCAATCGCGTGAAGGATTGATGCTCGTAATCAATGGAACGATAGAAGGTCCTATAAATTATGATGACGATGACCGTGTGAGTGGTTTTAAATACAGTGTCTATTGGAACGGTACGATCGAGAGAACCAGAATCCGTTTAACGTCGGGCGAGTCTGATGCCGGCAGTGCTGTCTTAAGTTCCAGTGACTACATGTCGTTATATTCGTTCTGCGAAGATGCTTATATCAATGATACATACGACGGTTATCAGGAAAATGACATTATGGATGGTACCACGTACGGTTTTACGTATTATCCTGCTGACAGAGACAGTGGAGTACACTTTTACGGCGGGTATTGTGTGCATAACGGTGCTCTGTCCGGTGCCGTCTCGATGGTAAGTTCTTATTTCAAGTATTCTGTGTGGGCCACTCCCACTCCCGTGCCGTCAGCATCAGATCTACAAGGCCGCTCCGGTCATATGCTTTGTGTATCAACATCTGATACGGTCGATATCAGACCCGGCAAAGACGGATATTGCAGTGTTTCTTATTATATACGTTGGGACGGTGAGATCAGCAGATATATTACACTTGGAGACGAGAATGGCGAAACGGAATACGCAACACTTAGCGAAGATGATTACATGAAGATCTACTCGTTTGCGCAGGATGCATATGAGAATAATACTTATGCATATCTTACGACAGACAAAGACGGCACGGTATGGTGCAACTTCTCTTATTTACCGCCTGAAGATGAAGAATTCACAATATTTTCAGGTTATCTTCCTGCCGATAATGTATTCTGCCCGATAACTGATTTATTAGAATCATATTTTGAATAACTGATTGTAGAGAATGTTTATCCGTTTTTGTTTTCGCGAGTTCTCATAGATAATAATGCTATAATTTAAATGTTTGGATCCGCTTTAAGTTCAATGGGAAAGGGGCTTTGAGAGCATGCCGGACGAGAAGCATTATCGTCATGAGCTTAAGTATTCTGTCTCCTTTGCAGATTATATTTCCATGCGCGCCAGACTTAGGGCTGTCATGGAATCTGACCCCCATGCGGATGCTAACGGGAGATATCTGGTAAGAAGCATTTACTTCGATAACAGCGATGATAAGGTCTTAAGAGAGAAGATTGACGGAACAAATAACAGAGAGAAATTCAGGATCAGATACTATAACGACGACCTGTCTTATATCGCATTGGAAAAGAAGACGAAGACGGGCCGCCTTTGTACAAAAGAAAGTGCAGTGATCAGGGAAGAGGAATTCCGCAGGATATTAAGCGGTGATGTCCTGTTTATGAGAGATCACGATGAGGCTCTGTTAAGGGAACTTCACGCGAAGATGAATTATCAGAGACTGAAGCCCAGACTGCTGGTATCGTATATCAGGGAGCCTTATGTCTATAAGGCAGGAAACGTGAGGGTGACGTTTGATTCGAAGATAAGAACGAGTCTTTTTGACCGTGAGTTCATTAACAGGAAGATGAGCGGCATCAGTGCAACTGAGACTCCGCAGGATATGATCTTAGAGATCAAATATGATGCATTTCTTCCGGAGATAATACAGGACATTATCCAGGTTCCGGAATTGAGACAAGAGGCATTTTCAAAATACGGCGTAAGCCGCAGATTCGGATAAAGAACGGGAGGAAACAAAATGAGTTTCGGAGACATTTTTAAGTCGAGTTTTTTAGAGAGCGTTACTGAGTTTTCTGCTGTCGACGTGATGATCGGAATGGTGTTCGCACTGATCATCGGACTGTTCATCATGCTGATCTACAAGAAGTCTTTCAGCGGCGTTATGTACTCGAGAGGATTTGCGATGTCGCTGGTCGGATTATCACTCGTAACGACACTTGTTATCATGGCGGTAACATCCAACGTCGTTCTCTCGCTCGGTATGGTCGGCGCACTCTCGATTGTCCGTTTCAGGGCAGCGATCAAAGAACCTATGGAGATAGTATTCCTGTTCTGGTCATTGGCTGTAGGAATCGTCATCGGAGCAGGCATGATCCCGCTTGCCGTTATCGGTTCTCTTATCATCGGCCTGATATTCATTCTCTTCGTCAATCTGAAGATCAGTCATACACCTTATATTCTTGTTGTTAACTGCGCTGACGAGAATGCGGAAAAGAGCGCGATGGAACTAATCGAGAAGTCTGTCGGAAAATATGTTGTCAAGTCTAAGACAGTCAACGATTCCGGCATTGAGTTAACTGTTGAGATCAGGATCAAGGATCCTGCTACCGGTTTTGTAAACAGCATAAAAGAAGTTGCAGGCGTAAGCTCTGCCACACTTGTAACCTATAACGGAGATTACATGTCCTAAGAGGTATTAGAAGGTGTTTCTCAGCAAACATTCATCTAAGATAATCATCGGTCTCATGGCGTTAGCCGTAGCGGCATCTGTTCTCATGACCATTTATTCAGATGAGCTGACTCAGTTTTTGGGCGGCAGCAAAGTCAGAATGCAATATGAGACGGAATTATTTGATAACGATGAAGTTATCGATATCAATATTGAGATAGATGAAGATACCTGGGATGACATGATCAGCAATGCCCTTAACGAGGAATATTATGTCTGCAATGTTGTGGTAAACGGAAGACGCATAAACAATGTTGCGATAAGGCTTAAGGGTAATATGAGCCTTGCTGCGATCGATGCCGATCCTGATACTGATCGTCACAGTTTTAAACTCGAGTTCGATCACTTCGTTGACGGTCAGACCTGTTTTGGTCTGGACAAACTCATTCTCAATAACAATTATGCTGATGCTACCAACATGAAGGAAGCGATCGTCTATGACATGTACCGTTTTCTCGGTGCGGATGCTTCATTAAGCAATTATGCAAAGGTCAGGATCAACGGAGAATACTGGGGTGTCTATCTGGCGATAGAAGCTGTTGAAGACAGTTTTATGTTAAGGAACTTCGGTACGCAGGACGGTGAACTTTATAAGCCTGAGGCATCGTCGCTCGAAGGGACTGAATTTGAATCAGAGATCGTTATCAACCAGCCCGGCATGATGGGCGCGCCTGTTTCCAATTCTGATTTCGGATCGAGCCTTAACTATACCGATGATTCTCCTGACAGTTATCCTGCGATATGGGCAAGTGAGATCACGGCAACCAATGACAGCGACCACCGGCGGGTCGTAACAGCAATAAAGAACGTCAATGAGGGTACTGAACTTGACCGTTATCTTGATGTGGACAACATCTTAAGATACATGGCAGTGCATGCGTTCTCTGTCAACATGGACAGCTTATCGAGCAACATGACGCATAACTATTACCTGTACGAATATGACGGTAAGCTCAACATCTTCCCGTGGGATTATAATCTCGCGTTCGGAGGCATGGCGATGGGCGGTTCGTTCGAAGGAACGATACTTATCAATGATGCGATAGATACGCCTTTTTCCGGTACGGAATTTTTCGACGCCCTGCTCGAAAACGAAGAATACAGAGATCAGTATCACGCATATCTTCAGATGCTCGTGGACGAATATGTTAACGGCGGAAAACTGGATGAAGCATACAGCCGTATTCATTCTCAGATCGACAGCCTCGTTGAGACTGATCCTACTGCGTTTTACACCTACGAAGAGTATCTTGCTGCAACAGACATCTTATACAACATGATCAAGCTCCGTGCCGAGAGTATCGACGGTCAGATAAAGGGAACGATCCCTTCAACCGATGAGGGTCAGCGCGACGATTATTCACTGCTTGTCGACGGTACATCAATTGACCTGGCTGCCATGGGTCATATCGAAGAAGATGCGGATTTAGAAACTGAAGGTAATGCCCCGGTCTTCGGAGGTGGCGGGAATGAGCAGGCAGGACCAATGCCGCCGCCTCCGGCAGATGCTGATGGGGATGCTTCTGATGGTACTGATGAGACTGCGCCTCAGATGGGAATGTTCGATCCTGACAATCCGCCTGAAGGTGTGGAGACAGGTCCTGATAACCCGCCGGATATGCCGCCGATATTCGATCCTGACAATCCGCCGGACGGTGAAGAGTTTGATCCTGACAATATGCCGCAGCCCATATTTGATCCGAATAATCCTCCGGATATGGAAGGTTACGATCCTGGGAATATGCCTGAGATGCCTGTTTTCGATCCCGATAATCCGCCGGAGATGATCGCGCCCGGTGAGACAGTTGTTCCTGATGAGATCGAACCCGAAGAGACGGAAACTGAAGCTTCAGAAACAAGTGAGACTTCTGAAGAAACGACTGCATCTGAGACTGAACCTGAAGAGACCATAACAGAAGAGACTTCTTCAGATGAAGCTGATATTCCTGACGAAGTAACACTTTCTGTTACCACTTCAGAATTCGGATTTACCGAGATGCTTAACGGAACCGTTTATCTGGCGCTCTTGTGGCTGATGCTGGTTTCTGTATTCCTGGTAACCCTGATCAGGCGCAGAGGAAACTGATCACTTTATTTGGTGTAACGGATTTCCTCATATTCTTTCTTAAGAGACTGAATGTCTTTGTCACCGTTTGCGCGGAGGACCTGTTCGATCTGGCCGGGCGTTGAAGAATCAGAGACGGGAAGGCCCTTTTTCATTGCGCGTCTGGTCTTTTCATAGAATTGTTTCCTGACACGGCGCTCACGGCCTGAGCCGAAGTCATGTGCTTTTGCAAATATCTTTTTCTTCTCAGGCTTAATCTCTTCGATAGTATCGATGAGGTTCTCGTCTGCGACCTTCTCATCGTTCTTATTCGCCTGCGGTGCGCTCCTTAGGAGTGCGATAAGACCGCTGATGACCGTGGTCAATATCACTGCGGCGATTATGAAATAAGTAATGTAAGCGATGATGTTGAGGACAGGATTGTCTTCAGCGATCTCTTCTGCCATATTAAATCCCCGGAAAGGATCGTTTGGTCGGAATTCAGGCGCCTCAGAACGATTGCTTAAGAGCAGATGAATGAAGAATCTGAAGATCAGGACGAGTCCTGATTTAATCAGGCCGGAGAGTAATGCATATGGGAATATGGTAAGCATTACTAGAGAGACTGCGATGATCAGGATCAAGCCTATTACGGTCTTGTAGTTCTGCTTTTTGAGCATCGACGACGGCCTCGATATCTTATGGATCGAGTGATAGTACTTCGTATCGAAAACTGCTATCTGGCGCATTATGATGAAGATGATCGCGATAACGATAGCATTGAAAAGAAGTGTATTTGCAAATTCTTTTCTGTCAGCAATATTGTAGAGAATATAGCCGAGAACATGGAACACGGCAGGGAATGCCATGAACTCTATGTCTGCTGCCATGAACGCAGGTTTAAGGCTGTATAAGAATGAGAACAGCGTAAATGCTGCAAGCAGAAGTATCAGATAAAACCTGTTTGCCGTTGAATTACCGAACTCGAGTATGGGAATCTGTATTGCGACCAGATAGTACGCAAGACTTACCATGATATGCAGCACGAACACAGCAGCTTTTGACTTGATCCGAAGTCTTCTTGCGACAGTGTGAAGGACAGATACTATAAGCAGCGTGTATGTAGGATAAGTGCTGACATCGAAGAGCTCAATGTAGCATTTAAGAAGAGTAGAGATCGACAGAATAGTAATGCCTATTATTACCGACAGCAATATCTCGGCAAAGAGACTGTCTCTTACCGTATGGATCATGTTGCCGTCAGAGTTGCGGGAAGTGTTGCTCGTTGAATTGATATTGCGGATATCAGTCACTGCCGATCACCTCCCATCTTGTATATGAATCTGCGATAGCAGGTTCCGGGTTGGCGTCGGGCGTGATCTTATAGCTGGGCATGATCCAGTGAAGCGACGGACGGCGCATCTTGATATTTGCCAGTGCCGGGCGGAAGCTTCCGTTGAACTGCGGCGATATGAGCAGGATGAAGTCGTCTCTGTTTGTGGACGGAATGTACTTTTCGAGTATTTCTTCGAACGGGACCGCAGTCTTCTTCAGATCAATCCTCGCGAGCATTATCCCGCGCTCTTCGAGAGATTCTGAACCAAGATCGGTCTCGGATACTACAGGCGAATCAGTGAGTATATCAAGACCGTTAGTGTAGATCGATGCGGGGATCTTAAGATCTGCGAGTTCACACAGATATGTGTAAGCGAGGCTTATGGATTTTTCGAGAAGTGATACGGAACGCTTCTGATTGTATGTGCTCAAGTTTACGAAAATGTGGACCTTCTGCGCACACGTTGAAGCATTCTGATTGACCATTAATTCGCCTGTTTTTGCGCTGGCCTTCCAATTGATGCTGTTCATCGGATCGTTCGGTCCGTATTCTCTGATCCCTGCCAGAGTAAAAGGATCCGTAAGGAGTGTTCTCCTGCACTGGAGTTCACTTAACGTGACCGAAGTCAGCATATTCATGAGGTCCGTATTTATCACTTCGGGAAGAACGACAAGATGCGAATCGTTTTCGAAGTCCTTGTTGAATCGCTCGATCAGGAACAGATCTGAAGTCGTGATCCCGACTCTCGGGAATACATAATAACCGCGCTTGTTGCACTGTGCCTTGATCTTTCTGGTGTGCTTTGAGAATGCCTTCATTGTCAGCATGTCTTCGCGGTAGAGGAAGTCTGACGTTGAAGTGTTTCCCATGTCATAGAACTTGATCTCGCGGGGACATTCGAACTTGAGGATGATGAAGGGGAGAGGCAGACGTTTCTTATTCTCGGCAACCTCAATAAGCTCGACATCTTCACCGCAGTTTACGACGTTTTTGGAAAAGCCGACTGTGAGATGAAGGTTATCGAGTGCATGCTTGCGGTAGTGGATAAGTTCTACGATGAATACCGCAAGAATGATTGCAACGAGTACGAACAGTGCCATCTTGAAAAGTTATCTGCTGAAGTCCTCTGTGGGGCAGGGAACGCTGTTCAGGATCTTGTTTATGATGCTTGCCGCAACATCGCTCTTGGACATGAACTTGCCGTCACCTGATATAGATGCATGAGATCTTATGAGCAGACGGTGAGCGAGCACAGGAACTGCAAGTTCCTTGAAGTCATCGGGGATGCAGTTATTGCGTCCGCGGACAAATGCCAGAGCCTTTGCTGCGGATACATATGCGAGAAGTGCTCTAGGGCTGGCGCCGATCGATGTGTCGGAAGACTCTCTTGTAGCTTCGACGATCTTAGCTGCGTAGTCGTAGAGAAGATCTGATACGAATACATTCCTGACCTGATTCTGCATTGACTGCAGTTCTTCTCTCGTAGTAACGGGAGCGAGCGTATCAAGCGGATCTTCTGTTGCAAATCTCTTCATGATCTCGATGCTCTCTTCGTGTGTCGGATAGTCCATCTTGAGCATCATGAGGAAGCGGTCGAGCTGCGCTTCGGGAAGAGGGAATGTGCCCTGGGATTCCAAGGGGTTCTGGGTAGCGATAACGAGGAAAGGAAGGTCAAGTTTTCTGGTGTCGCCGTCTACTGTGACCTGCTTTTCTTCCATGCACTCGAGAAGGCTCGACTGTGTCCTTGCCGTAGCGCGGTTGATCTCGTCTGCTAGAAGGATGTTCGTGAAGATAGGACCTTTACGGAATACGAATGAATTCGATTCGCGGTCGAAGAAGTTGATTCCCGTAAGATCTGACGGGAGGAGGTCTATCGTGAACTGGACTCTCTTAAAATCACAATCAAGAGATTGGGCCAGAGCCTTTGCAGTCTTTGTTTTTCCGGTTCCCGGAACGTCTTCCAACAATACGTGTCCGCCGACTAAGAGAGATACGAGGAGGAGTTCTATCTGCTTGTCCTTACCTACGATTACCTTGTCGACGTTTCCGATGAGTTTTTCAGAGAATGAATTCATATTATTATCCCTTCCTTGACGATTGGCCGTTCATTTGAATGAAATTAGTATACAATCAAAAGCAGACCTTGATAACGGGATATATTCGAGGATAAGACCCATTAAATTGCAGATTAGGCATAAGCCTTTATCTGATATTATGTTTGTTAAGACCTGCAAAACGGTAAGGGGGATATAAATACAATGGAAGAAAGACCGGAATTATACATTACCAAGTTAAGACCTGACCTGTACCTGATGGACGAAGGACACTTAGCCACGGGATACATCGTCATAGGTGACGAGAAGGTCTGCGTTATCGATACGATGAACGGGTTTAACGACCTTATGAGTGAAGTCAGGAAGATAACTGATAAACCTATAGTAGTGATCAACACACACGGTCATCCGGATCATATTTTCGGAAACGTGTATTTCGATGAAGCTTATATTGATCCTAAGGATCTTGAGCTCGCTGAATCCTTTGTCAATCTTCCTGAATTCATTGAAGCATGTGAGAAGCACAATTTTGTCATGCCGCCGTTTAAACCAATAAATCCGGGAGACATCATCGATCTCGGCGGGAAGACACTTGAGATATTTGAGATACCGGGACACACACCCGGAGGAATTCTCGTTCTTATGAGAGAAGACAAGATCCTGTTTTCCGGTGATTCTATCAATCACCATCTGTGGATGCAGCTCGATGGCTGCATGAAGATCTCTGATTACATAAAAGTCTTGGACGGCCTCATGTTCCTTGAAAATCGTGCTGATTACATTCTTCACGGTCACTCCAGGGGCTTTGACGATATCTCGCTCTTAAGATGCATGAGGCAGGGAGCCATCGAGATCTGTGAGGGAAAGACTCAGGATGACAAGCCTTATGAATGGTTCGGAGGAGTAGCGTCACAGCACCTCTTTGAGCTTGAAGAGGGCAAACAGTACAGTCAGTATGAGAACAGTCTGATCGTTTACAGATTGGAAAATGTCTGATAAGGAATTATTGATATGGCATCGAGCAAAGAATATCTGGAATTTGTTTTAGAGCAGTTGTCGCTCCTGGATGAGATCACTTACCGTGCGATGATGGGTGAATACATTATCTACTACCGCGGTAAAGTTATCGGAGGGATCTACGATGACAGATTCCTCGTAAAGCAGACGAAGTCAGCGGTTAAATTGATGCCTGATGCCGAACTTGAACTTCCTTATGAAGGCGCCAAGGAGATGCTCCTGGTAGATGAGATCGAGAACAAGGAGTTTTTAAGAGAGCTCTTTGATGCAATGTATCTTGAACTTCCCGCACCGAAGAAAAAGTGAGATCAATGGCATTTTCCTTATTCAAAGACTATAGGTTATAATAGGCTCTGTATTTTTATGGACTTTATGTCCGGAGGTGAGTGAATGAAGGTAGTAAAAGTAATACTTAAAGTGTTGCTCGCAGTGGTAATCGTTTTAGTGGTTCTGGTTGCTGCTTTGCTGATCTGGATGACTGCTGTTGAATACAGACCTCAGGACCAGGAGACTGTTACTGTTGAATCTTTGGGCGGCGAAGCCAAGGCTCTTGCCGTCGGCGATTCGATCAACATCGTGGCATGGAATCTCGGTTACGGTGCTTTGGGCGATAATGCTGATTTCTTTATGGACGGCGGTTCGATGGTCTATTCTGCTGATGAAGCCAGAGTTAAGACAAATCTCGATGCCATCGTAAATGAAGTCGTTTCCCAGAACGCTGACATCTTATTGCTTCAGGAGATCGATCTTAACAGCTCAAGAAGTTATCACATTGATGAGACTTCTTATTTCGATAATCTCGGTTACAACAATATGGCTTATGCCAATAACTTCAAGGTTGCCTTTTTCCCGTTTCCAATCCCGCCTTACGGTGCGATCGACTCCGGCGTTGCAACATATTCCAGCTATGCTACAGAATCAGCTGAGAGGATCCAGCTCCCTTGTCCGTTCTCATGGCCTGTAAGAACGATCAATCTCAAGAGATGTCTTCTTGTTACGAGAATTCCGGTAGAAGGCGGCAAGGAACTTGTTATCGTTAATCTCCATCTGGAAGCTTATGATGACGGTGAGGGTAAGGCAGCTCAGGCACAGATGCTCATGGATATCCTTTACGAAGAGACCGCAAAGGGCAATTATGTAATCGCAGGCGGCGACTTCAACCAGAGCTTCTCCAATGTTCAGAATAACTATCCTGTATTCCCTGAGCAGTGGCAGCCAGCTTTTATGGATGTAAGTCCTTTTGAAGCTGACTGGCAGTTTATCATGGATAACGAGACTCCTACCTGCAGATCTCTTTATGCTCCTTTGGCAGGTAATGATCCCGCTTCGCTTCAGTATTACATGATCGACGGATTTATCGTATCGTCCAACATCACTGTAAATTCTTATGAGATCACAAATCTCGGATTTGCAAACAGCGATCACAATCCGCAGACACTTAACATAACGCTTAACTGATAACAGTTTCTGCGCATACAAAAAGCCTCCCTGAAACAGGGAGGCTTTTTGCGTGCTTCACTTTATGGATAAGAGGTTTATGATGTCTGGTCACCCTGAAGACAGGATCATAATCTCTGACCGTTTATGTTAAGCGCCTTCTCCTTCTCCGTCTTCACCGTCGATACCCATCTGACGCTCTACTTCTTCTGTGATGGAGATAATGGAGCTGTTGTGGCTGTTTAGAGATGAGGTTGTTGCCATTGCTCTGTTAAGATATGTTCCGATTCCTATTACCAGAACACCGGCAAGGATTACGATGATGGCAATTACAAGTACCATCTCGACAAGTGTAAAGCCCTTACGTGTCTTTCCAATCTTTCTCATAAATGCTTCCTCCCCCGAATTTGAATAGCATCTTACGACACAAATATACCATAAGTTGTTCACAATGTGTTCATATTTTCCACAATTTCTTCGATTTTGTGCGTATCACCAATCGACCGGGTGTGTTTTTGTGCAGATTGTTGTTAAAACGCTCAAACCGTATAGTTTTCGGGCGATTTGAGGATCTCGAAAACGAAAAAACCGGCTTCCGGAAAACAGAAATTTCATATTTATCACTCAAATATGAAATGGCGTTTTGTCACAAACTAATTAACAAATTGTTAATAAGTGAACATTGTGAAGGCGATAATAAATCATTGTCAAAGAGAATAAAACAAGGTATACTTTCATTCGTTCAATTAAGGATGATTAGCTCAGCTGGCTAGAGTACATGCTTGACGTGCATGGGGTCACAGGTTCGAGCCCTGTATCATCCACCATACACCCGGGTACTTTAAACGGTATTCGGGTTTTATTATTAATATTCATTTATTGTGCCGGTGTTGCAGGAGGTCTGATCATGAAGGATATCAAGAGATTTGAGAAGCAGATGGCATTCATCAGGGAGATCGATAAGGAAAAGCTGATCAAGCGTCAAAACTACATTACTGACTGCGAGACACGTGAGAACGACGCTGACCACGCATGGCACATGGCGATAATGACTCTGCTTTTAAGTGAATATTCAAATACAGATATAGATGTATTAAAGACTATATCCATGATCCTTATCCACGATCTTGTTGAAGTGTATGCCGGTGACACATATGCCTACGATGAGGAAGGCAAGAAGTCCCAGGCTGAGCGCGAGGCTCAGGCAGCAGATAAACTCTACGGGCTCCTTCCCGAAGACCAGGGCAAATATCTAAGATCCCTTTGGGACGAATTCGAAGAGCAGAAGACTCCGGAGGCAATGTTTGCCAGGACCATGGACTGCTTCCAGCCCCTGATCTTAAATGACGCGACAGACGGCAGGGCATGGAAAGAGCACGATGTCAGAAGAAGCTGGGTACTAAACCGCAACAGGAATACCCATGCAGGTTCTGAAGAGATTTGGGAATATGCCAGGGATAATCTGATCGAACCCAATGTCAGAAAAGGCAATATAATCGATGACAGTAATGAGCAGTGATTTGACCGGAAGTTATGAGGTCTTTATAATTACTGTTTAGTAGAGTCCTACTCAAATATGGAATAAGGGGATCGAATTAATGAGCAAGGCTTGTCCCAACTGCGGAACACAAGTTGTTGATAATGCAAATTTCTGCCAGAAGTGCGGATACGATTTCAGACCTGCCCAGGACCAGGTTCCTGTAGCTGAACCTGCTCCCGCAGCAACAACTCTTCCTGCCACAACAGCAAAGCCGTGGGTACAGAATTCCGGCATTATCAATCCCAATCCGGTACCCGGATACGATACATATAACCCGACATTCCACTGCAGATGTGAATACTGCTATTTTGAATTCGATTACCATTCATACGATCTCGGTCACAGAGCCTGGTATCCGCACGGCTTCGTTTACTGCCCCCGCTGCCAGAGACCTCTGAGACATAAGCTCGAGTATGAGGTAATTGAGAGCGCTCCTGCTGATCAGCAGCCCGTTCAGCCCGCAGATCCGAGTTAGAAAAGAATAATGTAGTTTATATAGAAGCTGCTTACACGGTGAAGCGGCTTCTTCAAATGGAAATAAGATCCTTTATATGATACTTTTGGATAACTATGGCAATAGATAAGAGCAAGACAGACATGATCAAGGCTAAGTACGAGGAACTTACCGGAACACTAAGTGACCCGGCGGTTGCTTCGCGCCCTGATGAATACACGAAGTATTCCAAGGAACTTGCCGCATTAAGCCCTCAGGTTGAAGCAATAAACAATTACGAAGCCTGCGAGAAAGAGATCGAAGGAATAATCGGGCTTTTGGAGAGCGGAAATCTCGGCGGCGACGATGAGATGAGAAGTCTTGCAAATGCGGAGTTAGCTGACGCGAAGGGAAGACTTGAAGAGCTTACCAAAGAACTCATGGTCTATCTGATGCCCGGAGATCCGAGAGATTCCAGATCCGTAATCCTCGAGATCAGAGGCGGCGCAGGCGGTGAAGAGTCCGCGCTCTTTGCAGGTGACCTGCTTAAGATGTATAAAGGTTACGCTCAGATCAAGGGCTTTGATTTCAGCATCGTTGAATCCAGTCCGACTGAACTCGGAGGATATAAGGAGATCGTTGCAGAGATTGACGGTCCCAGAGTCTATTCGAGAATGAAGTTCGAGAGCGGTGTTCACAGAGTTCAGAGAGTTCCCGTAACAGAGTCGGGCGGCAGAGTCCATACTTCGACCGCAACCGTGGCAGTGCTTCCTAAGGCAGAACCTACCGATGTCGAGATCAATCCGGCTGATCTTAAGATCGACAGATTCAGAGCATCAGGTGCAGGCGGCCAGCATATCAACAAGACTTCATCTGCCATCAGGATCACGCACCTTCCGACCGGCATGGTAGTTACATGTCAGGACGAGAGATCGCAGATCCAGAACAAAGAGAAGGCTATGGCGGTCCTGCAGAGCCGTCTGTGGGATATCGCCCACCAGGCAGATGTCGACAGGATAAGTGACGAGAGAAAATCACAGGTTGGAACAGGCGACAGATCTGAGAGGATCCGCACATATAATTACCATCAGGGAAGAGTGACCGATCACAGGATCGGACTGACACTTTACAAATTGGACAGTATACTTGCAGGTGATCTTGATGAGATCGTAGATGCATTGACGCTTGCCCAGGCTGCAGATAATGCGGGCGGCACCGAAGATTGATCAGAGGCTTTTATGGAACGCGAAAAGAAGTATCAGAAAACATTATTAATAGATTCAAATGACGATCTTGCCATCAAGGATGCCTGTGAGCATTTGAGGAATGGCGAAGTCATAGCATTCCCTACAGAGACTGTTTACGGCCTGGGATGTGATGCCAGAGACGGGGATGCCGTAAAGAAGGTTTTCGAGGCCAAGGGAAGACCTGCTGACAATCCGCTTATCTGCCATATCGGTGATAAGGAACAGATTAAGGGTATCGTCTCGGAGATCACTCCTTTGGCGCAAAAGCTCATAGACAGCTTCATGCCCGGTCCGATTACAATAGTAATGAAAAAGGCAGACTGCATTTCCAATCAGACGACTGCAGGTCTTGATACAGTCGGTGTCAGGATGCCGTCTGATCCTGTTGCAAACAAGTTTTTGAAGTTAGCGGGGATACCGGTTGCGGCACCTTCCGCAAATCTATCGGGCAGACCTTCTCCTACGAGCAGCAGATCGGTCCTTGAAGACATGGACGGATATATTTACGCGATAATCGACGGCGGTGATTCGGAATTCGGTCTTGAATCAACGGTTGTAGACTGCACGGGCACAGAGCCTGTCATATTAAGACCGGGAGCCGTTACAAAATCAGATATCGATTCCGTTCTTAGCAGAGGTGAGATAGTTATGGCAGGAAATGCAGAGAGCAAAGAGACACCCAGATCTCCCGGAATGAAGTACCGTCATTATGCGCCTTATGCCCAGGTTGAGATCATGAAGATGCCCGAAGGCACTAAGATCACAGGAGACAACATGGCAGGTTCCGACGGTAAGATCGGCAAGGATGCTTATGAACCTGTTGACCTGAAAAAGCTCACTGATGACGAAGCAAAAGAACTGGTTAATATTGCTTCACCGTTTATCCTGAGATCACGTGAGATATTAGCAAAGAACCCTTTTGCCAGGATCGGCATCTATTGCGGCAGCGAGATCAAGGCGCTCTACGATAAGCTTAATGACAAGATCTTATCCGCTCATACTGAGTTCTGCGTTTACGGCAGGACCGTAGATGTTGCAAGCGCTTCGCACGGACTTTTTGAAGGACTGAGATTTTTAGATGTCCAGGAAGTAGACATAATCCTTGCACAGGGATTTGACGGAGAAGGACTCTCTGTTGCTTATATGAACAGACTGGGCAAGGCTTCGGGCAAGAAGGAGGAACTGACTCCCGGCATGCCTGCGCCCGCAAGACCTGCAAGACTCCCGCTCCCCATCGATGCGTTTAAGGATACGTTTACTGCATCGGTCCTTTTCGTTGACGATAACAACACATCTTTATCAGCATGCTGCGAATGCCTTATGAGAAATAAGCTCGAGAAGAACGAGCCTTATATATCAAGCAGAGCGGCAGATGCGGGATTCGAGATCTACTGTGAATCAGCAGGACTTACGGCCATGAGCGGCCTTGATCCTGATTCGCTGATGGATAAGGCTGTAAGAGAACTTATCGGATACGGCTTAGGTTCCATCGAATCCAGAAGGGCTGACCCTGCGATCTACGATGACAATGATCTCATCCTGACAGTAAGGGACGAGCAGGCTTTTGAGATCACAAAGGCATTCCCCGAGATCAAGGATAAGGTTTTCTCACTATCGACTTTTGCGGCAGCTAACGGTCTTGTCATGAAAGACTCAAACGGAAGGGTAATGTCAATTTCTGTTCCTGACCCCTCGGGAGAGAATTATGAGACCTATCTGCACACCGCAAAGGCCCTTGGAGCCTGGCTCGACCTGATCTTCCCATACATTCTTAAAGACCTCGGAGCATCGAGGTTTTAAGGACACTTTCATTTGACATTTAGTCCCAAATGACCCCCAAAAGTCCCAATCTGCTTTAAAAGGGTAGATATTTGATCTTGGGGTTGCTAAACTCAATCCAGTAAGAGTTTTGGAAACACTTTGCCCGGGATCAGAGCATGCATGCTCCCGGTAGGAGCTGTTTCCTTAATCAGGGGCATGATATGCGATAACGGGCTTTTGGCTTGTAAATGCTTGACTTTGGTTCTCTTGCTGTGTTATTCTTCACGTTGCCGTTTATACATGGGCGGCATCCTTGCCCGGCGTAGAGACCGGGCCGTAAAGTCCAGAAGGAGGTGAATGACATGGCAAACCAATATCGTTTGATCACAATCCTCAGCACCGCTGCAGGTGAAGAGGGAATTGCTTCTCTTACTGACACAATTAAGGCTAAGATCGAATCAGGTGCTACGATTGACACTTTTGATGCAATCGGAACACGTGAGCTCGCTTACGAGATTGAAGGTCAGAAGAACGGCTACTATGTTCAGACAGTATTTACTGCCGAGAGCGAGTTCCCTAAGGAACTTGAGCGTGTTCTCAAGATTACTGACGGCGTAATTCGTTATCTCATTGTTCGTGTCGGTGAGTAATCACTTTAGACAGGAAGGTAACAGTAAATGAACAAAGTAGAATTAGTCGGAAGACTTACTAAGGACCCGGAAGTTAAGCTTACATCCAACCAGACCCAGTTTTGCAACTTCACAGTAGCAGTCGACAGACGCTTCAAGGATGCAAACGGCCAGAGACAGGCTGATTTTATCAACTGTGTCGCTTGGCGTCAGACGGCAGTCTTTATCCAGAAGTATTTCCATAAGGGCAACCGCATCGGTTTGGTAGGAAGCATTCAGACCAGAAGCTACGATGATCAGAACGGACAGAAGAGATTCATCACAGAAGTAGTTGTAGATGAGGCAGAGTTCGTAGAATCATCAGGTGGTGCATCCGGCGACGCTTATCGCCCGGAAAGCGCTGCACCCACACAGTCTTTTAATCCGCCCCCGGCAGATTCAATGGCTGCAAGTGCACCTACAGCACCTAATGTACAGATCGAAGCGCCTGTCGGCGGTTTTGATGAAGGTCAGTCCGGTGAGCTTCCATTTGAGATTTAATTAAAGGAGATCACTCAAAATGGCAGAGAACAGAGCACCCAGAGCCGGTGGTAGAGAGTTTGCCGGCGGTATGAGGCAGAGAAGAACACGCAGGAAGGTTTGCAACTTCTGCGCTAATAAGGTCGAGTCTATCGACTTTATGGATGATGTTACACTCAAGAAGTACATTTCCGAGAACGGAAAGATCCTTCCTAAGAGAATGACAGGCACATGCGCAATCCATCAGCGTGAGCTCACAACAGCTATCAAGCGTGCACGCCAGGTAGCACTTTTGCCCTACACGGTTCAGTAATTCCGTTAATAGGACAAAGTAGCCTGCGGAGAGCACAATTTCTCGCGAGCTACTGTATAATCTAAAAAATGTAATAACAATCGGGCGCTCCGAGGGCATATAATATGTTCTTAAGGAAGCCCGATTGTTTTAATAAAAAACAGATATTCGGGGACAAGCGGAGGTATTTATGAAGGTAATTCTTCTTTCAGATGTTAAAAATGTAGGCAAGACAAATGAAGTTGTTAACGTCAGCGACGGTTATGCGAGGAATTTCCTCTTCAAGAAGGGCCTTGCCAAGGAAGTTACTTCCGCCAATCTTAATGAAGTTAAGCTCCAGACCGGTGCCAAGGCTGAGCATGAGAGAAGAGCACTGCTCGCAGCCCAGGAGAATAAGAAGATCCTTGACGGCAAGGTTTTCCGTGTCGTAGCAAGGGGCGGTGCTGACGGCAGACTCTACGGAGCCGTTACGGCACAGGATATTTCCGACAGCCTTAAGAAGGAAGGCTTCGAGGTCGACAAGAAGAAGGTTGTTATCTCAAGCCCCATTAAGAACACCGGTATGTTTAAGACAAGGATCAAGCTTCACCCTCAGGTATCGGCTGATATCAATGTTGAAGTCGTAACGGGTGCATAAGGCTTAAGATCTGATATGGCTGAGAATCTGGACTATTTGAATAATCTCATCGATCAGGGTGTCGATTCCAACGGCGAAGTGGATGTCGAGATGGCGCTCCTTGCACTTTGCATGCGCAGGGATAAGGCTATCCTGAAGACTGTTGAGAACAAGATCATCGAGGAGGATTTCTCCGATATCCGCAACCGTACGATCTTCCAGGTCGTTATTGACATGTTCCTTGATAATGCCCAGATCGACCGTATTACAGTCTATTCTGAATTAGAGAGAAGAGGCCTGGCCGAGAAGGCAGGCGGACAACGATATGTTTACCGCGTTGGTGACAAGAACGCGGTTCAGACTGCTATCGACAGTTATATCGAGGCTATCAGGGAGAGAAGTGACAGAACCAAGCTCCTTAAGACCGTTGATGCTATCAGGAACAAAGCTGTCGGCGGAGAGTTAAGGGCCGGAGAAGCCGTTGATTATGCCATCAACGCATTTTCGAGCCTCAAGGGAACAGGTGAGACCAAGGGCTTCGAGGTCTTATCGGATATCCTTAAGACAACAGTCAGCGAGATCTCTGCCGAACTCCGTGACGAGAACAGCGGAGGCAAGATCAAGCTCGGTTTCCCGAGACTTGATTCAATGTTAGGCGGATTAAGACCGGGATCACTTAATATACTTGCAGCGCGCCCCAGTATGGGTAAGTCCGCGCTTGCTATCAACATGGCTGCAAACGTAGCCGCCAATGGTAATCCCGTAGCAATATTCTCGCTCGAGATGAGCAAGCAGGAGATTGCATCAAGACTTATGTCTTCTTCAATGTCCAAGCCTGTCAGCGAGATCATTTATTCTCATAAGATGAGCGATTCCGACAGGAACCAGATAACCAGGGCTCTGTCGAAGTTATCCGATTTCCCGATCTATATCGACGATAATTCGGATACCAATCCTGTAACCATGAAGTCCAAGCTGACCCAGCTTTTCGCGAGCCCCAATAAACCGAGACTCGTTGTTATCGACTATCTCCAGCTCATGACGATGCCTGGAGGCTCGGGCGGCAGATCCCGTAATGAAGAAGTTACTGCTATCTCGAGATCCTTGAAGCTTTTGGCAAAGGACTTCAATATCCCAATCATTGCCCTGTCGCAGCTCTCAAGAGGCGCAGCGCAGAGAGATGACCATACACCGCAGCTCTCTGACTTGAGAGACTCCGGTGCTATCGAGCAGGATGCCGATACGGTAATGTTTATCGACAGACCCGATTACTACAAGAAGAAGGATGAGGAAGGAACTACGACCTCCGAAGAAGCCGAAGTTCCCGTAATCGATTTCAAGGACGGCAAGCAGGTCAAGCCTGCATTCATCTACCTGCAGAAGAACCGTCACGGCAAGACGGGAAGAGACTCAGTATGGTGGATCCCGAGTAAGACGATGTTCTATGAGAATGACGAGAGGAATCCTCAGGAAGACGCCGGCAGTGCATATACAAGAACTGTAGAAAGTGATGCGGCAGCGCAGAACTACAATTTTGATAACGTAACTACGGATGAGGCTCCGATCCCGGAACCTCCTATGCCTGACAATGATGATATACCGCCTGAAGGCGATGACTTCTTTGCCCAGGCAAATGACAGTTTCCCGGACGGGTTTTAAATCTTGAAAAAAGAAGAGACAGTTGAGATCTTAGACAGGGTCCTTGAATTCGGGGGCAGTAAGGGATTATTTGATTGCGGCATTATCGTTGCCGGTGTGTCCGGAGGCCCTGATTCCATGGCTTTGCTCCACATTCTCAAGGGTCTTAGGAACTGTTCTGACATAGACTGCGATATATATGCGCTTATCTGCAATCACCACTTAAGACCCGGCGCCTGTGATGAGGAAGTCGAACTTGTAAGGCAGTTTTGCAAAGAAAACCACATAGAGCTCAAGGTGTTGGATTTTGACTGTAAAGGATTTGCCATGGCAAATCACATCTCGGAAGAGACCGCCGGAAGGATCTTAAGATATGAGGCTTTTGAGCAATATGCAAAAGCGCTTGAGGAAGCGACAAATAAGACTGTCCGTGTAGCCATTGCCCATCACAGGGACGATATCGCCGAGACCATGATGATGAACCTCTTCCGCGGTTCGGGTCTTGACGGACTTGTAAATCCGAAGCCTGTTGCCGGCAGGATAATAAGGCCGCTTCTGTGCCTTAAGAAGAGTGAACTGGTCGATTACTTGGACACGTTGGGTGTCGAATATGCCATCGATAAGACAAATCTCGAGGCTAACGGGACGCGCAACACATGGCGCAATGAATTCCTGCCTAAGATCGGTGAATTCTATAACGAAGACCCGTCCGTGCCGCTTGCCAGGACTTATAAACTCTTATGTGACGACTTAGATTATATAACGACGGCTTCTTTTGAAGCTTATGCCGCAAGCCGCAAGGTTTTGTCGGGCTATCCCGTTCTTTCCGTTTCAGAAATCAACTGCCTTCACAGGGCCTTGAAGTCACGTGCTGTCAGATACCTGTGGCAGGAGACCTTCGGTGATCTCATAGATTTTGAAGAAGGACACCTTAATGACTGTTTCTCGCTCGTGACAGGTGATGCTGCTGGCGAGACCACTATTGATATGCCTTTTGGAAGAAAAGCATACAGACACGGGGATATTTTCGGATTTACCACAGAGACGGGGATCTCGAAATTAGGCGGCGCTATTGCAGAAAATATGGGATTTGTGTTGTCTGAAGGCCCCGTAAATAAAGCTGTTGACCTTAATGAAGTTCAGGAAAAGGGTGTTGTCCGAACAAGTATCCCTGAATCTGACTTTATATTAGAAGTAAGAATAATTGAGAATGAGACAGAGTTAGAGTATAATAACTTATTGTGGTTTTGTCATGCTGACGTATTGGGCGGCGGCAAGATTACATTGGGTAACTGCAAGGGGCTTGGAACCTCCTTCAGGTTTAAGAAGGCAGGATCTGCGGGCAGCAAAGAGATAAGCCGTCTCATGACTGACCTCAAGGTCCCTGAATCTGCCAGAAAGCAGATCCTCTTTATCGAGAGTGAAGGGAACATATTGTGGTTACCGGGCTTCGGGCACGGTTTAGGCTTTACAAACAGCGTAAGCCGCGAGAAATACATCGCAGGCAGACAGGGTTCAGGAGGATCTGACACTTTGATCTCATTTGCGATAGAAAGGCAGTAAGGTAATATGGCTGTAAATACTGACGAAGTATTGATTTCACATGCTGAGATCGAGCAGATGCTTGATCGTGTAAGTGCAGAGCTCAACCGCGATTACAACGGCAAGCCCCTTGTTGTTGTAGGCATTCTTACAGGTGCTTTTATCTTTACTGCCGACCTCATCAGGCGTCTTGAGATGCCTGTCATCGTTGATTTCATGCAGGTTTCTTCTTATGTCGGCGAGTACTCCACCGGAGAACTAAAGATCAAGAAGGATCTGTCTGTAGATATTAAGGATATGGACGTTCTTATCGTTGAAGATATCATCGATACGGGAAGAACGCTCTCACTCCTTAAGGAACAGCTTAAGCAAAGAGAACCCAGGTCACTGAAGATCTGTACTGCTTTTGACAAGCCGGACAGAAGAGTAGTTGACCTGGTGCCTGACTATAACGGAATAACGATCCCTGACGAATTCATTGTCGGTTACGGTCTTGACCTTGACGGCAAATACAGAGATTTTGACGACATCAGGATCGTAAGAAAGGAATAAGAGAACGTGAGCGATAAGAATGGCGATAAAAAAGAGAGCAGCTTTAAACCGATAGGCGGCGGTCTGTTCTTTTATGTTTTGATGATAGTAATACTGATTGCTTTCTCAACGATTGTTTTCGGAGGCAATTACGGACAGAAGGAGAAGTCCACGCTGTCTGACGTTATGGCGATCATTGACGATCAGAAAAACGAAGTAAACCTCGTTGAGGTAAAGGGAACCGTAGTCAACGTTACATACAAGAACGAAGAGGGTCTCGTCGTTGAGGTTACCCAGGAAGTTCCTTATGAGTTCGTTGATGACCTTCTCCTTAAGCTCGATAATGCGAAGAAGCAGGGCAAGATCGAGGGTTATAACTATACAGAGCCTTTTGACTGGTCATTGATCGTAAACATTGCGATGTTTGCAATCTCCATAATCGTAGTTGTTGTTCTGTTCTTCAGTCTCACAAGACAGAGCAGGGACGGCAACAGTGTATTCAGCTTCGGTAATAACCGTGCGAGACTCTCTGATCCTAACAAGGACAAGGTCAAGTTCTCAGACGTTGCAGGTTCTGTCGAGGAGAAGGAAGAACTTCAGGAAATCGTTGATTTCCTTAAGAATCCCAAGAAGTACCAGCAGCTCGGAGCCAAGATCCCGAAGGGTGTTCTCCTCTATGGTGCGCCCGGTACAGGTAAGACATTGCTTGCCAGAGCCGTTGCAGGTGAAGCAGGCGTTAAGTTCTTCTATATCTCAGGTTCAGACTTCGTTGAGATGCTCGTAGGTGTCGGTGCATCACGTGTAAGATCACTCTTCTCAGATGCAAAGAAAGAAGCACCTGCAGTCGTATTCATCGACGAGATCGATGCAGTCGGCCGTAAGAGAGGCGCAGGTCTTGGCGGCGGTCAGGACGAGCGTGAGCAGACATTGAACCAGATCCTCGTTGAGATGGACGGATTCGATGTTAACTCCAATGTTATCGTTATGGCAGCTACCAACCGTGTTGACGTACTTGACCCCGCGCTTCTGCGTCCGGGCAGATTCGACAGACGTATCATGGTCAACATGCCTGATGCCGATGAACGTGAAGCTATCCTTAAGATCCACGCCCGCAAGAAGCCTCTTGCAAAGGACGTAAGCCTCCATGAAGTCGCTCTCTCAACAGTCGGCTTTACAGGCGCTGATCTTGAGAATCTCCTTAACGAAGCAGCCCTCATGGCAGCGCGTCATAACAAGAAAGAGATCACGATGAAGGAGATCACTGATGCCACATTCAGAGTTCAGATGGGTCCCCAGAAGAATTCCAAGAAGCTCAGCGACAAGGTTAAGCGTCTTACCGCTTACCACGAAGCAGGTCACGCAGTTGTTCTCCGCGCTACGTCAGAGTTCGAGAAGGTTGACCGTGTAACGATCGTTCCTGCAGGCAGTGCAGGCGGTTTCACAGCTTATAAGCCGATTGAAGATACTGATTTCTATACAGAGAAGATGCTCCTTGATACCATCAAGATGACTTTGGGCGGACGTGCCGCAGAAGAAGTCTTCCTTGGTGAGGTATCAACCGGTGCTGCATCTGACCTCCAGCAGTGCAACAACATTGCCAAGAATATGATCAAGCGTTACGGACTCTCAAAGAAGTTCCGCAACATGGTTTTCGGTGATGAGAACGAAGAAGTGTTCCTCGGATATTCAATGGGTCAGGTTCAGAGCTATTCCGAGAAGACAGCTGCTGAGATCGACGAAGAGATCAAGTCCATCATAGACTCATGCTATGAGGAGACAAAGAGGATCCTCATCGAGAAGCAGAGCATTGTTGTCGGTCTTGCTACCAGACTTATCGACAAGCTCACGGTTGACGGTCCTGACTTCGAGAAGATCTACGAGGCAGACGGTGAACTGAAGGTCGTATATCCGGCCGAGTATTCCGGCATCGATATTTCAGGCGACGTTAAGACAGAAGATAACGCTGATGCGGATACTGAGGCGGATGCTGATGTTGATGTTGATACTGATAAGGCAGAGGCTCCTGAGGAGACAGCTGCTGCTCCTGAGAAATCTGCTGTCGATCCTGACGATTCCAACGATCCGGGTCCTTCAGACTGATAACTGTTAGAATTTAAAAACTAAAGGCTGCACTTCATCGTGAAGTGCAGCCTTTTCTTATGCCCGGAATACCCCGCTTTGTACACACGTTTGTACAACACCTGCTGTACTTTTGCTGTACATATGCCCGGAATACCCCGCTTTGTACACACGTTTGTACAACACCCGCCGTACTTTTGCTGTACATAAGCCCGGAATCCCTCACTTTGTACACACGTTTGTACAACACCCGCCGTGCTTTTGCTGTACATTTACCCGTAAAACCATGCTTTGTACATACATTTGTAACGCACAGCCGTACAAATGCGTGTACAACACTTCCGCAACAACATACAGACAACGACAAATGAAAAAGGGCTGCCCGTTGTGAATGAACAGCCCCTTTTATAACCTTGTTTATCAGTGAAGATCACTTCGAATTTATGTTTTCGAATGTAAGATTGAACTTCTCGTTGTGTTCGACAGCCCAATCGACTGCCCACTCGGATTCGAAGAGAACAACAGGCTCGTCGTCCCTGTCGAGAACGAGAAGTGATGTTGATGTGAGAGTAAGATCTTTTGCGTCGAACCCTTCTACATCAGATTTTGCCCAACGGGCCAGGCGGTAGGGAAGACCGGTTCTTACGATATCAACGTTATATTCTGACTTAAGTCTGTATTCCAACACGTCGAACTGGAGGATACCGACAACGCCCATTACATAAGTCTCGGTACCGATTCCGGGCTGCTTGTAGAGCTGGACGGCACCTTCCTGTGAGAGCTGCTCGATACCCTTGAGGAACTGCTTGCGCTTCATGGAATCCTTAGGCTCGACACGTGCAAAGTTCTCGGGTGCGAATACAGGAATGGGATCGAACTCGAACTTGCGGTTTGTTGATATGATCGTGTCGCCGATCCTGAAGTTGCCGGGATCGAAGATACCGATGATGTCGCCTGCAAAAGCTTCGTCAGTGATGACTCTGTCCTGGGCCATGAACTGCTGGGGCTGTGCAAGAGTGATCTTCTTGCCTGTGCGCATGAGGTTTACTGTCATGTTCTTCTCATACTGGCCGGAGCAGATACGGATAAATGCCATACGGTCTCTGTGGGAAGGATCCATGTTAGCCTGGATCTTGAATACGAAGCCTGAGAACATCGGATCTTCAGGTTCGATCATGCCGTCAGTCGTGTGGTGGACGGCAGGTCCGGGACTCATCTTAAGGAAGTGCTGCAAGAACGGTTCAACACCGAAGTTCGTGATAGCAGATCCGAAGAAAACGGGTGTAAGTTCACCTTTTAATACTTTCTCCATGTCAAGCTCATCGCCTGCCATGTCGAGAAGTTCAATGTCGTTTCTTAAGACTTCGATGTGACCGGGCATGAGCATCTCATCAAGCTTGGAATCGTCGATTCCTGAGACGCTCTGTGTAACCATGGAGGCACCGTGGTCATTGTTTTCGCGGTCGAAAAGAAGAACATTTCTTGTTGCTCTCTCGAAAACGCCTTCGAAGTCACCGTCCGTGCCGATTGGCCAGTTGATGGGAACTGATCTGATGCCCAATACTTTCTCCAATTCGTCCATGAGGTCGAACGGGTTCTTGGCAGCACGGTCCATCTTATTAATGAATGTGAAGATCGGGATACCGCGTCTTCTGCATACCTGGAAAAGTTTTATTGTCTGGGCCTCGACACCCTTTGCGCCGTCTAAGACCATTACTGCGGAGTCTGCAGCACAGAGGGTCCTGTACGTGTCCTCTGAGAAGTCCTGGTGTCCGGGGGTATCGAGAATGTTGATGTGGCAGCCGTCATACTCGAACTGCATTACTGATGATGTTACCGAGATACCACGCTTCTTCTCGATCTCCATCCAGTCGGATGTTGCGTGGCGGGCAGCTTTACGGGCCTTTACTGAGCCGGCCTGATGGATAGCTCCTCCGTAAAGGAGAAGTTTCTCGGTGATAGTTGTTTTACCTGCGTCCGGATGCGAGATGATCGCAAAGGTACGGCGTCTTTTTATTTCATCAACAGAATTCATTTTGACCTCAAGAAATGTATAATAACCTAATAGAGACAAGTAATTATATATAAGAAAGAAGGGAATTACAAATAATGAGAAGAGGCGGAGGCGTTCTTATGCATATCAGCTCACTCCCGGGACCGTTTGGTACGGGCGTGATCGGACAGGAGGCAATCGACTTTGCAAAGCAATTGGCTTCACAGGGGATGAAATACTGGCAGGTACTGCCGTTCTCCTATCCCGGCATGGGCAATTCACCTTATCAGAGTTTCTCGGCATTTGCAGGCAACTGGCTTTTCATCGACCCCAGAAGACTGGAGCAAAGAGGCCTTCTTACACCCGCTGAAGTTCAGCAGGCAGAGTACACCCAGAACAAGTGGAGAATCGACTACGATTTCTTAAGGACCAACAGGGATGAGCTCTTGAGAAAAGCGTTTGACAGAGCTGATAAGGACCTGCTCTCCAAGGCTGAGAAGTTCATTAAGGAGAATAAGTGGGTTCAGGATGTTGCAGCTTACCAGACGGTTAAGGATGCTGACTTCGGCAAGCCCTGGTGGGAATGGTCTGACGTAAGACTCAGAAATTACGATAAGTCGGCTGTATCCGAGCTTAAGAATGATCCCAATTACAAATATCACGGTTTTGTACAGTATCTTTTCTTCGATGAGTGGGCTCAGGTCAAGAAGGAGATCAATGATCTCGGCATAGCCATCATCGGCGACATCCCGTTCTACGTATCAGGCGATTCTGCTGACGTATGGGCCGGAAGGGATTTGTTCAAGATGGCAACTCCTGCAAGGGTCAACAAGGTCCTCAAAGAATATGAGAAGGCCATGGATAAGTATAAGAAGGCTCTCGAAAAGGGTGAGACCGATAAAGACGGCGAGCCTTTGAAGGAACCCAGAAAGCCGAAGCAGGAAGCACTTATTTTCGAGAGCGTTGCAGGAGTTCCGCCGGATTATTTCTCCGCTGACGGGCAGCTCTGGGGCAACCCCATCTATGACTGGAAGAAGATGAAGGAAGACCACTATGCATGGTGGATGAGCAGACTTGAAGATAACTTCAAACTCTTCGATTACTTAAGGATCGACCACTTCCGTGCATTCTCTTCTTACTGTGAGATCGATGCTAATGCCGACAATGCCAGAGACGGAAAATGGATCAAGGGTCCGGGTCTCGATTTCTTCGATGAATACGACAAAAAGTTCAAGGACAGATCACGCCTTATAGCAGAGGATCTCGGCGAAGTAACGCCTGATCTGGCTGAGTTTATGGGCAAGGTCGGAATCCCCGGAATGCGCGTTATGGAGTTCGCATTCTATCCCGGAGACAACAGTTCGTTCCTGCCTCATAACTTCGACGATAACTGCGTTGCTTATACGGGAACACACGATAACACTACGCTGCTCGGATGGCTCTGGGACAGCCCTGAAGAAGTCAGAAAAACATGTCTTGAATACTGCGGATTTACCGGTGATAACTGGGGCGACGGAGGCAGCCACAGCGGCTCTTGCAGAGCGATAATCAGGACTTTGTGGATGAGCCATGCAAGTGTTGCGATAATACCGGTCCAGGATATGCTCGGATACGGCGGAGACACGAGAATGAACATTCCCGGAACGCCTACAGGCAACTGGGTCGTAAGGTTTACAAAGGAAGATTTTGATTCAATAGATAACGACTGGTACAAGAACCTCAACCGCATATATTTCAGATAAGGAGAGGCATATGAGATACATCCTTTGCGTCGATCAGGGAACTACTTCCACCAAGGCATTTCTTCTTGATGAGAACGGAAATCTGTCTAGCGGCACGCACGTGCCATTCAAGCAGTATTATCCGCAGCCCGGCTGGGTAAGCCACGACGCTGAGGAGATATATGTATCGGTCCTTAAGGCCTGCGCCATGATCCTTGCCGAGCATCCTGAAGCAAAAGGCAGCATCGCCGGAATGGGTATCACTAACCAGCGTGAGACAACGGTCGCTTTCTCACCTTCAGGCAAGCCTTTTTCCAAGGCTATAGTATGGCAGTGCAGAAGGACTTCGGATATCTGCAGACGCCCTGAGATAAAGGAACAGAGCAGAAGGATAACTGAGATAACAGGTCTTAAGATCGATCCTTATTTTTCAGCTACGAAGATGATCTGGTTCTTAGAAAACATCAGGAGTTTAAGAGAGCGCTGTGCCATGGGCGAATGCTATCTGTCAACGATCGACGGATTCCTGGTTTATAGACTTACCGCCGGCAGATCTTATGCTTCAGATTATTCGAACTGCTCGAGAACGATGCTCTTTGATATTGCGCAGAAGAAGTACGATCCGGAGTTTTTGGACCTGTTCGGGATCCCCGTAAATACTCTCGCAAAACCGATGGAATCCTGTGCCGATTACGGTGAGATATGCCTTAAGGAAGACTATCTCAGAGATAACGGCTTTACTGATGATGAGATCGAACTTCTCCTCTCGATAAACGGTGTTCACATCACGGGTGTCTTAGGTGACCAGCCTGCAGCTCTCCTGGGCCAGAACGCAATAAACAAAGGCGATTCCAAGACAACATACGGTACGGGAAGCTTCACTCTGATGAACCTCGGAACAGAGCCCGTTTTCTCCAAAAACGGACTTCTGACATCCTGCGCATGGTCTATTAAGGGCGTGACAAATTATGCTCTGGAAGGAAGCATCTTCCAGGCAGGTTCTGTTATCAGCTGGCTTAAAGACGAATTGGGATTTATCGAAAATCCTAAAGAATGTGATGATTTTTGCAATTCCATTGAGGATTGCGGCGGTGTATATTTAGTTCCGGCATTCACGGGACTGGGCGCACCTTACTGGAAGCCTGATGCAAGAGGAATCCTGACAGGTCTAACCAGAGGAACAGGCAGAGCCCAGATCATAAGAGCCGGTGTTGAATCGATCGCATATCAGGTTACAGAACTGGTAAATCTCATGACCGATGACACGGGAATCAAAGCAGGCCGGATGAAGGTCGACGGCGGAGTCTGCGCAAGCAGCTTCCTCATGCAGCTTCAGTCCGATCTCTTAGGTGTCACGATCACGAGAGCATTAAGCGATGAGATGACTGCCATGGGTGCAGGACTTGCCGCAGGAATTCAATCAGGCTTGTTTGAAGACCTTGAACAGACGAGCAGGTTCTACAAGGCCGGTGCTTCTTATGAACCGAAGATGTCCGCATTTGAAGTATCGGAAAAGATGGAGGGTTACCGTTCTGCAGTAAGAGCAACACTTCTTACAAGCAACGACTGATTGAATGATCCAGGTTTATATAGTTTTCTTCAAGATATTCGTATTCTTGGTCCTTGGCTTTGTCTTGAACAAGACAAAAGTCATTAACAGCACATCTGAGAGGGCCCTGTCGGATATCCTTCTTAAAGCGGTCCTGCCGTTCATGATCCTTAATTCCAGCCAGCATACGTATTCAACGGATGCCGTGAACGGAATGATCACATGCGCAGCAGTTGCCATAGGTTATTATGCGGTCTCGCTTCTGATTTTGAGGCTGTCTCTCAGCAAGGTCAATATCCTCGAAGATGAGAAGAGGATAATGATCACTTGTACGGTTTTCGCGAACACGGGATTTGTAGGATTCCCTCTGATGGAATCGCTCTTCGGCAGTTACGGATTATTGCTCGCGGCGGTCTACAATCTCTGTTACAACCTGTTCTTCTATACATATGCTGTTTATCTGTTTTCCCGAAAACCGCGCTTTGCACTCCTTGATATGTTCAAGAGCACGGTATCTGTCGCCTCGATCCTTGCGATCGTTCTGTTCATTATCCCTTGGAGAATGCCGGCTTTTATTTCCGATACATTCAAACTCCTTGGCGATATGACGGTTCCTCTGTCCATGATGGTCATGGGCTCCATGCTTGCAAGTGTTAATATCAAAAAGCTCCTGACGGACAAGAAGGCATATGTCGTATCTGCCTTAAGACTTATCGTGCTGCCGGGCATTGTCATGGGCGTGGTCATGCTGATCTCGAATTGGATCACTATTGCACCGGAGACCAAGAGCGTTATAGTTCTTATGACGTCTCTGCCCTGCGGATCCATGAATGTTATATTTGCAGAGAACAATGACGTAGCGCCGCATTTCTCAGCACGCACGGTATCATTGTCTATGGTATTCATGCTCGTCACGATAATGTTCTGGACGTGGGCTGTAAAAACTGTATTCTAGAGTTAAGGGGAATGGAAAATGAGTGAGAATTCCAACAAGATCGACAGGATCGAGAACGAGAAACTGGTAGAGCTCCTGGGAAGTATTCGTCAGGATAATTCCGAAGAGAATATGATCGCGGTCCTTAAGGAAGCTGCAGTTGCAAAATTCCTGGTTCCCGTTGACGGAACAGAAGGCGATTACAGATTCCACGCTGTAAGCGATTCCAAGGGCTTAAAGTACATGGTCGTATATTGCGACTCTGACAGTTTTGAAGTCGCTTATGAGGATAAAAAAGAGCCGCAGAACGGCGTTGTAGCAGGTTTTGCGGACCTCATCGATGTCGTTATGGCACCTAAGATGGACCTTTCCGGTTTTGTTATCAATCCGGGTTCCGAGCAGGTCTTATTCGGCAAAGATATGCTTAAGATGATCGCCTCACAGATGGGTATCGGAGGTGACGGCACAGCAAAGGTCGGAGAACCTGACCGCTATCCGCCGGAATTGAAGCAGGCACTGATAGGATATCTTCAGATCGAACCCACCGTATCTAAGATCTGGGTAAGACTTATGCGCGAGAACGGCACTGACCGCCTTATCTGGCTTATCGTTGCTGATGCCGAAGGTGAGGGAGAACCCCTTAAGTACACGCTCGAGAATTTGAGGAAGTATTGCCTTCCTTATCTGGATAACATGGATGCGATGGTCGTATCTGACAAAGAAGAATTCGCCTCGAAGGTCATCGCAGGCGTTAAGCCTTATGTAACAAGGGATGAAACTTAATAATGAGTAAAGGTAAGACAGGTCTTATAGTTCTTACAGTTCTTGCGGCAATGTTTTTCCTGTTTGTCGCCATCCTTTTCGGGTCCAGCCAGAAGAGGCAGGCTGCAATTGACAGGAATGGTGAACTTAACGACAGACTGGATCTTTTTACCGAGACGGATCTTAGGATCTACTGGATCGGGGAACCATACAAGGAACTGGAGCGCTTGTCTTCAGGTATTACCGTTGTTCCTGCAGAGACAGCATCCAAAGATAATCTCCCTATCAAGGGACCTTCGTTCCACACTTCAGAATATAACCCGGACGGCACGCTTGTGGCTGAGAATATTCCGATCGATTACCCCAGATACATGCTCATTATCATCACGGGAACTCCTCAATTCACGGAAGACGGCAAGGCTGCACTCCTTGATGCAGTGGCCAATAACGGCGTTCCGGTCCTGGCAATAGGTGACGATGCGGCAAGTGCATTGGCCGGGATCCTCTCATACAAGCGTTTCCATACGGGCCCGGGGAGCTCGCTTTACTACTGTCTGGGCAAGGGTTATAAGGAGGCTCCGCTCCCGGAAGATGCCGTTATCAGCGGCGGAATGGACCTTGCCGAACTTATCCCCGATCTGATATCACTTGCAATGACAGATTACGAACCGAGAATCTGACAGTATTTGCTGTCTTTTGCGCTCGAAAATGTGCGAAAATTACTCCTCCTACAGTTTGACACGCTTTTGTAATAATTATAATATATGAAGGTGTTTTGATATCCATTTGGGGAGGTGGTTCATATCCGCGAGTTAGAGCAGAGGATCCTTGCAGAAGGACAGATCCTGCCGGGCGAAGTACTCAAGGTAGGAAGCTTTCTTAACCAGCAGATCGACACCAGACTCCTAATGGACATGGGAGAGGAAATCGCGAGACTTTACAAAGACGCAAATGTCACTAAGGTCCTGACGATCGAGTCTTCGGGCATCGCCATTGCTTATGCCGCAGGACTTGCCATGGGACTTCCCATTGTTTTCGCGAAGAAACATTCGAGCCTCAATGTAGCAGGCAATATCCTCACATCCCGGGTTTATTCCTATACACATCAGCAGACTTATGACATCGTGGTATCGGGTGATTACATCACTAAGGATGACACGGTGCTTATTGTTGATGATTTCCTTGCCAAGGGCAACGCACTTAAGGGCCTGATCGAGATCGTCGAACAGGCCGGCGCCAAGCTTGCCGGATGCGCCATCGCCATCGAGAAGGGATTCCAGGGCGGCGGAGACGAACTGCGTGCAAAGGGAATCAGGATAGAGTCATTGGCCATTATAGACAGCATGTCCGATGATTCACTCGAATTCAGATCGTAAGCGATCTGCTTAAACTACGATATGCAATGCCTTTGCATATAAAAATTTGGAGGAGGCAGTTTATGAGAAAACTAATTTCAATGCTGGTAGCTGCTGTCTTAACAGTTACATCAGTCTTTGCTCTTGCGGGCTGTAGCGGAGCAGAAGGGGGTAAGGCATCTGACTTCAAGGTAGGTGCTATTTACATCAACAGCCAGAACGACACATCAGGTTATACTTATGCGCATCACAAGGGTATCACCGAAGGTATGAAGAAGGCAGGTCTCGATCCGGAGAAGGATCTGTTCATCGTTGACAACGTACCTGAGGACAAGGAGAAGGTTAAGCAGGCGATCGACCAGCTCGCTGGTAACGGATGCAACATCATCTTCGGTATCAGCTTCGGTTACATCGATGCATTCGAAGAGAAGGCTTCCGAGTATCCGGACATCATCTTCTCACATGCAACAGGATATAAGTCCAACGATACAAACTTCAATAACTACTTCGGAAGAATCTATCAGGCACGTTACCTCGCAGGTATCGCTGCAGGATATAAGTCTATCGAACTCGGCAACAACAACATCGGTTACGTATCAGCATGGGGTACAGAATACGCTGAGACATGCTCCGGTATCAATGCTTTTGCTATGGGTGCAATGGCAGTTAATCCTGAAGCAACAGTAAGCGTTTATGAGATCTCCACATGGGGCGACCAGGAGAAGGAGAGACAGGCTGCTGAGCTTCTTATCGACACATACGGATGCGGAGTTATCGCACAGCACTGCGACTCTGCCCAGCCTCAGATCGTAGCTAACGAGAAGGGCGTTTTCGGATGCGGATACAACTCAGACATGACAGCTGAAGCTCCTAATGCACACCTCACAGCTCCTATCTGGAATTGGGATGTTTACTATGCAACAGCTATCAAGGCAGCTATGACAAGCCCTTCAACATTCATGAAGGATGTCGGAAACTACTATGAAGGTCTCAACGTTGACATGGTTGACGTATCTGCTCTTTCTGCAAACTGCACACCTGAGACAGCTGAAGCAATCAACCTTGCTAAGGATCTTATGAAGTCAGGCGACTGGGATGTATTCTCCGGCGTTAAGCTCACATTCTCCGGTGCAGCAGGTTCTGTTGCAGTTGACAAGGCAGATGCTGCACTTGTTACAAATGACGGTACTGAGATCGTTGCAGCAGGCGGTGCTTCCGTTGATGACGGAGTTATCCAGGGTTCAATGAACTATTACGTAGAAGGCGTTACACAGGTTAACTGATAACGTTTAAGAGAACTTAAAGAGAGGTGTTTTATGGAGTTTGCCATAGAGCTAAAGGGAATATCTAAAAGCTTTGGTCCCGTGGCGGCCAATAAAAACATCAACTTATCTCTTGCCAAGGGTGAGATATTAGCTCTCTTAGGCGAGAACGGTTCAGGCAAAACGACACTTATGAACATGCTGTCGGGCATCTATATGCCCGACAGCGGTTCTATTTTTATCGACGGAAAAAAGGTAGAGATCAACTCACCTGAAGATTCCAGCAAATTGGGAATAGGAATGGTCCACCAGCACTTCAAGCTGGTCGAGAAGTTTACGGCTCTCGAGAATATCAGGATCGGAATAAGGAATGAGGGACGCCTGGTTCATGGAGCGGACGTCCGCAAAAAGATTGAAGATACAGCTGCTAAATTCGGCTTTGAAATAGATCTCGATAAGAAGGTCGCCAACATGGCGGTCTCCGAGAAACAGACATTAGAGATACTTAAGGTCTTATGCTACGGCGCGAAAATAATCATCCTGGATGAACCTACTGCGGTTCTTACCGTTCAGGAGATCGACAGACTTTTCGCGGTGCTCAGAAAGATGAGAGAAGACGGGCATTCGATCATAATCATCACACATAAACTCAATGAGGTTATGGCCATATCTGACAGAGTCGCCATCTTAAGACATGGCGAATACATCAGCACGGTCGTAACAAAAGAGACAGACGAGAAGACATTAACGGAACTCATGGTCGGCCGTAAGATCTCGCTTAACATCGACAGGCCCATCATGGAGAAGACACATCCTCTTCTTGAGATCCGTGATCTGACGGTTAAGAATGACGAAGGCGCTGTAGCGATCGATCACATCAACTTCTACATCAGAGGCGGCGAGATGCTCGGTGTTGCAGGTATCGCAGGCTCCGGTCAGAAAGAACTCTGTGAAGCGATCGCGGGACTGCGCAAGATCGAAGAAGGACAGATGATCCACGAAGGCGAGAGCATTGTGGGAATGTCACCTAAGAAGATCTTAGAGCACGGAATCTCAATGAGCTTCATCCCTGAAGACCGTCTGGGAATGGGTCTTGCTCCTTCGCTGTCCATCACGGATAACATGATCCTCAAGAATTACAACGAGGCTAAGGGTATCTTTGTTGACCGAAAGTCTGCAAGAGCAGAAGCACAGAAAGTCATCGACAGACTTGAAGTCATCACGCCTTCGACTGAGACGCCCGTAAGACGTCTTTCAGGCGGTAACGTCCAGAAAGTCCTCTTGGGCCGTGAGATAAAATCCGGACCTAACGTTCTTGTTACCGCATATCCCGTAAGAGGTCTTGATATCAATTCTTCTTACACGATCTACAACATCCTGAATGAAGAAAAGAAGAAGGGCGTAGGCATCCTTTTTGTCGGTGAAGACTTAGATGTCATGCTCGAACTCTGCGACAAGATAATGGTAATCTGTCACGGCAGACTTCAGGGTGTCGTCAACAGCGATCACACGACAAAAGAAGAGATCGGCCTCATGATGACAGGTACGATCAATATCGTTAACAAAGAAGGTAAAACCGACGGTATCGCTAAAGATTCCGCTTTTACAGATGAGGAGGGCAAAGCCTAATGAGAAAGTATCATCTGGTAAGAAGAGCGGATGCGCAGTTTAAGAGAACACTTATCTACTATGCGATCGGAATCCTTGTATCACTTACGATCGGTGCGGTGATACTTGCCGCTCTTGGAATTAATCCATTTGAGTATTACGGAAGAATGTTTTCGATAGGTCTTATCGGAAACAGATACGGATATAAGAGCATCGAAGGACTTCTGAAGATCTTTGTTCCGCTCCTTATAACATCACTTGCTTTAAGCCTGTCATTCAAGATGCGTTTCTGGAATATCGGAGGTGAGGGCGAATTTTTGATCGGTGCCATCGCCGCATCAATTGTTGCGTTCAACTGTTCCGGTCTTCCGAATTTTGTAACCGTTCTTCTGATGTGTCTTGCGGCAATGATCTCGAGCGGGATCATCGGTATCGCAGTAGCTGCTCTGAAGGTTAAGTTCAATACCAATGAGACCCTCATGACGCTGATGCTTAACTACATAATGCTCTATGTGATCAGGTACTTAGGTGAGACAAAGGCTGAATGGAATTTCTTTTTGGAAGAAGAATCAGAAAGACCCATCTTCGGAACATTCCCCGAGACTGCTTTTATGGGCGGCATTCCTATCGGACCGTTCAAACTTTTGTGGTCCGTGATCTTTGCGGTTCTTCTTACGGTTATTGTCTATGTTTATCTTAAATACACGAAGCAGGGTTATGAGATCTCCGTTGTCGGCGACAGCAGCGCTACCGCTAAGTATGCCGGCATGAGCGTAGGTAAGATCGTTCTGCGCACGATGTTCATATCATCAGCTTTGATCGGACTTGCAGCCGCATTCACGGTATCTGCCGCAGGAACCATATCTGACACGATCACAAATGACGTAGGATGGACGGGAATCATTGTTGCATGGCTCAGTAAGCTCAGCATTCCTGCAGTATTCGTCACGGCTGTCCTCATCTCCATCCTGCAGTACGGATGCCAGGCTGCTGCAACACAGTATCCTGCCATCGACATAAACTACGCAGATCTTTTGCAGGGACTGATCCTGTTCTCCGTTTTGGTTGCAGATTTTGCTGCCAACTTCAGAATCGTAAGAAAGGAGGACGCAAAGAATGCTTGATGTATTTACTCTGTTCCTCTTTAACATAATCGTCTACAACATCCCGCTCCTCTACGGTACGACGGGAGAGATCATGATCGAGAAGTCAGGGTCATTAAACCTCGGAGTTGAGGGCACAATGGCTATAGGTGCCGTAGTAGGTTACCTCGCAGGTGCCAAGACAGACAGCCTTCTTGTTGCATGTCTCGTAAGCTTTATCGCTTCAGGTCTCGTGGGCGCGCTCTTCTCATTCTTAACTGTTACCCTGCAGGCAAATCAGAATGTAACAGGTCTTACGATCACGACATTCGGTGTAGCTTTCTATTACTTTATCGGAAACGCTCTGTCCAACAGCGCAGGCGGCTGGCCGAAGCTCAACGGTACTGCTTTTGACATGCAGTCCCAGCCTATCCATATTCCGTTTATCTCCGATATTCCGTTTGTCGGGAAAGCGCTTTTCTCGCACGGCATCCTTGTCTATGTCGGCATCCTTATCGCAGTATTAATGTGGTTCTACTTCAATAAGACCGTTCCCGGCTTAAAGCTTCGTGCGATCGGTGAGAACCCTGCGGCTGCTGACTCTCTGGGCGTTAACGTTACGCTTTATAAGTACACGCACATCATCATCGGTTCCGGGATCATGGGTCTTGGCGGACTCTACATGGGACTTAATCTCGGCGGTGCTTTCGAAGGTTCTAACTGCTGGATCAACGGTTATGGCTGGATCTCGATCGCGCTCGTTATTTTCGCGAACTGGAGCCCTGCAAAGGCACTCCTCGGAACGCTTATCTTCGGCTTCTTCAACACTCTCCGTGTTCAGAATGCCGCACTCGCGTATGCCTTCCCTGATGCATTGGGCTGGCTTACAAAGATTCCTTCTCACTTCTTCTCGGCACTGCCGTTCATCATAACGCTCATCGTCCTCATCATCAGCTCGCTGACATCGAAGGGCAGAAGCGGAGAGCCTCAGGCGATCGGACGCAACTATTACCGTGAAGACAGATAAAAGAAAAAGGGGTATTTATGTACAACATTCGAAAACTTACAGACGACCTCACCTGGATCGGCGGCAGTGACCGCAAGATACAGAAGTTCGAGAGCGTCTACAAACTGAATTCGGGTATGAATTACAATTCATATTTTCTCGATGCAGGTGCCACGGTGCTTTTCGATACCGTTGACAGGGAAGTGGCAGATGTCTTCTTTGAGAATCTCGCTTTCTGTCTTAACGGAAGAAAACTCGATTACATCGTAGTTCATCACATGGAACCCGATCACTCTGCAACTCTTGCGTCGGTTCTTGATGCCAACAGCGAAGCAAAGATCATCCTTAACGCGAAGACTCTGCAGTTCATCTCTCAGTTCTTCCGTGATAAGGATTATTCTTCAAGGACCATTGTTGTAAAAGACGGTGATGAGATGGAATTGGGCTCCCACAGATTCAAGTTCATCTTCGCACCGATGGTTCACTGGCCTGAAGTCATGATGAGTTTTGACGAGACAGAAGGAACGCTCTTCTCAGCTGATGCATTCGGCAGTTACGGAGCAACCAACGGTTCGATCTTTGCTGACGGCAAAGACTTCGAAGCAGACCTTCTTAACGAAGCCCGCCGTTACTATACGAACATCGTAGGCAAGTACGGGATGCAGACTACTGCTGTAATCAACAAGACTGCTTCGCTCGACATCAGGATGATCTGCCCTCTTCATTCTTATGTGTGGAGAAAGGATATAGATAAGATCATCGGCTGCTATAAGACATGGGGATCTTATACTCCTGAAGTAAAAGGTGTATTCATCCTTGCAGGTTCCATCTACGGACACACGGCAAATGCAGCTGAAGTTCTCATGACAGAGCTTGATAAACGGGGTATCGAGGCTGCTATCCTTGATGCTTCATCAACAGATATATCAGACGTTATCGCGATGGCTTTTAAGTACAGCAACATCGCAATCTGTTCTTCGACATATAACAACGGTATATATTCTCCCGTTGAGCATGCGGTAACCGAACTGGCTGCACATGGGTTGACGGGCAGAACGTTCTCTGTTATAGAGAATGGTACCTGGGCTCCGGCGAGCGGCAAGGGTCTATTGGCACACATCGAAGGTCTTAAGAACTGCAAGGTTATAGGTCAGACCGTAACGATCAGATCGTCCGGCGACGATGATACAAGACAGAGTATTGAAGCACTTGCCGAAGAGATCGAAAAAGATATAAAGAACAATATATAAAGAGAGGTAGAAAAATGAATTGTCCGAATTGCGGTAAAGAACTCAAAGACAATCAGAAGTTTTGCGGCGGATGCGGTGCAGATGTCTCTTATCTCTGGCAGCAGGCAGCTCCTGCTCCCGTAGAGGCAGCGCCCGTTGTTGAACCCATGCCGGCACCTGTTCCTGTAGAAGCAGCTCCTGCTCCTGTCGTTGCAGCACCTGTGCCTGTTGAAGCAGCACCTGCACCTGCTCCCGTTGCGGCTGCTCCGGCACCTGCTCCTGTTGCTCCTGTTGCGGCTGCTCCCGCTCCCGCACCGGCCCCGGCACCTGCGCCCGTTCCGACAGCTTTCGGTGATACAACACCCGTTCAGCCTCAGGCACCTGTAGCTCAGGCAGCAGGCGGCAATGAGCCTCCCAAGAAAAAGAAGAAGGGTATCGTCGGCATCATCATCGGTATAGTTGCTGCAGTCCTGGTAGTTGTTATCGGTGCCGTTGTAGGTATCGCATTATGGATCAATAGTTTAGGTGACACACCTTCACATACAAAGAAGACAACCGAAGAAGAAGAAGAGACTACAACAGAAGAGACAACAGAAGTTGTTACAGAGATGGCAACGAGAACAGTCATGGTCTATGCGATCGGTACTGACCTCGAGTCAACAGCTGCAAACCTCTCTGCAGACGTTAAGGAGATGATCGCTGCACAGCCCGGTGAGAGCGTTAATATCATTCTTCAGACAGGCGGATGCTTAGACTTCCAGAACAACTATATGGAAGACGGCAAGACACAGCGTTTCATTATCCAAAACAGTGCCATCGAGGAAATCGATAACTTAGGTGATGTCAGCATGGTTGAGACAAGAACATTGTCTGACTTCATCAAGTTTGCTAAAGACGAATGCCCTGCTGAGCATTATATTCTCGTTTTGTGGGATCACGGCGGCGGAGTTCCCCTCGGATTCGGTTATGACGAGATCCACGACGGAACACTTACTGATATTGAGATAGCTGAGGCTATCGCAGACTGCGACATCGAATTTGAGTCCATCATCTTCAACGCATGTCTCATGGGTTCTTTGGAAGTTGCCAAGGCACTCGATCCTTACACAGATTACATCATCGCAGCAGAGAGCCCTACGTGGGGAAGCGCTTACTACGATGTAGGTATCAACTACACCAACTTCCTTAACTACATCGGTGATGATTTCACGGGTGATGCAGAGGACTATGGTGAGTTCATCGTAAGAGACTACATGGACAACATCAATGCAACCCAGGACAGCATGGGATACTACGGAATCGATACATGTATGTCATGTATTGATACGGATAACGTTAACGAAGTATATGAAGCTTATGAAGAATTTATCGCTGCTCTTAACACAAGAGTTTTCGAGCAGGACGGATATGTTGAATACGTTCAGCTCAGAGACGACTGCGGTTCATTCGAAGGAACAGACTCCGTTGACCTTACAACACTTGCCAGCAAGTACATCAACTGCGGCGATACCGCTATCGAATCAGCAGCAAGCAAGCTCGTCAACGAAGTCAGCAACTGCGTATTTACGGAGAGCAACAACTCTTACACATACGCTCACGGAATGACAACTTACGCTCCTTTCCTCTATCCTGAATATTACAACGAGGGAAGAGTTACATTCGTAACATTGGGTTACAGCGATACAACGATCAGGTTCTACGATCAGTTTGTAAGTAAGGAACTCTACATCCTCAACGCAACTTCTTATGCCGGTGACTGGTACATTCAGCCTGCAGATGCTGCAGAGATCGAGTCAGGCAATACATACGATATCTCCAACCTCATCGTTGATATGGGCGGATATGAAGCTATCGAGCTTTTCGAGAGCGACTGGGATATCATCCGCGAAGTTAAAGTCACATTAGCTTACACGCTGGATGAAGACGAAGATTACATCTACTACATGGGTACTGACTATCAGTATTCCATCGACAGCAACGGATACATCATCCTCCAGAACCCTACGAACTGGGTATTCTTCACCAGCTTCGGATTCGCAACCTGCGAGTGCCTTAAGTATGAGGTTGCAGATGACGGTACATGGTACAAGTATCTCGGTGCGGAAGCATTGGTAAACGGCCAGACGGCTTATGTCGTTATCGCATTCAGCACTGAAGATCAGGAAGGCCAGATCATCGGTTATTACTATGCCGATATCATCAACGACACATACGACAGCAACCAGAGTTACCAGTTCAACGAAGATGATACGATCGTATTCATCGAAGAGTACTATGAGATCTCTACAGATACGATGAGCTACTTTGAGCTTGGCAGCGCCGTAACTTATGAGGAAGCAGTAAGTCTCTACTACTACTCAGGCGTTGATTATACTGACGCAACAGGTTACATCAGATTTGATATCTACGATGTATATAACAACGATTACGTTATCCCGCTCAGAGAAGGCACACCTGCTTATGAGATCGATGCCGAGAGAGGAGATAACTCCGGTTCATCAAGCGGCACCGATTATGATGAAGGTTCTATCGATGCAACATACATGGTAGGTTATGTTATTACTGACTACGCAGACTGCTCACTTTATCAGGCATCCTGTGACTGGATCTCTTATGACGATTCCAGCAAGTCATATGGTGTTTATTATTCTTATGCAGAAGCACTTTCATTAACATTTGAAGTTGATGCAGATGCGACTGAAACGTATTACTTCAAGTATTACTATAGTGCTGACAGCATGTTCTCTAATAAGGAACTTTCTGCAGCGGTTTATTCCGGTTCAGCCGATGTAGTGTATGAAGACGGATATTACTACTATCACTTTGATCTGCCTTCAGATTACATCGAAGCAGGTTATTACATCATTGCAGTCGACACTGAATCAGGCAACACAGGCAACAGAGCAGCTCTCTCAGTCTGCCAGGTTATTGACTAAGACTGCGTTCAGTTTATAAGGAGAATCGAAAATGAAGATGACCGGAGCACAGATACTTGTCGAGACCTTGATTGAACAAGGTGTTGATACCGTGTTCGGTTTTCCGGGCGGAATGGTCGTGGATATCTATGACAAACTCTACGACAAACAGGACAAGATCAGGCATATCCTGACCGCTCACGAAGAAGGTGCTGTTCACGCAGCAGACGGTTATGCAAGATCCACCGGCAAGACCGGAGTCGTTATCGCGACTTCCGGTCCCGGTGCAACCAACCTTGTCACGGGAATAGCTACGGCTTATCTTGATTCGATCCCTCTTGTTGCCATTACAGGCAACGTCAGCAATTCCATGATCGGAAGAGACTCATTCCAGGAGATCGACATTACAGGCATCACTCTTCCCATCACAAAGCATAACTTCTTCGTCCACAAAGTCTCAAAGCTGGCAGACGTAGTAAGGAAAGCGTTTGAGCTCGCACAGACCGGAAGACCGGGTCCTGTCCTCATCGATATTCCGAAGGATGTCCAGGAGGCAATTTTCGACTACAGGAAAAAGCCCGTAGTAAAGCCTGAACCGGTTCCATGCTGTGATGAAGAAGACATCAAAAAAGCAGTTAAGCTTATCAGGGAATCGAAGAGACCTTATATCTATTTCGGAGGCGGTGCGGTAAGGACGGAACTTGGCGAAGATATCGTTAAGCTCGCTGACAAACTTGATGCTGTTATCGGATGCTCCATGATGGGCCTTTCAGAGATCCCTTCTGATTCTCCGAGGTTTTTGGGCATGCAGGGTATGCACGGGCGTTATGCTTCTTCCGTTGCACTTGCCAAAGCAGATCTGATCCTCGCCATAGGCGTCAGATTTTCTGACAGGGCGACTGGAAAGACAGAAAAGTTCTCACTTTCTGCCACGAAGATCCATGTTGATTGTGACCGCGCCGAGATCGGCAAGAATGTTCCTGTTGATCTTGGTGTCTGCTGTGATATCAAAGACTTTGTCAAGCGTCTTACACAGGCAGTGCCCCAGCGCAGGAACAGCGAATGGATCAAGAAGGTCGACCAGCTCAAGCAGAGAGAGGCAGACGCATACGAAGGACTTCCTTTCCTTCCGCGCGATGCAATCAATATCATTTCTGACAACATCAAGCCCGATACAAGGCTTGTAACTGACGTAGGCCAGCATCAGTGCTGGACTGCACAGTTTTTCAAGTTCAGGAACAGGCGCACATGGATCACTTCAGGCGGTCTCGGGACCATGGGCTTCGGCCTTGGCGCTGCCATCGGAAGCTCTCTCGGAACGGATACGAGAAGCGTTCTTATCACGGGTGACGGAAGCTTCGGCATGTGCCTTAACGAACTTGCTACTGCAGTTACTTACAACGTTCCTGTCACCATCGTTATCTTCAATAACCATGCGCTCGGAATGGTAAGACAGTGGCAGAAAGTCTTCTTCGACGGCAGATATTCCAACACTAATCTCGACCGCAAGACCGACTTCGTAAAACTTGCCCAGGCATTCGGTGCCAAGGGATTTACGGCTACGGACAAAGAGTCTTTCGAGGAGGCTTTCAAAAAAGCATATAAGGTCAAGGGCCCTGCGATAATTGACCTCACGATCAAGAAAGACAGTCTGGTCCTTCCGATGCTTAAACCCGGCGGAACGTTCAACAACCTGATCTTGAGAAGGGAGGATATCAGCGATGCCGAGAAATAAGATAATCATTGCGATCTACGTTGATAACCAGTATGGTGTCCTCTCGCGTGTTACCGCGATGTTTACGAGAAGAGGTTACAATATTGATTCCCTCACGGTAGGTGAGACGGAGTCACCTGAATATTCGAGAATCACCATCACTCTCACGGCAGAGAAGAACGACAAGGATCAGGTAGTCTCACAGCTCCGCAAACTCTATAACGTTAAGAAAGTTATCGTACTCTCAACGGAGGATTGTATTAAGAGAGAACTTCTTCTCATAAAGGTCAGGAATACCGAACAGCAGCATGCTGATATCGTTGAAGCGACCAACATCTTCCGCACGAAGATAATTGACTTCACAGATGAAGCGATCAGTATCGAAGCAACCGGCGACAGCCAGAAGATCGATGCCTTCATCGAGTACATGAAGAAGTTCGAGATCATCGAGATGTGCCGTACCGGAATCGTCGCGCTTGACCGCGGAAGCACTAATATCTGGTCCGAACATGAAGACTGAAATACAACCAAATTAATACAAATTTAATTAAATAACTCCCTTCAATGTTTTATAATTGAATCAAAGGTCAAAGCCTTTTGAAACTTCAAAACGGAAGGGAGTGATTTTATGAAGATCACTACACAGGGCAACGGAATCCGCATCGGTACAAGACTTGAAGACAAGATCGCTTCAAAGATGTCCAAGTTCGACAAGTTCTTTGGTGATGAAGGCACACTCAATGTCCGTATCAGACCTGAAGGTACTGACATGGTAGTCGAGATCACGATGGAATTCGGCGGCAAGATCTTGAGAGCAGAAGCATGTGATGAGGATATCCTGACAGCTGTTGACAGAACCGTTGACAAGCTCGAGTCTCAGATCAGAAGACAGAAGACCAAGTTCCTCAAGAAGAAGAAGGAGTACCAGGGAATCGTTAATTATCTTGAGGATGACGGTGGTGCAGATTTCGACATCGTTGACGAGAAGGAAGCTAAGATCACTAAGCGTAAGCAGTTCGCATTAAGACCGATGACATCCGAGGATGCTATCCTCCAGCTTGAGATGTTAGGTCACGACTTCTTCGTTTACCTTGACAGCGACACCAACTCAGTCTGCGTCGTTTATAAGAGATATGACGGCGGCTACGGCTTGCTCGAACCTGAATACTGATACTGACTACAAATGAATGATCCGGAGGCTGCCATAGTGCAGCCTCTTTTTTGCGAGTGATTTTTTCGTGCGCGAAAACTATGGCAAAAAGTATGGCTGAAGCCACATCTTTTACCACAGTTTTTTACTTCAAGATTGAGCGCGCCCGCCCCAAATTCCCGTTCAAACTTCCGTTACCTAACGGAAATTCCAACAGAAATACGCTTGAAAACATTCAAAATTCGGTTTAAAGTTCCGTTTGTAAACGGAAAAACCAACGGGAAATTGAATGAGTAAATTGAAGGTATAAGCATATGGAATATAAGTTTCTGGGACATGAGACGGCGCAGGATGTAAAGCCCCTCGCAGACTGCGGATACAATATCGAATCGCTCAAAGACCTTTTTGATGTCCTAAGTGACGGTATCTGGAGGATCGAGACATGCACTCCCAGATTAAGAAGCGGATGGAGTGAGGAGAATAAGACTTTGGGCCAGTGTACGATCACGGCTTTTCTTGTTCAGGATATCTTCGGCGGTGAGGTCTTCGGAATATTAAGGCCCGCAGGAAATTACCATAGCTATAACGTGATAAACGGCAGGCAGTATGACCTGACGATCGAGCAGTTCGGCGATGAAGCAGAGAGCCTGGTTTTCGATAATTCGAATCCTCAGAGCAGGGAAGTGCATTTTGCCAAAGAAGAAAAATATAAGAGATATCTGCTTCTCAAAAAACTGCTCAAGGAAGCACGCGGCTGAAGCGCTTGTTTTCTGCACATTCTGTAACATAATTGTTTCACAAGGCACCTTTTGACCGTGATACACTTGTTGGGGGAAATAGGACTATAAAGAGGAGACGGAAATGAGAACTAAAAAGGCGATAATCGCATGCCTGGCGGTAGCTATCTGCCTGAGTTCATTCTTGTCCGCCGGATGCGGCAAAAATGGCTGGGTAACTACCGATGAAGGCACATTTTATTATGAAGACGGTCAGGCATATGCCGGACTTAAAGTGATGCCCGACGGCACTGTCAGGTATTTTGATCCCGCAACTTTCGCTATGGCTAAAGGCGAGCAGGAGATCGACGGCAACAATTATCTGTTTAACGATGAAGGTGTCATGCAGACCGGGTTCCAGACAACTGACGGCGTGACCAAATACTACAATCCCGAGACAGGCATCCTTATGACGGGATGGCTTGAGATTGACGGCAAAAAATACTATGCAGATCCCGCGACGGTAACACTGTCTACGGGACTTACCGATATTGAAGGCAAACAGTATTTCTTCGACGAGACCAGCGGCGTCATGACGACAGGCTGGGTCGATATCGGTGAGGACACGTATTTCTTCGAAGAAGAGACCGGTGCCGGCAAGGAAGGCATCATCGATATCGATGGCAAGACATATGGGTTTATCGATGGCAAGATGATCAAGGGCCAGAGAGCCATGGCCGGCAATCACCTGTATTACTTCGGCGAAGACGGTGCTGTATATCGTGAGATCGATGGTGATAAACCGATGGTTGCTCTTACATACGATGACGGTCCGTCCATTTACACTAATGAGATCATTGACGTGTTTGTCGAATACAATCAGAGATGCACATTCTTCATCGTAGGCGACAGGATCAGCTGGAATGAAGAACCTGCTGTCCGCGAAGCTGAGTTGGGCTTTGAGCAGGGCAACCACACATATAGTCATTCCAGACTTACGGATCTTGATGCTGCAGGCCAGCTTGAAGCACTTAAGGGTACTGACGATGAGCTCATCAGGATCTCCGGAAATGCTTCCACATGCTTAAGACCGCCGGAAGGCAGATGGGACGAGACACTGAAGGAAGTATGCGGTCAGCCTATCATTCTCTGGAGCATTGACTCTGAAGACTGGAAGAGCAGAGACTGTGATACAGTCTGCAGCCGCATCATCGGCAAGGTCAGTGACGGCGATATCGTTCTCATGCATGACCTCTACCAGTCTACGGCGGATGCTACAAAGGAGATCGTTCCTGCGCTTGTTGATGCAGGCTTCCAATGTGTAACGGTTGAAGAGTTAGGACTTCTTCGCTGCGGAGGACTTGAAGACGGAGTTGTTTACTATTCCGTCAACTGACAGATAAAGAACCGGTCTGAAATGGATAACATAACTGATTATGTCCGCTGGGTTGGCGGAACCGACTTTGAAGGCAGGCCCTTTTCGAGAGTCGATAACATTGTGCTCTGTCAGTTATCTTATCTTGATCTCAGAGATATTCCCGAGCTTAAGAAGAGCGGCGCTTCAATGACGCTCAGAGACTGCGTGAATAATCTTACGGCTGTCGGTGTTTCCATCCGCAAGATGGCTCCTGATGACAGCGAGAGATTTACGCAGCTTGTTAAGGCTTGTGCCAGCTCGAAAAGATTCGGCAGCCTCTATATCTCCTCCTTCACGGACATCTACATCGAAGAAGAGTCTGTGCAGTTCTCTGCCATGACTTTTGCAGCGAGGCCTGATGCCAAAGGTTTAGGTTTTGTTGCGTTCAGAGGAACGGACAGCACGATAGCAGGCTGGAAAGAAGATTTCATGACGAGTTTTACGCTCACTTCTTCCCAGTCGATGGCGGAAGAATATGTGCGCGCGAGACTTGAGTCATTCGATTCTCTTATCGTTGGCGGGCATTCCAAAGGCGGCAATCTGGCAGTCTATTCAGTTGCGGTTTTGCCGGATGAACTGTTTGACCGCATCGAACATGTTTATACTAACGACGGCCCCGGTTTCTGCCATGAAGTTCTTAAGGAAGATCTTATCAAGAGAGTTAATCCCAAGGCTACCAGGATCATTCCGCAGTTCTCTGTTGTAGGCAGTGTTTTCGCGCCCGCAATAGATGACAGCTACATAGTTAAGAGCGATAAGCAGATGGCAGAGCAGCACGAGCTCTGTTCATGGGGGATTGATCACGGAGATATCCTCATTGCAGATGAAGGAATCGATCCGCTGGCGGACAGTATCAACAGCGGGATCGATAAGTGGATATTCTCGGTTTCAAAAGAAGAACGTGCAAGATTCATCAATGCTTTCTTCGACTCGATGAGCGAAGACGGAACGCAGACCATAGAAGAGTTTACGGCACAGGGCACGAGGGGTTGGGAGAGGATCCTCAAAGTCGTATTGGGCGATGACCAGGGGTTCAGGTTCGCGGCTGCGTCACTGCCGGACCAGCTGTTCCTTGACGGAACGGGCAAGAAGGTTGCGAAAACGAGCCTTTACAGACAGTTCAGAAGATCGGATCTTGCCAAGGGTCTGGCCATGATATTGGCAGGACTTGTCATATTCCTTATCCCTGAAGAATTCATGTTCATCCTGGTCGGAGGACTGCTTATCCTCGCGACGATTGTATCGATCGTACTTACGGTCAGGAAGATGAAGAAAGACAACTGGAATTTCCAGCTTCATCTTCTCGATGCGACAGTAGCGTCTGCTCTCCTTGCGGCAACGGTGATCATATTTGTTAAGGAAGGCGCGTTGTTCGTAATGGCGAGCGGAATCTTCGCAGCACTTCTCTTTGCATGCGCATATAACTGTATGGCGAGAGCGAAAAGAACATCCAACAAAACATACGATGTCCTGCTTGTCATCATGAGTGCGATCTGGGCAGTCAGCGGCATCTATATCCTGTTCGCGCCTGAGAATACTCTGCATGTTTACATGCTCATTGTCGGCAGCCTTGCACTTATCGACGGAGTGGTCCGAGTTATCCGTGCATACAACATCAGACACCGTTGGTACAGTAAGTAAATAAGGGTATTTGGCGGTGCTTAAAGGTGCCGCTTATGATATAATCAATTTATTCAGATAAGGAGGGAGTTTTCACATGGCAGACGATTTAGATAAGAAGATGGATCCCGAGATTACTGACGATATCAACGAGGCGGTCGAGGAAGAAGTCTCAGAAGAAGTAAAGAAGGCTGAAAAGAAAGCCGAGAAGGCAAAAGAAGCCGCTGAGAAAAAGGCCGAGAAGGCTAAAGAAGAAGCTGAGAAGAAAGCCGACGAAGCCAAAGAAGCAGCTGAGAAAAAATCTGATGAAGCCAAAGAAGCAGCAGCCGAAGCCGCAACAGTAGCAGCTGCAGCAGTGACAGCTTCCACCGCAGCAAAGGATGCCGAAGCAGCAGCTAAGGCAGCAAAGAAGGCCGAGGAGCAGGCAGCTAAGGAAGCAGCCAAGAAAAAGGCTCAGGCAGAGAAAGAAGCAGAAAAGGCCAGGATCGCAAAAGAGAAGGCTGAAGCTAAGATAGAGAAGAAGAGACAGAAGAAGGCAGCCCAGCAGGCATTGATCGATGCATGCCCGCCCCAGTACAGACCGGTTTCCACATCTCTTTATTTCTGGCTTGCATTCTTAAGTGCAATTCCGTGTCTTGGTTTTATTCTTACATTGATCTTCGCGTTCATCGGACGCAATAGAAACATCAAGAATTTTGAGAGAGCGATCCTTGCATATTACATCATCGGATTTATCCTCAGTCTCATCGCTCTGATCATTATCGGCGTTGCTCTGCCGGCTGATTTGAGAGACAAGATCTTTATGGCATTTAATACGATGTTTAACGCATTCAGTTTCGCCTGATATTTTTGAAGCAGATTTATAAGAGACCGTCTCATAAGTGGTTTTTCCGCTTGTGAGACGGTTTTGTTTTTGTCTGAGTTTAAGCCGATTTGGCGAGGTACGAAAAAATGATGAAATGAGCTGTTTTCATCACAAATTCGTGCAAAACACCGCGAAAATGCACGTGGGCGACACGATTTCTTTGGATTTCTGCACTTTTTCGTACCGGGCACCAAGTGCTCCCGGAGGACACATTCCTGGGTTCAAAACGTGTCCTTTCCTGACACTGAATAATTCCGTGTCCTTTTTCAGCACCGGTGCACAGCCAGAATTACACAGCACCGTGCAGGCACACAGCCCTGTCCGGAAAAGGAGCAGCCAAGGATTCTGAGGCCCCGCCTTGTTTTGTTGCCTTCTTTTTATCCTGATGTCCCACGTTTGTAACATTGTTATTTTACAATCGGATTATCAAGTAATACGAAAGAGGGTAATCGGATTTATGGATGACAGACTTATTTCAAAAAAGGATCTGCTCACTAAGGAGGGTATCTCTTACGGTACGCTTTACCGCTGGAAGCGACAGGGCTTGATTCCTGAGAGTTGGTTTATTCATAAGGCAACAGAGATCGGTCAGGCTACATTCTTCCCTGAAGAGAAGATCACGGCCAGGATCAGCCGCATCAAGGATCTTAAGAATGAGCTTTCAGTAGATCAGATGCAGGAACTTTTCTCTGCTAACGTAGAGAGCTTCAAGATTCCTTTGCAGGACTTCAAGGATCTTGAGATCGTCGGCAGAATGTCAGTTACCGCTTTCACGTCAGTTTTCCCCATGAAGGATCTTCTTGACTTCAATGATGTTTTCGCAATGTATGTTGTAGATCATCTTATGAAGCTGTCAGGAATCTATCTTGAAGATGCTAAGCAGGTATTGAGACTTCTTTGTAAGTATCTCTCTGCAGAAGCATCCAAGGAATACCAGCTTATCCTGCTCCGCAAGATGGGCGTTCCGATGACGGTACTCGTAAGAGGCGAAGATGAGATCCTCTTGGAAGACAACGCTGAGATCATCGCATGCGCTAACCTCGGCGAGTTCGAAGAAGCATTGAAGGATCAGCTTATTGCCTGATAAAGATTGAAGATGGCAGCAAGAGACGAACAGCTTATTGAAGTTTTAGGCGTTCTCGCAGAAGGCGTCAGATTTAAGATCCTGTCCGTCATCGCTTCAAAAGGCGAACTTACTGCAAAAGATATTCTCGAGAACTTCGATTTTACACAACCGACTTTGTCACACCACATGGCCAGCCTTACCAAGGCAGGCCTTGTTATTGTCAAGCGCAAGGGAAGATATGCTTATTATTCGATCAATAAAGATACGATCGACCTTGTAGCTTCAGGTATTGATTCTTTGAAGAATCCTTCGAAAACATCTGTAGCCGAAAAGAAAGCAAAGCGCAAGGAACTGCCGGCTGTAACCGAAGATACCGAGAAGCTTAAGAAGGGCAAGAAAAAGAAGAAGAAAGACAAGTCAAAGAAAAAGAAGAAAGACTAAACTCCGTATTCATATTAAATCCATAAGCGGCCGGAATTGAATTTACAATTCCGGCTGTTTTGTTCTGATATAATTCTTTTAGTAGCAGCAAGTGAACATTTGAATTCTTTTTCGGAATGGGGGATTTATATGACTTATTGCAGAAAATGCGGAGCTCAGCTTAAAGATAATGATGTGTTTTGCTTTAAGTGCGGAGAGACAGTTGACATAGAAGCAAACAATCTCTCAGAAGCGAATATGTTAACTCTGCCTCAGACAAAAGAAGAGAGCATCTCGGTTGCTGAGAAACTCATGGATGAGTATGCATCTGTTGAGAAATTATTAAAAGAAATCAATGAGAATGAAATGATCCTCTCAAGACCGGTTATCATTGATGGCAGACGCTATACCGGTTTCAGGTTTTTCTGGCCGTTTTTAATCTATGGTTATCTTGCCCTTATGGCAGTTTATATAGTCGGAGTGATAATCTGTGTGCTAAATGAAGATCCGGGAGGCATGGTATTAGTTATGTTTATCGGGTTAGCTGCTGCAGGAGGTTTAATGATATGGGGCGGTTCATTAGCGGGCAGAAAAAGAGACAGGCTGAATAAGGAACTCAGCGATGAAGAATACGAGAAGCGCAAGCGGGTTAAAGAACTTGTGGAGCGTACGAATGAACTTAAGATAAAGTATAACAACAAGGTAAATGAGTTCAGCGGATATCATCAATATGTTCCGTACCAGTTCAGGTCCAAGCAGCATATGGAAAGAGTAGTTTTCCTTCTTGAGACAAACAAGGCAGAGAACTTTTCTGACGCGATCAGGTTATTGGACAATTAAGCAGATTGATCATCTCGAAAATAAACAGGGCATCTTCAAATGAAGATGCCCTGATAATTTGCGTTTGATCAGTATGTTTTATTTGGAGTTCTGTTCCTTAAGGAGATCCTTGATCTCTGTGAGGAGCTTAACTTCATCAGAAGGCTCGGGTGCGGGCTCGGGTTCTTCTTCCTTCTTGCCCTTCTTGAGCTTGCTGACACCGTTCTTGAGTGTGTTGATAGCCTTGAGCATGATGAAGAGGATAACAGCCATGATCAGGAAGTTGATGATAGCTGAAATAAATGCGCCGTAGTTAAGTGAGAGGCTCTGGATCTCTTCAAGTGTAAGACCTGTATAGTCAACCCAGGGAAGTCTGATCGATCCTGCGATATCGGTACCGCCGATAGAAGCGATCAAAGGTGTAATGAAGTTATCTGTAAAAGATGTAACGATGTCCTTGAAAGCTGCACCGATGATTACACCGATAGCCATATCGACTACGCTGCCCTTAAGTGCGAATTCTTTAAATTCCTTAATTAAACCCATGTAATTGTTCCTCCTGTTTAATGTTATTAAAAGCCCGAACCAACAGGCCCGGGCAGTTTTACGGTTGATAAAGGTTTATGCGAACTTTCTTGCTTCTTCAGGAAGGCTGTTAACGTCACCGCTGTAAAGGATAGTAGCGACAACGGGTGTGTCCTTCAGGAACTCGTCAAGCTTCAAAAGGAAAGCGCCGAGGCCTTCAGGATCGTAGTTGTTGGCAACTTTGCAGATCGCGTCAACATAGATATGTGTTAAGTCGTAATCTTTGGAACAAATGCCGCAGATGAATGCGAGAACCTGCTCAAAACCTTCGATCGGGTATTCCTTCATATTTACAAGACGTACTGTGGGCTTAAGAAGCTGGTCTAATCTGTTGCCTCTCTCAAGGCATACGACGTTGCTGTCTGTAGCTGCAACTGCGTTGATGTCATCGACGAGCTTGGCTGTTTTGCCCGTACCTTTAGGTCCTGCAATAAGTTTAATCATAGAATGTCTCCTTTGGGGATCATATTTCCATGTGTATCTGGATATGCTTATTTTATTATATTTAGCGTCTGAAAGGTAGTTAAATATGTAAAAAATCAGCAACATTTTTCGGTTTGCACTATTAATACCTATATGGTAAAATTAGCGAGTTCATAAAAGGGTTTTTACGAACGGGCAGCCGTATGGCGTGTCCGTTTTTTGTTGTAGAAGGAGAAAAGAATTGGCTAAGAGATCAAAAGTAGCACAGGAAGCATTCGAATTGGCTGAGCCTGTCGTAGCCGGACTGGGATTTGATCTTGTCGATTGTTCTTATGTCAAAGAGTCCAGAGGCATGGTCCTCACGCTCTACATTGACAAGCGCGGCGGCATCGGTATCGATGACTGCGAGACAGTTAGCCGTGCGGTAGATCCGATAATCGACGAATCAGGTTCTATCGATCCCGACTTTTTCGAAGTGTCGTCACCGGGACTTACCAGACCTCTGGAGACAGACAAGGATTACAACAGATACGCAGGCGAGAAGGTTGACGTATCACTTTACAAGCCCATGGAGGGTAAGAAGAGCTTCACTGCAGTGATCAAGGGTGCAGAAGAAGATAAGGCAACATTTGTATTTGATAACGGCGAAGAGATCACACTCGGATTCGAGGATATTGCCAAGGCCGTACGTCACATAGAATTTTAAGTTAGGAGGAAATATAAAATGCCCAGAAAGAAGAATGAAGAGGAACCCAAGGATACAATAGTAGGTCTTGTTAAGCTCCTCGCAGAAGAAAGAGACATCGATGAGGAGGAAGTTTTCCAGGCGATCGAGAGCGGTCTTGTTGCAGCTTACAGACGTGAGTTCGGCGGCAACAAGCAGGACATCAAGTCCGTAAACGCTGAGATCGACAGAGAGACAGGCGAGATCTATGTTTACAAGCTCGCAGAAGTCGTTGACGATGTCGTTGATGAGGCTAACGAGATTTCCATTGAAGCAGCTAACGAATTGGGATATGAGGACGTGGAAGTCGGAGACGAGATCGAGATCGGTATCGACGTTGAGGACTTGGGACGTCTGGCTGCAAGCGCTGCAAAGAACGCTATTAACCAGAAGTTAAGAGATGCAGAGAGCCTTAAGATCGAGAATGAGTTCTCCGGCAAGATCGGTGAGATCACATCCGGTACCATCGTTCGTAAGGATGCAAGAAACGTTTACGTAAATATCGGCCGTGCTGAAGCTATCGTTAAGCACGACGGTCAGATCAGAAACAACAGAAACGAGCGTTACGATCAGGACAGGATCATGAAGTTCCTCGTAATGGGCGTTGAGGAAGCTAACGGCAGACCTTCAGTTGTTCTCTCCAGAACAGATGCAAGACTCGTTACAAAGCTTTTCGAGCTCGAAGTACCTGAGATCAAGGCAGGCGACGTTGTTATCAGATCTGTTGCAAGAGAAGCAGGTTCAAGAACAAAGATCGCTGTTTACTCCAAGGATCCCGATATCGATGCAAAGGGTTCCTGCGTTGGTCAGAGAGGCCAGAGAGTTCAGCAGATCATGAACGAGCTCGCAGAAGAGAAGATCGACATCGTTGACTGGAAGGAAGATCCGGCTCTCTTCATCAGTGAAGCTCTTCAGCCTGCAAAGGTATCCAGAGTTGATACTGAGATCACAACAAACGAGAACGGTGAAGTTGAGAGATATGCGAAGGTTATCGTTCCCGATCAGCAGTTCTCACTCGCTATCGGCAAGAGCGGTCAGAACGTCCGTCTCGCTGCAAGACTCACAGGCTTCAAGATCGACATCAAGAAGGAGTCTGATGAGAGCGTAGAAGCTACAAAGACACTTATCGATGACTTTACTGTCGTTGATGATGAAAACGGTAAAGAGGGTTAATAAGCAGAGCGTTTGGTTATGAAGAAGAAGCCGCAAAGAAGTTGTGTATCCTGCAGAACGGTAAGAGATAAGAGTGATCTCTTAAGAGTTGTAATGACACCCGGAGGTGATGTCGTTTACGACCCGACCGGTAAACTCGCCGGAAGAGGCGCATATCTTTGCCGTAACGAGGAATGCATAACCCAGGAGCTCAAGAAGGCGGCAAAGCTTTCGAAGGGACTTAAGAAGCCTTTGACGGAAGAAGAGATCAAGGGACTTGCAAAATCACTTTTGGAGAGCATTAAGGAAAGCTGATGACAGATAAAGACAGAGTTTACGGAATGTTGGGGCTTGCGGCCCGCGCAGGCAAGATAGTATCGGGAAGCGATGCGGTTACCGGAGCGATCCGTTCGGGTAATGTGGAACTTCTTATTATTACCAAAGACATCTCGCGTAATTCTCTCGATAAGATCCTGAAGAACATGGGATCGGAAGAGATTACCTGTTACAGCTTCGGCACATCAGAAGACCTGGGATTTGCATTGGGAAAACCTGACAGAACAGCAGCGGCAGTTACGGACAAAAGCTTTGCGGAAGGCATTTCCGCCATACTCGAGAATATCAACGAGGAGGAAGATACTTGATGAGTGAAGATAATGAAAATAAAAAGAGCGGTCTGACAGTCGGCGGCGTATCCGGCAGCAAGAAGATGAGGCTCGGACGCGTACATAAGAAGAAGACAGAAGATACAGCTGAGGCTCCCGCAGCGCCCGCAGCAGAAGCAGTTGCTCCTGTTGCTGAACCTGCACCTGCAGCAGAAGTTAAGCCTGCAAAAAAACCTGCTGCCAAGAAGGCTCAAGAGACTGAGACAGCAGAAAAGCCCGCTGAAGAAAAGAAGACTGAAAAGAAGACAGCAGCCAAGTCTGAGAAGACTGAGACTGCTGCTAAGAAAACTACCAAAAAGACAGCAGAAGAGAAGAAGGAAGCTTCATCTGACGAGAAGCCTGTTGAAGAAAAGAAGACAGCTAAGAAGACTACTGCTAAGACCACAAAGACGGCTAAGAAGGAAGAAGAGCCTGAGACAAAGGTACCTGAGGTTAAGGAAGAACCCAAGGAAGTTAAGCCTGAAGTCAAGGCAGAGGAAAAGCCTGTTGAGAAGAAGCCTGAACCTAAGCCCGAGCCCAAGCCGGAGCCGAAGCCCAGACTCTCTTCAGCTGTTATCTCACTTCCTGATGTTCCCGCCAGAGGCGAGACGATCAGAAGTTCTACAGTGATCACATATTCAGGCAGAGATAAGAAGAGCCCGATGAGATCAGGCGGCCAGGGCGGCTACAACAATAACAGGGGCGGCGGCTTCCAGGGCAACAAAGGCGGCGGCGGATTCGATAAGGACAAGGACGATGATAACCAGCGTCCGCAGTTCAAGAGAGCACCCAAGCCGAGAGCAGAAGCTCCGATCGAAGATGCCAAGAAGAGCAGATCTTCTTATGCAGAGAAGAGTGCTTTCGATAAGAAGCATAATAATGCCGACAGAAGAGACGGCGAGAAGAACGCCAATATCGACAAGAGAAAGCAGTCACGCACATCACAGTTCACGGGACGTGTTAACAGCGATGGTGATTATGACGATTTCTCATTCAAGAAGAAGAAAAAGAAGCAGGAAGCTCAGCAGGCAGTTGTTGAGCAGGTGATCACCGAGATCAAGATCCCTGCATTCATTACGGTCAAGGAATTTGCAGAAGGTATCGGCAAGAAGAGCTCTGACATCATCATGGCTCTCATGAAGCTCGGCGTTATGGCAACCATCAACCAGGAGCTTGATTTCGATACAGCATGCCTCGTTGCAGACAGCTTCGGGATCAATGCCGAACTCTTAGAGGAGAAGACAGAGGAAGATATCCTTTTCGTTGATGAGGATAATCCGGAGAACCTCGAGACAAGACCTCCTGTCGTAGTAGTCATGGGCCACGTTGACCACGGTAAAACATCACTCCTCGACAAGATCCGTTCTTCTAACGTAACCGAAGGCGAGGCCGGCGGTATCACGCAGAAGATCGGTGCTTATACAGTAAGACTTAAGGGGCGTCAGATCACATTCCTTGATACTCCGGGTCACGAAGCATTCACCACGATGAGAGCAAGAGGTGCGCAGTTCACGGATATCGCTATCCTCGTAGTTGCTGCAGACGACGGCGTAATGCCTCAGACAATCGAGGCTATCAACCACGCCAAGGCTGCCAACACGGAGATCATCGTTGCCATCAACAAGATCGATAAGCCGGGCGCAAATCCTGACAGAGTTAAGCAGGAACTTACAAATTACGGACTTATCTGCGAAGAGTGGGGCGGTCAGACTATCATGGTACCTATCTCAGCTAAGCAGGGTACAGGTATTGACGACCTTCTCGAAAACGTTCTGCTTACAGCAGACGTCATGGAGCTCAAGGCAGATCCTAAGAGCCAGGCGAAGGGTGCCGTCATCGAGGCAAAGCTCGACAAGAACAGAGGTCCTGTTGCTTCCGTTCTCGTACAGCGCGGTACATTGAGACAGGGCGATACAGTCGTATGCGGTCCTATCCTCGGTAACGTAAGAGCCATGTACGATGACAAGGGACAGGCGATCAAGAAGGCAGGTCCTTCGATCCCTGTCGAGATCTTAGGTCTTCCTGAAGTACCCCAGGCAGGTGAGATTCTCTTTGCAGTAGACGACGATAAGACAGCAAGACAGCTCGTTGAGAAGCGTAAGATCAAGCAGAGAGAAGAGCAGCTCCACAGATCATCGAAGATGAGCCTTGATACACTCGCAGCACAGATGGCAGCAGGTGACGTTAAGGATCTCAACATCATCATCAAGGCTGACGTTCAGGGTTCTGTCGAAGCCGTTCAGCAGTCCTTGGAGAAGCTCACAAACGAAGAAGTTAAGATCAACGTTATCCACGGCGCAGTCGGTGCGATCAACGAATCAGATATCGTACTTGCTGACGTATCCAATGCGATCATCATCGGCTTCAACGTAAGACCTTCACAGATGATCATGGATAAGGCAAAAGAGACAGGCGTTGATATCAGACTCTACAGCGTCATCTACAACGCTATCGAAGACGTTGAGAACGCTATGAAGGGTATGCTTGCTCCGAAGATCGAAGAAGTTATCTGGGGTCACGCAGAAGTCAGACAGCTCTTCAAGGTCAGCGGTATCGGTACTATCGGCGGCTGCTATGTTACAGACGGTAAGATCCAGAGATCTTCCAACGTAAGAGTCATCAGGGACGACGTGGTCGTTTATACAGGCGTTCTCGGTTCACTGCAGCATGAGAAGGATTCCGTTAAGGAAGTAGTATCCGGACATGAGTGCGGTCTTACGGTTGAGAGATATAACGACATTAAGATCGGCGACGTTATCGAGGCATTCGGTAATATCGAAGTTAAGAGGGACTGATATGAAGAACAGAAGACCTGAGATAGTCGGAGATGAGATACAGAAGATCATCTCGACGATTATCGCGACGAAGTTAAAGGATCCGAGAGTTCCTATAATGACGTCCGTTACATCTGTTAAGATGAGCCGCGACTTATCTCATGCGACTGTGTTTATCTCTGTCTACGGCGATGAGAAGACCCAGAAGGAAGCTATGGAAGCCATAGAACACGCAAAGGGTTTCATCCGTTATGAGACGGTGCAGGAGATCAATCTGAGAGTTGCGCCGGAATTGTGCTTCAAGCTCGACAACACTCTTAACGAAGCGCTCAGGATGGAGTCTTTGATCGAGAAGACGATCAAGGAAGACGAGGCAAGAAGAATTGCCCGTGAAGAGAAAAACGGCAAGAGCGGAGAAGAGTAACTGTCATATGGCAGTTACTTTCTTCGTTTATCAGAATGGAGTTTTAAATGAGAGAACGCTATAAGGAAGGGAGCGCCAGAAGCGCTAAGAACATCTTAAGCGTTATAGAGAAGACGAAGGCTGATAATGAGGTCATCCTCGTCTTTCTTCACAGAAGTGTTGACGGAGACTGCGTAGGTTCTTCCTCCGGAGTTGTCAGCATGATCAGGGCTCTGGGCGGCGACGCTTACGTTGCCATTCCGGAGAGCCTTCCTGAGAACATGTCTTTCCTTAAGATCGATGAACTGTTTTTCCAGCCGGATTCAGATTCAGACCTTGCAAAAGAATACAGAACCAATGGAACAATCGGCGGCAAGAAGATCGGAGCCGTTGTTGCATGTGACTGCTCCGAAGGCTCAAGAATGGGAATCTGCGGAGAGATCTTTGATTCGATCAGCAGCAAGATAGTTATCGATCATCATGCATCCGTTACGACACGTTCAGATAATCTCTGGATCGATCCTGACAGTTCATCTGCCTGCGAGATGGTGTTCTATGTCGCCTGCCAGATGGCAGAGCTTACGGGAAAAGAATTAAAGGATATTCTTCATCCCAATGCTGCCAAAGCAGTCCTTGCGGGGATCGTTACCGATACAGGCAGATTCACGTTCAAGAATACACGCCCCGAGACACTGGAAACTGCAGGAATGCTGATCGATCTCGGAGGCGACATATCCGAAGTCTGCTATAACCTTTTTGACCGCAAGACCAAGCAGAAATTCCTCTTATCCGCGAAGGCGAGATCTGAGGTTAAGTTCTACTGTGATGACAAGTTTGCATTGACCGTTGTTCCGTATTCGCAGTTCGTGGAATATGGCGCAGGACCGGACGGTGTTGACGATGTGGTATCTGCGATGCGTGACATTGACGGCGTTGAACTTGCCATAGTCTTAAGACAGCTTGAGTCAGGCGAGATAAGAGGCAATATAAGATCCCAGGAATACTTCGACTGTTCCAAATTCGCTGAAGGATTCGGCGGCGGCGGACATGTCAGAGCTGCAGGTTTTACCGTTAAGAACGGTGATGTAATTGAGATTGCAGAAGAAGTGATCAAGAGGGTCCAGGCTGACATATGATTCAAGACGGCTTCATCCTTGTTGACAAGCCCGAGGGATGGACTTCCTTTAAGACTGACCGCTTCATCGGCAAACTCCTCGGAACCCGTAAAGTCGGACACCTGGGAACATTAGATCCGTTTGCAACGGGTCTTCTTCCCGTGTTTGTCGGCAAGGGCTTAAAGTTCTTAAGGTTCTGCGAAGGGTTCGATAAGGGTTATTCCTGCAAATGTGTTTTCGGAGCCACCACAGACACAATGGATAAGACAGGAGAGTTCGTAACAGAGAACTATCCTTCATCTGATGATATTGCCGCGCTCGAAAACAGTAATTACGAGGTGATCCGGAGCGCCATGGAAAAAGTTAAGGCAACCAAAGAGCAGCTCCCTCCCGCATATTCGGCAAAAAAGATCGACGGTGTCAAAGCATATGAGCTCGCAAGAAAAGGCGAGTTGCCGGATCTTAAGCCCGCTAAGGTAAATATCTATTCGCTTGACATAACAAATATCGAGAAGCGTGATAAAGGCCTTGCCGTGGATTTTGACTGCATGTGCTCGAAAGGAACATATATAAGGACAATCTGCTCTGACTTGGGTGATATAACAGGTTACGGTGCATATGCAGAAGAATTAAGAAGGACAGTAAACGGACAGTTCAGCGTCAAGGATGCATTTACTCCTGAAGAACTTGAGAAGATGGCAGAGGACGGGGATTTCTCTTTTGTAAGAGATGCATCGGAAACCATAAGCTTCCTGCCCGAGATAAAACTTGACGGCAAGCAGACAAAAGACATCAAGTTCGGAAGGAAGATCGCTTTCCCGGGCCCGGTGGATCATGAAGTATCTGACGAGAACAGGGTGTATTACAGGGCAACTTCCGAAGGCAGTCTTATAGCAGTCGTTTTCCCAGCCATGGAGAACGGACGATTAACAATGAGGATCGAGAGGCTTTACGCTCATGATTAAAGTTTGCAATACATATACTCTTAACGATCTCCCGTTGTTTACGAGGGGCAGGGTGATCGCACTCGGCTATTTTGACGGTGTGCACCTGGGCCATCAGGACATAATCAAAAAGGCTGTTACGATCGCTGAGCGTGACGGCCTGACATCGACCGTGCAGACATTTGCAAATCTCAATAAGAGTGACAGCAAACCTCTTTATACATCTCAGGAGAGAACAAAACTTATCGGCGGCCTCGGTTCGGATGAGATACTGGTCCTTGATTTTGATGACGTGAAGGATATGGAACCTCTTCAGTATCTAACGGACATCATCATGAACCGCTGCATAGGTGACACTCTCGTTATGGGCGAAGATTACAGATTCGGCCGTGATGCAAAGGGTGACGTGAACATGATCAGGGAATTCGCCAAGGCAAACAACATGCGCGTTATCGTCGTTAAGGATCATATGCTCGAAGGAACAGAAGAGAAGATATCCACGACATGGCTCCGCAAAGCACTTAATGACGGCGATGCAGGTCTTGCAAGAGAACTCTGCGGCAGGAACTATTTTTATTCAGGATATGTCGTTCAGGGCAAGATGCTCGGCAGGACGATGGGGTTTCCCACGGTCAACATTGTGGTTCCTGAAGATAAGTTTGTCGTAAGACGCGGCGTATATGTCTCCCGTGTGCTTCTGGGACAGAGAGTCCTTTACGGTGTAACGAACGTCGGCAGAAGACCTACGCTCGAAGATGCGGTCAATGACGTAGTCGAGACGTTCATAATGAACTTTGATGAAGACGTCTACGGTGCGGCCATCTCTGTTGAGCTTTTGCATTTCCTGCGCCCTGAAGAGCACTATTCATCCAAAGAAGAACTGATCTTAGCCGTGGAACGCAATAAGGAACAGGCGGCAGATTATGTCAAAAACCTCATTTAGACCGTGATTTGAGACGGGTGAGAGTCATATTATTTATTTTGTGGTAATATATCAAGGATTTAGAAGACCCATACAGGGTATGGAGGATAAGGACAAATGATCGATATGGTAGAAGTTAAGTTTCCGGGTTTGGGAATCAATATTGATGTCAACCCCATAGCTTTCAGGATCGGAAACATGCCGGTTTACTGGTATGGCATTCTGATCGCGGCAGCTCTCGTGCTTGCTGTTGTTCTTGCAGTTAAGCAGGCTAAGAGCCTGAACTTCCCTGAAGGACTTGTTTACGATACGATCCTTGTGACCATCCCATGTGCCATCATAGGTGCCAGAGCGTATTTCGTTGCCTGCAACTGGAATACATACAGCAAAGACCTTAAATCGATCTTTGACTTAAGATCCGGCGGACTTGCGATCTACGGCGGCGTTATCCTCGTATTCCTCGGCGTGATCGTTATGTGCCGCGTCAGGAAGATCCCGTTCAGGGAACTCGCTGATTATGGTGTCGTTTATCTTCCGCTGGGACAGGCTATCGGCAGATGGGGCAATTTCTTCAACCAGGAGTGCTTCGGTACAACGACGACACTTCCCTGGGGCATGACAAGCTCAACTGTTCAGCAGTATCTGGAATCACAGTGCCCGACACTTGTATCCACAATGCCGGTTCATCCCACATTCCTCTATGAGTCTTTGGCAGATCTCGCGATTTTCTTCATACTTCTTTATGTCAGAAAGCATTCGAATATCGCTTTCGAGACTGCATGCACGTATTTTGCTCTCTACGGAACAGCAAGATTCTTCATCGAAGGCATGAGAACAGATTCACTCTATATAGGTGACACAGGCATCAGGACCTCACAGCTCTTATCGCTCATATTCGTAGTTGCATCGCTCCTTTACATTGCGTATGCAAGATACAAGAGGATGGAGAAGAGACCTTTCCCTGCAAAGCTCTATGAAGAAGCAGGAGCAGGAAAGAGTAAATAATGGATAAGGCTGGTTCCGGCGTAGTTAAACTTCGCGGGAGAGACGGTCTGAAGACCGTCGACTATTATCTTGTCGTACCCATTCTTACAATGACGATAATCGGCCTTTATGTACTTCAGAAGGTACTGTCCAAAGGCTATGCCGCATATCCCGGAAACTACTACAGACAGATAGTCGCAACAGTTGCCGGCATCATTGCCGCACTTATACTGTGCGTTCTGGATTCCCACTTCATGAAGATCATCGGAAGGGCGATCTACGCGGTCTCCCTGCTCCTCCTGATCCTGGTTCCTATCGACGGTTATTCACTTAAGGTTACATGGGGCGCCGACTCATGGCTCAATCTTCCTGTTATCGGTAACTTCCAGCCGTCCGAGCTTGCAAAGATCGGACTCGTAATGGTGGCCGCGGATATTTTCGAGAAGATGACAAATAAGGAATATACGATCCTCAAAGGTTTCGGGATCATGGCGCTCGTATACGCGCCGCCGATGCTCCTTATCCTGACGCAGCCGGACTTCGGTACCGCGATGGTTATCGTATTCACATTCGTATGCATGCTCTTCGTTTGGGGTGTCCGCTACAGATACTTCCTGCTGGCATTCTCAACCTTCGTCGTTATCATCGTTCCGGCGGTATGGATGTTCTATCTGGAGCCCTACCAGAAGAACCGTATATTATCACTTGTATTCCAGGGTTCGGATCCCCGTTCGGAGTACAATCTCATGCAGTCCAAATATGCGATCATGTCAGGAGGTCTGACCGGCAACCACACGGGAATCCTTACGAGCGTGCCGGTTAAGGAGAGTGACTTTATCTTCGCCGCCATATCGGAACATATGGGATTTATCGGAACGACGGCTGTAATAGTCCTCGCGTTTTTCTTCCTGGGCAGGTGTCTTTACGTCGCTGCCAAGATCCCGTCCAAGACGGCTTCTTATACGATCACCGGTCTTACCGGATACTTCGCTTTCCACTTCATCGAGAACATGGGCATGGCCGTAGGACTTCTTCCTATTACCGGAATCCCGCTCCCGTTCATCAGTCTGGGCGGAACTGCGATGCTGATCAATTATCTCGCATTCGGTATAATCCTGAATTATTCAATGTCTCGCAACATATCGTAGCGGAGGCGTTCCATGAACCGTAAATGGAGACAGAATCTTCACATAGAAGCGCCTGAAGGCTGGATCAACGACCCTAACGGTCTGTGCTTCTTTGACGGTTGTTATCATGTGTATTTCCAGTATTCACCGGGCACGCCCGATGGCAGTTCGGCCCGCAGATGGGGCCACTATGTGAGCTCGGAACTTCTCTCGTGGAAGTATAAGGGCATAGTTTTAGAACCGGATATTCCCGAAGACCGTGACGGCGTATTCTCAGGTTCTGCAGTAAGCTTTGCAGACCGCATCGAATTCTTCTATACGGGCAATGTTATGGAAGAAGGCAGTCACGATTATGTTCTTGAAGGGCGCGGAGCGAACGTCATAAGCGTCACTTCTTCTGACGGTGATGCCATGTCTGCGAAAAAAGTCATCCTCAGAAATTCCGATTATCCTTCTTTTTGTTCCTGCCATGTAAGAGATCCCAAGGTATGGATCTCGGACGGCATGTATAAGATGGTGCTTGGCGCCAGAACCGTCGATGACAGGGGATGCGTCCTCATCTATGAAGGTCTCTCTGTGGATTCTCTGGAATACAAAAGCTGTCTGTCAGTTCCTGACATGGGTTATATGTGGGAATGCCCTGATATGTTCGATATGGACGGCAGGACGTTCCTTGCTCTGTGTCCTCAGGGAATTAAACGCGGGGAATACCGCATGCAGAACATTTTCCAGAGCGGATATTTCAGAGTTAACGGAGAAGAATTAGAAGACTTCGAAGAATTCGATTACGGATTTGATTTCTACGCGCCTCAGACTTTTGCAGCGCCTGACGGCCGGAGGATCCTTATCGGATGGATGGGAATAGGTGATGATTCTTATTCAAATCCCACAGTGGAACTGGGATGGCAGCACTGCCTGACTTTGCCTCGTGAACTGACCGTCGGACCTGACGGCAGGATAATGCAGAATCCCATCCGCGAACTTGATTCGCTTAAGTGCGGCAGCAAAAAGATCGATGGCGAAGCGTGGGAAGGACTGCCGTTTGAGGTAACCGCTTCGGATTTTTCTGACAGTGTTTCCGTTTCCATATCGGGTGCAAAGATCAGCTGGAGCAAAGATTGCGGCGTTCTGAGCCTTCAACTCAATGAAGAAGGTTATGGAAGAACAATAAGAAAGATAAAGACTGATGAACTTACCGGCCTTAGGATAATTGCCGATAAGTCTTCTTTGGAAATCTATATTAATAACGGTCGATATGTCATGAGCACCAGATTCTATCCTGCTTACAGTCAGGTAAGGGTAGGGGTAACGGGTGCAGATGCTGAAGTTACGGCATTAAGGCTTAGGGATACGCTCGTGGCGATCGGCGAAGCTCTGATAGATTTTATCCCTGATAAGAAGGGTTGCGAGTTTTACGAGGTTGGATCGTTCTCGCCTGCGGCGGGCGGAGCGCCTGCCAATGTGTGCGGTGCTTTCTCGAAGCTCAGCGGCAAATCCCGCATGATCACCCAGCTTGGCAATGACCCGTTCGGCGATGTCATCACGAGAACTCTGAATGAAGCGGGCGTTGATACATCCTGCATCAGTTATACTTCTGCAGCCAATACTGCCTTAGCCTTTGTAAGCCATACGACAGACGGCAAGAGCACGTATTCGTTCTACAGGAATCCTTCTGCCGATATGCTTTTCGATGCCTCGGACGTAACTGGCGACATGTTCGACGACTGCTATGCCCTGCATTTCTGCAGCGTGTCCCTGGGCGACTTCCCGATGAAGGACGCGCACCGCGCTGCTGTTGCCATCGCGAGAAGACAGGGCGCCATCGTAAGCTTTGATCCAAACTTAAGATTCATGCTCTGGGATGACAAGGATGCGTTAAAGCGCGTCATCTGGGAATTTATCCCCGACTGTGACATTTTGAAGATATCTGATGAAGAACTGGAGTTCATAACCGGAACGGCCTCAATAGATGAGGCGCTCCCTCTGCTGTTTACGGGATGCGTCAAACTCGTGATAATCACCAAGGGCAAGGACGGCGCGTGTGCTGTCAATTCCAATGGCACTGTTGAATCGGCATGTCCTGAGGTAAATGTGGTCGATACAACCGGTGCCGGCGACGGCTTCATAGGTTCGTTCCTTTGGAAGCTTAAGTCTCTTGGCATCTTAAGGGAAGATCTGGCTTCGTGTCCTTCGTCTGTGATCGGTGAATGCCTTGACTTCGCTAACCGGTTTAGTGCCATCAGCGTCAGGCGTAAGGGTGCGATCCCTTCATATCCCGGACTTCGGGAAGTTATTGACGGCTGATATTCAGTTATCCCAATAACATTAACTAAAGAGGCTGCCGGGGGAGTGATTCCCGCCGGTCTTTTGCAGTGCCGGAGCCGGACTTAAACTCTCTCAAACGTAATAGCTAAATCCCGGTTTAAAATACGTTTTTAAATACGTTTGCATACGTACTCTTAAACGCATTTTCGGCCTTTTTCGGGCGATTTTAAGTTTGTGAATGCGTTTATTAACGTATTGAAAAACGTATTTATCTGTCCGGCAGAAACTTTGATACTAAAGTTGGTATTTTCCCGTTTAAAAACCCGTTACGTAACGGGAAACTAAACGGGATTTTGAAGTGCCCGGAAAAACTATGGTAAAACATATGGTCTGAGCCATACTTTTTACCATAGAAATCCCCTCAAGACCTCGAAAACTATGGCAAAACATATGGCCTAAGCCATACTTTTTACCATACTTTTTGCTGTTCGTTGAATTCATCAGCATTCCCAACTCCGCGGATACCGGAAATTCCGGGCAAAAGCAGCTTAGTCTGACTCCTGAACTTGTTGTAAGCGGGCTGCCGGATCATGAATAACAGAGCCTTTTCCCACTCCGAAAATTTTTTTAACAAATTTCCGTAAAATTACAAAATTCCCCTTGCATTAAAAGAATGTTACGAATAAAATACAGTTGTGTGGTGATTCGGGGAGATATTTCCCATACTGGTGGAGGAAAGTGGTTGATTTCGGCCGCGATGCCTCCTATTACCACAAATAAAGCAGAGAGTATCAGATGAGAGACATTAAAAAGGTAGACGCAAAGGGGAGATTTTTCATCCCTGCAAAGCAAAAGGAATTGCTCGGCGCCGAGGTCGTTGTAACAAACAGCCTTGATGTCGGCTATCTGTGCGTTTACACGAAGGAGCATTTTGAGAATGTCGTTAAGCCCCAGTTTGCCAAGCTCAACATGATGGATGCCAATGCACGTAAGATCAAGAGGGCGATCATCGGTGAGGCTTACGAAGTTAATGTTGATTCTCAGGGCAGGATCTCCGTTAACGTTGAACTCTGGGACAGTATCGGTGCCAAGCCGGGCGACGAGATCTGCGTATTTAATGATGAAGGCAAGTTAGACATCTGCACTAAGAAATTCTATGACAATGAGGATCACGACCTCAGCAGCATAGAAGGATTGGAGACGAAGTATTATGTTGAAGGTCTCTGATTTTGACCACATTCCGGTACTGCTTTATCAGACGGTCGACGCTCTTAACGTCAGACCCGGCGGAATCTATGTAGATTGTACTGCCGGGGGCGGTTCGCACAGTGCGGAGATTGCGCGGAGAATGAAGGGGCAGGGAATCCTTGTTTCTATTGATAAAGATGATGCTGCACTTGCTGCATGCATGGAGAGAAGAGAAGATTTTGCAGGGATCGACTGGATGCCTGTCAAGTCGGATTACAGAGATATCGATGACATTATCCGCAGCCTTAAGATCGGTAAGGTTGACGGCATCATGGCTGATCTCGGCGTTTCTTCGTATCAGCTCGATACTGCTGAGAGAGGCTTCTCATACATGAAGAACGGTCCTCTCGATATGAGAATGGATCCGAATGAGTGGCTGACAGCTGCAGAAGTAGTAAATAAGTATTCGAGAGACGAACTCGAGAGGATATTCAGAGATTACGGCGAAGAGCGTCATGCAGGAAGGATTGCTGACGGCATCGTTGAGAGAAGAAAGACAAAGCCTTTCTCAAGGACCACGGAACTCGCAGCAGCGATCAAGGAATATATGCCCGGTCACGGAAGCGGTGAGGACCAGCATCCGGCAAAGAGATGCTTCCAGGCTATAAGGATCGAAGTTAACCACGAATTGTCAGGTCTTGAGACTTTGCTTCAGGACGGAATCAGAAAGCTTAAGCCTGAGGGAAGATTCTGTGTTATCTCATTCCATTCGCTGGAAGACCGGATCGTAAAGGAAGCATTCAGGACGGCTGAGAGCCCCTGCACATGTCCCCGTGATTTTCCCGTATGCGTTTGCGGCAAGAAGTCACTCGGAACGGTTATTACTAAAAAACCGGTTGAGCCTACTGAAGAAGAGATCGAATTTAATCCTCGGTCACGGAGTTCTAAGCTCAGAGTGTTTGAGAGGAACGACAACGAACAATACAACTAATTGATCATTTGAGGAAAGAAGTAAGGTAATGGCAGTAGTATCAAGAAGAAAAGCGAATAGCTTTGAAGTCGGAGCGCGGGACGAGACGCTCGACGAGGTACTGTCTGCGGGTAAGACAAACCTTACGCTCAAAGACGGTGAAGTTGTTGCAAACGAGACATTATTGATCGAAGAAGAACCCTACGAATCACTGGAGATCGAGCCTGAGACTGAGTTCGTATCTTATGAGGACGTTCATGAGAGAACTGTCCAGTATGCTATGGAACATGAGAGCAAGGATTATATCCTCGAACGGAAGAGGAAGAACAGAAAACTTTACAGAAGGAAGTTTTTCGAGACGATCGTAGCGATCGGACTCGTTATCCTCATGGGATTTTTGGTAATGCTCCTGCTCTATCCCCAGACGGAAATCTCGGAACTTGCAAGAGACAATTCCAATCTCAAGGACCAGATCAATACGACAAAACGTGAGATCGTAAATGCAGAAGAGAATGCCAACGGCGTAACCGACATGGATATGATCCGTGCGCAGGCATTAGCTCTCGGAATGCAGGATCCTAACCAGAATCAGGTAGTAAACTTACCCGTTCCCAATACCGACTCTCTCCGTACGAGAACTAACTATAACTCCGAAGGAATCAACGAAGACGCGTATAATGATTCCAAGGATGCTTTGGCTGACTACTATGCCTCACATCCCGACCAGTAATAACAAGGGCCCGGTGAAGGGCTCGAAAATATTACGCAAAGAGGAGAGCGCGCAGGAGTCACAGGAGAAGGAAGCACGTCCGTCCAAGAAGGAGACGAACCACATATCCCGTAACTTTGCGAAGGTCTGGATCGGCGTTGTTGCCGTGCTGGTAGTCTTATACTCTTTCTATCTCGTATATGACCTCTACAAGACGACCGTAACCGATTACGACAAGTATGCCAGAGCTGCTGCAGATGAGCAGTGGACTCTTATGACATATGCCGCCAACAGGGGAATGATATACGATGCAAACGGCGTTCCTCTTGCATCTAATACATACGACTATACGGTTATCTGTTCACCTAAGATGGTAACCTCCACCGATCTTACCAGAGAACAGATAATAGAAGCTGCCGTATCTTATCTCGGAGTCACATATGAGAAGATGGATTCGATTATTCCCGTCGATCCGACGGACAAGAACGATTCCAGGAATGATGTCGAAGGATGCGACATCACTAAGAATGTTCCGATCGAGACAAAGGAAGCTTTTGAGCAATACCTGAAGGATAACAAGGTCAAGGGCTTCGGATTCGTTGCCGTTCCGCAGAGATATTACAACTACGGAAGCCTCGCATCCCAGGTTATCGGCTATGCAAAAAATGACGGTGTGAGCCTCAACGGTCTTTATGGTCTCGAAGCTTACTACAATGATGTTTTATCCGGTGAAGACGGATACAGATATTCTGAGACGGACGAGATCACGGGCGGCGTACTGCCTTATTCTGATGCGACATCCATACCGGTTTCTGACGGCAACAACATAGTTACCAATATCGATATCAGTATCCAGAGGATCGCAGAAGAAGCTGCGAAGGAAGCATATGAGAAGTACGATCCGATCGACGGCGTCTGCGCCATTGTTATGAACCCTTATACGGGTGCTATCTATGCGATGGTGTCTCTACCAAATTATGACTGTAATGATCCTTATGCAATGCCTTCAAATCTGGGCATTGATGAGTGGAGTCTGATGACATCTGATGAACAGGTGCAGTATGTAATGGGTAACTGCTGGCGTAACAGATGCGTATCAGATACTTACGAGCCGGGCTCAACATTCAAGTCGCTTACGACATGCATGGCGTTTGAGGAAAACCTTGCGAGTGAACAGGACCAGTTCAGTGATGAGCCTATAGCGATCTCATCGACACACACGATCTCATGCTGGCTCCAGAAATCAGGCGGTTACAATCACGGGTGGGAGACATTGGAGAAAGCATTCCAGAACTCCTGCAACCCTATATTTACGCAGCTTGCGTATAAGATCGGACTGGAGAAATACTATTCTTACGTCCGCATGCTCGGATTCTATGACAAGACCGGAATCGATCTTCCTGCTGAAGGTAAGGGTATCTTCCACAGCGAGCCTACAACGGTCGATATGGCGGTTCTTGCTTACGGCGAGTCTTCGACGGTAACACCGATCCAGCTGATCACTTCTTACTGCGCCATCATCAACGGCGGTGATCTTCTTGTTCCGCACGTTGTTAAGTATATTACTGACCCTGACGGAAACATTATTGACGAGATCGAACCTGAAGTTGTGCGTACGGTCTTCTCAGAAGAAACTTGCAGCAGAGTAAGGACCCTGATGGAAGGCGTTGTATCAGACGGTACCGGTTCAGCAGGTAAGGTAGCGGGATACTCCGTAGCCGGCAAGACATCTACATCCACGATCGATGTCGGTGAGCTCAAGGGTGCGCACGTGCTCTCATTCTCATGCTATGCACCTTCTTACGATCCTAAGATCGCCGTTCTTGTCGTAATCAACAAGCCCAGAGACCACTCGGTCGGTTCATCTTCTGCGGCTTCCACTGCTGCAAAGATAGTTGAAGGAACGCTCTCGTACATGGGCGTGGAGAGAAGATTTACGACCGAAGAATACGACCAGCTCCTCAAGGAATGGTACGTTCAGGAGGTTGAAGGAATGACCGCTGCACAGGCAGCTTCAAGAATATCCATCAACGGTCTTTCGACACTCTACGGGACAATGGATATGACATCAGATACCATAATTGCCACGACCCATCCGGACTATACGCACACGCTCTATAAGACCGGTATTGTAGTTCTTTATCCTGCGGGCGTAACAAAGGATGAGTGGCTTACAACGAGAGTTCCGAACATGACAGGAATGTCGGCAATCGAATGTATCGAGGCTTGTCTCAAGGTCAATCTGAACTGTAAGATCAGCGGAGACAGTGACATTGAAGGTCTCTGCATCGACCAGAGTGTGGCTGCGGGTTCGACTGTCTATGCGGGTGACATTATAATTGTCACGCTCTCGGAAACAGTCTCGCCGACTTATACGGATACCGCGGAGACCACTGTCAGTAATGACAGCGGAGGAACAAATGAGGACGGAAGAATAGATGCTCTTCCTCCTGAAGACCAGGATGACGAAGATGATTAAGTAGGCCGGCGCACAAACATACGATGCGCCGTGCTTATATTTTCATTCTTTTTGCCACATAAGATTACGGGCATTTTGTTTTAATATATTGTCGGTCTTAGGACTAATGAATAAAACGGAAAAAGGAAGTAAGAGATGCTGCTTAAAAGCGTTCTTGAAAACATCGAATACAGACTCATTTCCGGTGATCTTAACAAGGAGATCACTTCTGTAGAATACGATTCGCGTAAGGTAAATGGCGGCTCGCTCTTTGTGTGCGTCAAGGGCTTTACCGTTGACGGCCATTCTTTTGCTGTTAAGGCTGCAGAGCAGGGTGCAGGCGCGATCGTTATCGACAGTACCAGAGACGGATACTCCGAAGAAGAATTAATTGATCAGACACGTGGATACGACCCGGCAATAATTGAGATCAGAGATACGCATAAGCATCTGTCTGACTTGTGTGCCAATTTCTATGATCACCCCGAGAATAAACTCGCCGTTTACGGTATTACCGGAACAAAGGGTAAGACAACAACGGCATTTATGCTGAGGGAGATCTTCCTTAAGAGCGGCCATGAGACCGGACTTATCGGAACCGTGTGCAACATCATCGGAAACGAGAAGATCCACGCAGCTCACACAACACCGGAATCAAGGGATCTGTATGAGATGATGAATTCGCTCGTAGAGAAAAATTCTGATTCACTGGTAATGGAAGTCTCATCGCAGGGCCTTAAGCTCGACAGGGTAAGAGGAATCAGATATAAGACAGCTGCTTTCACTAATCTTTACGAAGATCACATCGCTCCCAATGAGCATCCTGATATGGAAGATTATATCTCCTGCAAACTTAATATCTTCGATAACTGCGATAAGGGAATCCTAAATGCAGACTGCAGTGCGGCAGATAGGGTAATTGATTACTGCAAGGGCAAAACGGACCTTATTACATACAGCATCGGCGGCAAAGCAGACTTCGTTGCAAAGAACTTAAGGCCTGACAGAAGAGGTCATGTTACGGGTACTGTTTTCGAGCTCGATTCGGAGTATTACAAGGGAGACATCTTTGTTGCCCTCCCCGGAAAATTCAATGTTTATAATGCACTCTGCGCGCTCTGCACTTCATATCTCGAAGGCATTGATATCGAAGCTGCGAAAAAGGCTCTCGAGACCATCTCGGTACCCGGAAGAATGCAGCCCGTTGAGAATGAATTCGGCGTAAATATCCTTGTCGATTATGCGCATAACGCGGCAGCTCTTGAGAGTGTTTTGAACACACTCAAGGAATATACGGAAGGCAGGATAATAACTGTCTTCGGATGCGGCGGAAACCGTTCGAGGACCAGACGTTTTGAGATGGGTGAAGTATCCGGCAATCTGTCTGACTTTACCATCATTACATCTGACAACCCGCGAAAAGAAGAACCTGATGCGATCATCGAAGATATCGTTACGGGAATATCCAAGACCAAAGGATATTATGAGATCGAACCTGACAGAAGCGAAGCTATTCAGTTTGCTGTTAATATCGCCAGAAAAGGCGATACTGTTCTCATCGCAGGAAAAGGCCATGAGGACTATCAGATCTTTGCTGATAAGACGATACATTTTGACGACTGCGAACATGCTGCAGACGCAGTAATTGCAAGGAAAAACAAGAAGGCTAAGTTTACTTTGGAAGAAGTGAAGAAAGCCGTCGGCGGCAGAATCGTATACAAAGTTGAAGATAATGTTTTCGCGACTTCGATCGAAGTAAAAGGCGTTTCCACAGATACCAGAACCATCCAGCAGGACGACATATTCTTTGCTCTTCCCGGTGAGAATTTCGACGCCAATAAATTCCTCGGAGACGCAATAAAATATGGTGCCTGCGCAGTCGTAACAAATGATGAGAGCAGAGTTCCCGACGGCGCTGTTGCGATCATCGTTGACAATACTGTCGATGCGTTGGGAGCACTTGCAAAACACTACAGGTTTAAGCTCGGATGCAAGGTCATCGGAGTAACGGGTTCAGTAGGAAAAACATCTACAAGGACCATGATCAGTGAAGTCCTGAAGACAGGTCTTAAGGTCCATTCGACAAAGAAGAACAACAACAATGAGATTGGCATGAGCAAGACCATTCTTACTGCTCCTGAGGATTCGGAAGTCATTGTTGTAGAGATGGGAATGAGAGGATTAGGTCAGATCTCTTATCTTACCAAGATCGCAAGACCTGACATTGCGATAATCACAAATGTCGGTTATTCGCACATCGAGATACTCGAGACCAAAGAGAATATCATGAAGGCCAAGATGGAGATCTGCGAAGGTCTCACGGACGGCGGAATCGTAGCAGTAAACAGCGATGACGAGAGGCTCTTCGACAAATGTGTTAAGGAGCTCCCCATCAACAATCTCATTGCAGGGATCCAGGTAAGAGAAAACGACGGACTTCCCTGTCCTCTTGTTGTTTCTGCTTACAATGTCAGAGAGACTGATACCGGCATGGCATTCGGCGTTGCGCTTACGAGAATGGGCAACAAATCCGAGTTCAAGGAAACTCTCGAGATAAAAATGTATGGTGAGAGCTATATCAGAAATGCGCTCTTTGCGATCTTCTGTGCTTATCAGATGGGCATAACTAATACACCCGGGATGCAGAAGAAGATAGCTGAGACTATCAGCAGCAAGAGTGCCATGGACGGCAGAGGAGCGATCACCTGGACTGAGAAATATATCGTCATGAATGACGCATATAATGCATCTCCTGAATCAATGGAGAATGCGTTCCTCAACTTCTACAAGAAGACTAAGGGACACCGCAGAGTCCTTGCATTAGGAGGTATGTTAGAGCTCGGAAAACAGGCTTCGGGTCTTCATGAGAACACGGGCAGGGCATGTGCCCAGTATGACTTCGACAGAGTGTTCGTTACAGGTGATAACGCAGATGATTTTATCAGGGGCGCTCACATGGTCAACATGAAGCTCGAGATAGTGAAGTGCAAAGATACGGAAGATGTCGAGCGGCGTCTTTCCGATTATGTAAGAGACGGTGATGCACTGCTTTTCAAGGCATCTCACAGTTTCGGTTTTGAGAAGGTTGCAAAAAGATTTATCGAGAAGGGAAGAGCCTGATAGATGCCGGACCGGAACAGACAGCCAAAGCCTCATAAACAGGTGAATGAGAAACCTCATGCACCTGCTGAGAACAAGGCCGTTATAACGGATATCGAGAAGCTCATCGAACCGCCTTCAAAGCCGGTAATTAATGCCGCGAGCATCGAGAAGGCTGTAAGATCTGCTGATATCCCCATGATCCTCATGATCTTTGTTCTGGTCGTATTCGGACTTGTCGTCCTCTATTCGGTATCAGGACCTGACGCATACGGACAGTTCCAGGATTCCGCGTGGTTCCTCACAAGACAGATAAGATTCACTGTCGTAGGACTTATCGCGATGCTGGCAGTAGCCTTCATTCCGATAGATTTCTTCTCTCAAAAATGGATCGCCATTGCATCTTATATATTTAGTCTTGGTCTTGCTATTGCAACGCTTGCGATGGGCGTAGGACGTGAGCACGGTGCGAGCCGCTGGATCAACATCGGACCTATCCAGCTGCAGAGCTCGGAGATCATCAAAGTCGCGTTGATCGTAGCGTTTGCCGGTTACCGCGCAATGATCGCAAAGCTTAGGGAGAAAGGCAAGGTAAGACAGCCTAAATCCGATCTGGCAAGAATACTGGTGAATACTGCTGTAGACTTCATCATTCCTATCGGATTCTGCGTTCTCGTAGACCTTGTCATCGTTCTTCAGCCTCACGTATCATGCTTCATCATCATCGCTGCCGTTATCTTCATGTGTGCAATCGTATCTGAGATACCGTTCAAATCCTGGGCGGTAGGAATGCTTATCATGATTCTGTTCGGCGCCGCGTTCGGTTCTGTTGCACTTGCTCTGGCACCTGAATCGACACGAGACAGATTCATGAATAACTACGCACACGTTTTCAAGCGTATCCAGATCTTCAGCGCTGACGAGGAAGAGGAGGAAGAAGAGGAAGAAGAGAGCACTCTTACAAAGGACGATACTCGTCAGGTTGATAACGCTCACAATGCGCTCGGTTCAGGCGGCATGTGGGGCGTGGGACTCGGCAATTCGAGATCTAAATACAATTACGTTTCTGAGGCTCAGAACGACTACATATTCTCGATCTACATAGAGGAAACAGGTTTTGTCGGAGGGGTGCTGTTGATGCTCCTCTACCTGGTAACTTTCGGAATGTGCCTGAGGGTATGCTGGCGGGCCAAAGACGTATTCTCGAGAACCATAGCCACGGGATGTACTGCGCTGATATTCGTCGAAGTTCTGATGAATATCTCGGTTGAGCTTCAGGTCATACCGGCTACGGGTGTAACGCTTCCGTTCGTAAGCTACGGCGGTACAGCCCAGATCTCGCTTCTTATTGCTTATGGTTTTATCCTGTCAGTTGCAAGAAGCGGAACTTTACGTGCCTCCAAAAAGAACGAAGAAGCCTCTCAAAAAGAATTAAAGGCAGAGGACTGACAGATGGAGAGAAGATACATGATCACAGGTGGCGGAACGTCGGGGCATATCAACCCGGCTCTTGCCATTGCAGCTTTGCTTCAGGAAGATGCTGAAGCTAATGGTGATACATGCAAGATAATCTTTACCGGGAGAAAGAGCGGTCTTGAAGGCGAGCTTATTCCCAAGGCGGGTTATGAATTTAAGGACGTGGAAGCGCTCCCGATGCCTTCGAAGCCTTCACCCAAAATGGTTAAGTCCTATGCTGCATTGCAGCGCGGAAAGAAGCAGTGCATATCTCTCATCGAAGAGTTCAAACCCGAGTGTGTAATAAGCACCGGCGGATATGTCAGCGGACCTCTTTTGTCAGCTGCGAAAAAACTTCACGTGCCGATAATGATACACGAGGCAAATGCTTTCCCGGGCAGAGCCAACAAGTTCTTATCAAGAGGCGCAGCCCTTGTAATGACAGGCTTTCCGGGACAGGAAGAGATCTTCTCAAAAGCTGCGAGAGTCGTATATACAGGCAATCCCGTAAGGAACATGATGTTTGGCAGAACGAAGGAAGAATCCAGGAAGGAATTAGGATTTGATCCTGACCAAAAACTGGTATTTACGATGGGCGGTTCATTAGGTTCTGCTACACTTACGAATTTTATTTTCGAGACGGCGAAAAAGCCCGAATACAAAGACGTCCACTTCTTTATCTCAGTAGGTAAGCACAACTCGGTTGAGATCACTCCCGAGATCCTTGCTATACCTAATCTTGAGATAAAGGAATATATCGACAGACCCGATCTCTATATGTCTGCGGCAGACTGTTCGATCCTTCGTGCAGGAGCCGTTACATGCGCCGAGATCACTGCAACGGGAGCTTGCGCGATAATGGTTCCTTATCCGTTTGCAGCTCACGATCACCAGACTTATAACGCTAATTCACTGGCATCAAAAGGTGCCGGGATCGTTGTCAGCGATGACGATGTAAAAGCAGGAAAATTAGAACCTGTTCTAAAAAGCCTTCTTAACGATCCGGCAAGGCAGGAAGAGATAAGAAAAGCATCAGCAGACCTTGCTATCAAGGATACGGGCAAGAGAATTACAGATGCCATCAAATCGGCGCTTGAAGAATAATCCTTAATGGTAAAATAAGACCTATGGATGACAACGAATTAGACAGACTGTTCGGGGAAGATCACGAAGCGGATGACGCTTTGGATGAGGCTGCCGAAGAAGCGGTTGAAGCCGTTAACGGGGAGGCTTTAGAAGATGGGCCTTCTGATGAGTCTGCAGATCCTTCAGAAGATAAAGAATCCGAAGAAAATGAAGAGTCTGAACCTTCAGATGATGAAGAAGAGGAAGAAGAAGTAACGGATTCTGAAGAGTCTGATGAAGAGTCGGAAGAAACCGGTGAAGGTGAGAAGGATACTTCAGAAGAATCTGAAGAAGAAGCAAAAGAACCTGAAGAACCGGAAGAATCCTTATTTGTCCAGAAGGCGGCTCCTGCTCCCAAGGTGCAGAAAAAGCCTGCTCCCAAGCCAGAAAAGGCACCCAAAGAGACTGTTTCCTTAAACAAGAAGAGCATTGCAGCCATCTGCATTGCCGCCGCTCTTGTCGTTATGGTGGTCCTCGTTCTGTTCCTGCCTGCATTCAGGGTAAGGAATGCTCATATTGAAGGCAATGTCGTCCTGACTGATGAAGAGATCTTAAGAGAAGTCGGACTAGAGTACGACTCGCATCTTATGAGCGGCATCAGCGGCAACATCATCGACATCTTAAGACTTGATTACGGCAAGACCGAAGAACGCATCAAGAAAGAGAACCCATATATCGAAGACATCAGGATAACCATCCAGCTTCCGTCGACGGTATACATCAAGATCAAGGAGAGAAGCAAAGTCTGCTATATCAGAACTCCTGACGGTTATGCGGCTCTCGATAAAGACGGGATCGTTCTCGAACTCTGCTCATTTGACTCCGGAGATACAGTAAATCCGATCATTTGCGGACTTAATGTAACGTCTGCCGAACTGGGCAAACCTGTTAGGATCGAGAACATGAATGACTACAAGAAGGCGATCATAGTTCTCGGCGCCATACTGGCTGCGGATTATGCCAGTGTAGGCGGTGACTATTCAATGTTTGAGAACACCTCGGAAGTAAGGATCTTACCGAGCGGATACATATTCCTGACGGTTTACTCGCCGTCAGGGCATCTCGTGCAGATCAAGCTCAACAGTCTGGAGACGATCAGTGACGACATGGCATGGCTTTTATATGCCTTCAGCGGCGACGGTTTTGACAAGATAACCGTTGACGGTGCGCTGGATATGACCGGTGACGACAATATTTTCCACGAATACTAATATGGATGCTTGATTTCAGGCATTTAATGCTAATATAAATATGAAGTTTTCTTTACAATCACACAGTTTTTCACACTGTCTGTATTGATTGAAACTTGTGTTTAGGTTAAACTTTTGAATGGTTAATAATATTTATTTAATCAAGAAATATTTTTATTTTGGTTTCGGAACTATAAAAGATACGGAGGAACAAAAGGATGTCTGAGAGCAAGCATAGCTATTCAATGGACGAATCTAATGTTGCAAGCATTAAGGTAATCGGCGTAGGTGGCGGCGGAAGCAATGCTGTAAACCGAATGGTCGAGAGTGGTGTCCAGGGCGTCACGTTCATCGCTATTAATACGGATAATCAGGCTCTTGCACGTAACAAGGCTGAGATCAAGATACAGATCGGTGAGAAGGTCACCAGAGGTTTGGGATGTGGAGCAGATCCGAGCGTTGGTGAGAAGTCCGCTGAAGAATCCAGAGACGAGATCGCTGAAGCAATCGCTAACACAGACATGCTCTTCATCACAGCAGGCATGGGCGGCGGTACCGGTACAGGTGCAGCTCCCGTAGTTGCTCAGATCGCAAGAGACCTCGGAATCCTCACAGTTGCAGTAGTAACAACTCCTTTCACATTCGAAGGCGCTAAGAGAGCTGCTAACGCAGAGCGCGGAATCAGAGAACTCCAGAAGTCAGTAGATTCCCTCATCGTAGTTTCCAACGATAAGCTCCTTGACGTAGTTGATGACAACACAAGCTTCGAAGAAGCATTCAACATGGCAGACCAGGTACTGAAGTTCGGTGTCGCAGGTATTTCCGACCTCGTAGCTATCCCCGGACTCATCAACCTCGACTTGGCAGACGTTACACGTGTCATGAAGGACGCAGGCATCTGCCACATGGGTATCGGCCGTGCTTCCGGTGAGGACCGTGCACAGGTCGCTATCAAGCAGGCTATCAACTCACCTCTGCTCGATACGAACATCGAAGGCGCTACAGGCGTAATCCTCAACTTCACAGGCGGACGCGGAATGAGACTTTCCGAGATCGATGCCGCTTCCTCTATTGTTCGTAACGAAGCTTCTCCTGAAGCAGAGATCATCGTTGGTGCCGTCGTTGACGATTCACTCGAGGATGAACTCATGATCACTGTCATCGCTTCAGGATTCGACAACACGATCAATGCAAGCGCAGGCCACAGGGCAAGCACATCAGTTCTTTCCAGAGAGAATCCTACGATCATCTCTTCAAGAGCTGCAACAAGTTCTTCCAGAACTGAATACATTTCAAGACAGCAGCAACAGCAGCCCGCACCCGCACCTGCACCTGAAGCACCCGTTCAGCGCTCTGCTCCGGGATTCAGATTCGGTGACGAGTCCGTAGCTCCTCAGGCAGCTCCCGTACAGCAGCCTGCAGCTCCTGCCCAGCAGATCCCTGTTCAGCAGCCTGCTCCCGTACAGCAGATCCCTATGCAGCAGCCTGCTCCTCAGCCCGTTGCACCCGCACCTGCCCAGCAGCCTCAGCAGCCTCCCGTACAGATGGGCGGCAGACCTCAGGCAAACGTAGCTCCCCAGCAGGAAGCTAAGCCTGCACAGAAGTCAGCTAAGCCTTGGTTCATGTTCGGCAAAGACGGTCAGTAAGAATAAATGATCTGCATTAAATGCGGCAAAAATAATGACAAGGTTCTGGATTCCAGGCCTACTGAAGACGGATATTCCATCAGACGCCGCCGTGAGTGCATAGAATGCGGTTACAGGTTTTCGACAGTTGAGAGGATCGAGGACCTGTATCCCACCGTTATAAAGAAGAACGGGACAAGAGAACCGTTCATGGCCGATAAGATAATGGCAAGCTTGAACATCGCATGTTCCAAGCGCGGAGTATCGCCTCAGGACAAAGAGAAGATCGTTGCCGAGATATCCGACAAGGTCAACAACACTTATAACCGTGAGATAACCAGTTCAGAGATCGGTGAATTCATAATGAACCGTCTGAGAAATATGGATAAGGTCGCATATGTGCGTTTCGCATCCGTATATAAGGACTTTACCGATCCGCAGTCATTCGCTGACGAGGTAAGCAGGATATCCGATGAGAACCAGGCTTCCTCAGAAAACAACAGATAACCGGAGTTCTAAAGCTCTCCGGCAGGAATAAACAAAAAGTAGTTTGAGGGGTGATTTAATGGCAGTTAACAAAGTCTTGCTCATTGACGACGATCCGGGAATTATCGAAGTTCTCAAGCTCTATTTCGAGAAGGAAGGCTACCAGGTTTCCACTTGCATGCAGGGCGACAGGGCTGTCGGTGTTTTCACACAGTTCAAGCCTGACATCGTTCTTCTCGATCTCATGCTGCCCGGCATGGACGGAAACGACATCTGCCGTGAGATTAGAAAGACTTCTGACACCCCCATCATCATGCTTACCGCACGTACTGATACGCTCGATAAGATCATCGGTCTTGAGCTCGGTGCTGATGATTATATTCCGAAGCCGTTCGAACCTAAGGAAGTCCTTGCAAGAGTCAAGGCTGTCTTAAGACGTACCGAGAAGAGAGATAATAGCGCTTCTGCCGAACAGGAAGGCGGAAAGGCTGAAGACATCATTACTTATCCCGGTTTCTCCGTGGATAAGGTACGTTACGTTGTAACCGTTGACGGCAATGAGATCTATATGCCGCCGAAGGAACTTGAGCTTCTTTTCTTCCTTGCATCCAATCCCAACCGCGTTTTCACCCGTGAGCAGCTCCTTGAGAACGTCTGGGGTTATGATTTCTACGGAGAATCCCGTACGGTTGACGTCCATATCAAGAGGATCAGAGAGAAGATCGAGAATCCTGACAGGGAACAGAATTGGTGCATTAAGACGGTCTGGAGCAAGGGTTATAAGTTCGAGACGAGGTAATCCATGGCTCCCAAGTCTGACGGCGGAAGGAAGATCTCGGCTAATTTTGCCGTTTTCATAATCACATTCCTTGTATTTACCACGCTCGTGGTCTTTGCCGTCCTGCTCTTTCTCTCTTATGAGAATATGTATAACAGCCTTGTCGTCAAGGTTATTACGGGAACGGATACCGTTGCCGACAGTCTGTCTGCTGACATTTCATCACTTACTTCAATGCAGACGGGCACGTTCAGATATACCATGGACAATGACGGCTCGGACAATTTCAAGAATTCAAGGATAGTGGACCGCTTTATCAATTCGGAGATATACCGGAACAGCGGTTCCATTTATTTTGTTGACAATGAAGGCCGTATCTACAGCAGGAATTCAACGGAATTTGAAACCGGAGACAGTCTTTCCGTTGAACAGGGCGCAGGAAGGACCGCTTATCTTTCGGATAAAGGCGTTCTGAATCTTATCAAAAGTGCAGAGCAAGCCGGAAGAGCAGGGGACAGCAGCAAGGATCCGCGCAAAGTTATGTCGATCAGCTGCAGACAGATCAAGGGAACTCCATATTATCTGCTTGTAAGGAACATAGAATCTACCGGTGAGACTTTTACCGAATATATCAACGTTATCTTTATTCCCGCAATGATCTCAATGGTTATCGCCATCATTCTCTATGCGGTCTTCGTTTATCTGAGCCTGATGCCGATCAAGGACATTTCAAGGGCGATCGCGAGCGTTGCAGAAGGTGACTTCTCGGTAAGGGTCAGTCCGAGATTCTCAGAACCTGAAGATTATTCGAGCTTTGCCGTATCTTCGGAGTTTACGGTAATGGGAATGACGGTCAACAACATGATCGAATCACTGGAGAACTCCGAGCGCGACAGACAGATGTTCATCTCGTCCATTGCCCATGATATAAGGACTCCGCTCACTTCGATCAACGGATTCGTTACCGCAATGACGGACGGTACGATCCCGCCTGAAAAGCACGATCATTACCTGATGCTCATCAAGCAGCAGTCCGACAGGATCAGGACCCTCGTCACGCAGATGACGGAGGCTTCATCGCTTTCGCATGTCGATCCGAAGATGATGGAAGAGTTCAACATCAGCGACATGATCAATGATATAGTCGATAACCTTGAAGCACAGCTTTTCAATAAGGACATTACTGTGATCAAGTCTTTGGATCCCGGTCCGGGCATAATCGCCTTCGGCGAAGCGCAGCAGCTTTGCAGGGTAATAATCAACATTATCACCAATGCGATCAAGTTCACTCCACAGGGCGGTTCCATAAAGGTTACGACAACATCTGAACCCAGGAACAGAAGGATCATGATCCAGATCGAGGATTCAGGCGCAGGCGTTGAGGAATCCAAGCGTAAGAGGATCTTTGAGAGTTTCTATAAGGCTGATACTTCACGTAAGGTTGAAGGCTTCGGCTTAGGTCTTTACATCTGCAAACAGATCCTTGCGGCACACGGGCAGACCATTTCCTGTGAGGACGGTACTGAACTTGGCGGTGCCAGATTCGTTTTCTATTTCCCGTTCCCGCCCGAAAACAGGCAGGAATGACATGCCGAAGATATCACGTTCAAAACTCGCAGAGCAGACGTGGAACGCCTTGAATGAGGCGTTTCCTGATTCAGCATGCTCGCTTGATTTTGATCTTCCCGAAAGACTTGCGGTAAGAGGAATATTGTCCGCGCAATGCACTGACAAAAGGGTTAATCTTACTTCAAAGGAACTTTTCGAAAAGTACCCTGACATGAGATCGGTCGCTGACGCTTCTGATGAAGAGATAGCTGCCGTGATCAAGCCTTGCGGACTTACTGCCTCGAAGACTGCTTCGGTAAAGGATTTTGCGTCGCGCATGGTAAACGAGTGGGGAGGCGTTATCCCTAATGATGTCGACGAACTCATGAAGGTCAGGGGCATAGGAAGGAAGATAGCCAATCTGATAGTCGGCGAGATCTACCGGACGCCTGCGGTCGTTGTCGATACACACTGCAAGAGGGTCATGAAGCGCATAGGCATCACCGATTCCGATGAGCCTGCTAAGGTTGAGAAAGACATAATGAAGGTATTTGAAGAAGACAAGTGGATCGCCATCGGACATCTGTCCGTGGACCTCGGAAGGACTTACTGCAAGGCGCAGTCGCCTGACTGCTGGGCGTGCCCTCTTTCCGACTTTTGCAGGAGGCGTATCTGATGGCTGCCGTAAGTCTTTCAAGTCCCGTATCAGTGCTTTACGGCATAGGCCCTTCTGCTGCCGATCATCTTGCAAAGCTTGAGATAAACACGGTCTATGACCTGATAACGTTCCTGCCATGGAGATACAACGACTGGACCTCGGTCGGGCGCGTTTCAACATGCGAAGGCGGAAATGAAGCCTCTTTGTTCCTGACGGTCCTTACCACCCCTTCGATAAACATAAGGAGCAGGGCAAAGCCGCTCAGCTTCATGGCCGGAGACGAATCCGGAAGGATCAAGCTGATGTTCTTCAATTCACCTTATCTGGCGAACAAGTTTACTGCAGGCGACAGGTGTTTCGTTCACGGCGAACTGACTTATTTCGCGGGAACTCCGCAAATGGTGAATCCGTATATCGAGAAGGCTGACAAGATTAGCACTTCCGAACTTGTCAGACCCGTGTACCATCTGACCGCGGGTATCACTTCAAGGCAGCTTTCCAAATGGATTAAGACCGCATTGGATCTCTGCGGGAACGAGCTCAAATGCTGCATCCCGGAAGATGTGATGAAGAAGGAAAAATTCGTACCAATGGAGCAGGCATACAGGAGGGTTCATTTCCCTGAGTCGCTCGATGACGCGTCGGAAGCAAGACGCCAGATCGCATTTGAGGAACTTATCCTTCTCGGAGTAGGAATGAAGCTCTATAACCGCGGGACCAGCGTTAAGGAAGTAGCCGAGCAGGTAGTTCCCGAGAGCGGAAGCGAACTTGCAAAAGACGTCGCCGTACGCTGGAAGAAGATCGTTGAAGGCCTTGGATTTACGCTCACCGGCGATCAGCGGAAAGCGATAATAGACATTCAGAAGGACATGATGACGACCGTTCCGATGAACCGTCTTGTCCAGGGAGACGTAGGTTCGGGAAAGACCGCGGTAGCGATACTCGCGATGGCGATGACTGCGCTCATGGGCAAGCAGTCGGTCATGCTCGCACCCACTTCCGTCCTTGCAAGACAGCATTACGACAATGCCTGCAGGATCCTTGAAGGCAGCGGGATCAATGTCGTTCTTTTGCTTGGAAAGACTAAGGCTTCAGTCAAGAAAGAGATAAAGGAAAAACTAAAGGACGGCGAAGCGTCAGTCATTATCGGCACGCATGCGCTCCTTACGGATGACATAGACTTCGCTGATCTCGCACTGGTCATTGCGGACGAGCAGCACAGGTTCGGCGTAAAGCAGAGGGAGAAGCTCCTCATCAAGAAGGATCTTGAGAGCGGCGTCAACAGCGTTCATAACCTCGTCATGACCGCGACGCCAATACCGAGGACTCTTGCGATGGTCCTTTACGGCGACATGAAGACGTCGGTCATCAGGGAGAAGCCCGCGGGAAGACAGGCGATCACGACATGGTTTGCCGCTTCCAAAGACAGCACCGAAACAAGGGATGCACTTATATCGATGCTCGAATCAGGGCAGCAGGCATACATCGTCTGCGCAAGGATCGACGAGAACGAAGACGAACTTTCTGACGATTCGATCATCGGCAACGACGGATCTGACGAGAAGGAGATTACTTCGGTGATCCAGATGAAGCAGAAGCTCGACGAAACGGGGATCTCTGCAAGATTCCCGTCAGCGGTGCTTTACGGTTCGATGAACGAGCAGACAAAGCTTGATACGATGGAAAAGTTCCTGTCGGGCGAGATAAAGATCCTTATCTCAACGACCGTCATCGAGGTAGGTGTCGACAATCCGAGAGCTAACATCATGATAATCATGGATGCGGACAGGTTCGGACTTTCAACGCTCCATCAGCTCAGGGGACGTATCGGAAGAGGTAAGGAAAAGTCCTACTGCATACTTGTTTCCGAATCAAGGTCAGAGCTTGCCCTTACAAGGATGAGGCTGATGTGCGAATCGCAGGACGGCTTCGAGCTTGCGCAGAAGGACCTTGAGATAAGGGGCCCCGGAGACTTCTTCGGAACAAGGCAGCACGGCATTCCGACGCTCCGCGCGGCGAACCTTTATACCGACCTGCCCATAGCTTCCGAGGCCTGCGATGCCGTAAACGCGCTGCTTGCAAAGGGCGGAAGCGAAGCGGAAACGCTCGAGAGGAATATAGAAGAGATGTTCGAACTGAGGTTCGGATCGAAGATGGGAGTTTTGTGACATGCCCAGAGTAATAACGGGAAGATTCAGGGGAACGGTGCTCTTCGCACCCGAAGGAGACAAGACGAGGCCTACTACCGACAAGGTCAAGGAAGCCCTGTTCTCGATAATCCAGAATGATGTTCCGGACAGCGAATTCTTAGACCTTTTCTCAGGGTCCGGACAGATAGGTATCGAGGCCGTCAGCCGCGGCGCTGTACGCGCTACGCTTGTTGACAAGGGCGGCGATCCGGCAAGGATAATATCCAAAAATCTCGAGAAGATCCGCATGAAGGATTCGCCTGAGATAAGGTTCATCAAGGCAGGTTTCACGCAGGCTCTGGAGAAACTCGGGTCAAATGAAGAGAAATTTGATATTATATTCATGGACCCTCCGTACAAGATGGTGCCTGAGGCAGTGCTTGCTGCGGGGGAGATCATATGCCGGTTCGGTATGCTCAAAGACGGCGGAATGCTCATAGTCGAACATGCGTCAGACAACCCTCCGGCGGATTTTGTCGCGGAATTGAAAAGTGTTCGTTCTTGTAGTTATGGGACTACCGTGATAACATTTTTTAAGAAATGCTAGGAGGAGACGGAAAGTTGAAGGTAATGCTTTTCCCGGGGACGTTCGATCCCTTCACGAGAGGTCACAGGGATATAGCAAGGCGCGCGGCCAAGCTGTGCGACGAGCTTGTCGTGGCCGTCATGGAAAACTCTGCCAAGACTCCGCTTTTCTCGCTGGATGAACGAGAGGACCTTATCAGGAAGTCTCTTGCGGGCGACGGACTTGATAACATTAAGGTTATGAAGTGGGACGGGCTCATGGTCGATCTTTATACCAAGCTCGACTGCTGCGCTGTTGTAAGAGGTATCAGATCAGAGTCCGATTTCCGTTACGAGGCGGAACTCGCACTTGCGAACAGACTGCTTCATCCGGGATATGACGCTGTCCTCCTGCCTTGCAGAGATGACCTTTCGCTCATATCATCGACTATTGTAAAAGAGGTAGGATATTACGGCGGTGACATTTCAAAGATGGTGCCTGCCGAGATAATAGACGTGGTAAAGGACAAATTCAAGAAAGGAAGGAAACCATAATGGAGAACAGCAATTTCAATCAGGGAGGCCAGCGCTACGACGCCATCAAGCACATTGATTACTTGATTGATATGATCAAGGATGCTTCGAGTGTGCCTTTTTCGGACAAGTGCTCTATCGAGAGGACTGAAACTGTCAACTCACTCCAGATATTGAAGAACAACCTGCCGGGTGCCGTTGCCCAGTCAAACGATATCGTAGCCCGCGCTCAGGACATCATCAGCACGGCTCGTGAAAAGAACAAGAAGATCATTGACGATGCAAACCGTATGTATGCCATGAAGGTCAATGACCACGAGATCACCAAGGGCGCAAGGGAAGAGGCCGCAAAGATCATCGCCAATGCAGAGGCACAGGCTGAAGACCTCAGAAAGAACGCTCACCTTTACGTTAAGCAGCTCCTCGAGAATGTCAGCGGAACACTTAACGAGAACGTTGCTAAGATCCAGTCGAACCTTGCGGAGATCGAATCTGCGCTTCAGGACAGCCAGTAATCTTTAAAGATTGAACTGATCACTACTGACGGCCGCAAACTCTGCGACCGTCTGTTTATAAGAACAGGGGGTATAACATGATCCTCGGTGTTGAGATAGAAAACTTTGACGTCTTTGACAAGGACCTTGCGGGTATCCTTATCGAAGAGAGCATACAGATCGCAAAAGACAAGGACCAGGCCGTGCACAACAGGCTCCGTAACCTGGATGCGCTTGTCGGACGCAACAGTACGGGCAAGACCAGCTTTATGGGATGCCTTTCATTCCTTCAGGACGTGATAATCGAAGGCTGTGCCGAAGCTTCCCTGAGCAAGGGAAGACCCGGTTTTGCAAATATGTCACCTGATATTTCCAATCCTTCCGTATTCAGGGTGTTTTTCAAGATCGAGGACAGCGAGACTCATAAGCCCAAGTACATCCAGTATGAGATAGGGATCGCAACGAATATCTACAAGAGTCCCTATATCTGTTTTGAGAAGGTCCTGACTACCGTAGAGGACGGAAATGAGATCAGGATCGTAACGATGCTCGATATCCGTGAGGGAAGCGGAACGATCGTTTATTCTTCACCTTCAGAAGAAAAGACGGGCGAGGTCTTTTTGGATGACGAGCACCTTACTGCTCTCAGCCTTTACGGCAAGCTGACAAAATACAAGATCTTCGTGGAACTCATGAAAGAGATCAGGGGCTGGTTCTTCTGCAGTTTTTCTTCCGAGGAACAGAGCACCTATTTCCATGACGGCGGAGCGCCCGGCGGACACAAGCACCTTAACAGCATGGGTTCCAATGTCGGCAACGTCCTTGAATACATGAAGATGAAGGATGAGGCTGCATATGAGCAGATCGTATCCGAGATCAAATCCAAGATACCTACGATGAAGCATAAGAAGAGCCTCCCCGAGGTCCTGAAGGAAAGCCCGGACAAGCTCTTCCTTTATCTGCTCCTTCTGCGTGACGGCGCACCCAGATCGACCATCTTCATCGAGACACCCGATAAGGATCTTTACCATGACATGGTCGATATCCTCGCAGATGAGATGAGGGCATATACACTTAAGAACCCTTACTGCCAGATAATCTTTTCGACACACAACCCGTATATAATCGAGACTTTGTCGCCTAAGGAAGTCTGGATCTTTGAAAGAACTTTCGAGAAAGAAAACGGTGACGTGACCATAAGATGCGCGGGTGATGATCCGCTCGTTACCGAAATGTTCAGGCAGGGCGTCGGAATGGGCGCTATATGGTATGCGGGCCATCTGGATTCCGACGAGGAAACAAACTGATATATGCTTATCGAAATACTTTCTGAAGATAAATCCGGTGCCGTAGTCGTCGAGCGATCCGTTGAGAGGATCTGCAGCGCGGAAGGCACCAAAGCACAGGTAAATGTAAGACCCCACCGCGGATGCGGAAGTCTGCCCAAGGAACCCGACTCCAAGCCGCCGAAGTTCGCAAGCTCGCTCCTGGATCTGCTTCCTGCAAAACTGCGGGCTTACAACAACGTTTACAGGGGTAAAGAGATCATCCTCATAATCGCCATGGATTCAGACAACAACGATCCTGATGCCTTGAGAAAAGAACTGTATGAGACTGCGCGTAAGTACGCTCCGGACATAAGGAGCATCGTCGGCTTAAGCACTGAGGAGATCGAGGCATGGATGTTAGGCGACAGGCAGGCGGTAATTGATGCATATCCGCAGTGTGATAAAAAGGTGCTTGATTCCTACGAGCAGGATTCCGTCTGCGGAACCTGGGAAGTGCTATGCAGGGCAATAAGCGAGAACGCCGATAAGCTGATAGATATCGGTTATCCGGCTATCGGACACTACAAGGCAAGATGGGCTGAAGAGATATCCAGGTTCATGCAGCCCGAGAACAATATCTCGCCGAGCTTTAAGAATTTCAAGATGGCACTCGTCACGGCTCTGAAGAACCCTGTGTCGATCTACAGGAAACGCAGTTTCTGATGGGAAGACACATCTATGTTCACAATCCGTTCTGTGTCCACAAATGCCCGTACTGCGACTTTTACTCGATAACAGACAGGTCATGCGCCGGGCCGTATTATGAAGCGGCCGTTAAAGAGGCGCGCTTCTGGGCAGGCTTTGACAAAGAACACGGCGTTATTTGTGATGACGGTCCTGATACTGTTTATTTCGGAGGCGGAACGCCTTCATGTGTACCCGAAGACCTTATCTGCGGACTTCTTGAGACTATAACCTCATCTTTCGGGATCGGGTCTGACGCCGAGATCACTTTGGAGGTCAATCCCGCTTCTTTTACGGAAGAGAAGGGAAGAGCGTATCTTAACAGCGGCTTCAACCGTCTTTCCATGGGTATCCAGTCACTTGATGACGGGATATTGAAGACGCTCGGCAGGCTCCACGATTCCAAGGGGGCACTGGCGGCACTCGATGCTGCTTTTAAAGCTGGTTTTACGAACGTATCCTCTGACTTCATAACGGGTGTCCCGGGGCAGAACGCGGAATGTATATTGAAAGCCCTTCAGACTGTCCTTGATAAGGGCGTTAAGCACATCAGTACCTATTCGCTCATGATCGAAGAGGGAACTAAGTTTTATGAAAGATATAAGGACAATATAGAGGACTTGGTGCCGCCTGATACCGAGCGCGCCATGTACCATGCGGTCAGGGACTTTCTCAAAGACAAAGGCATTATCCCCTATGAGATATCCAACAGTGCGGCTTTGGGCTTTGAGAGCCGCCACAATACTGCTTACTGGGACGGCAGGGATTATTACGCCATCGGCGCCGGAGCTCACGGGTTCCTGGGTTCCGTAAGGTTCGGGCATTACGATAATGTGGAATCTTATATTAAATACGCGGGAAATATTAAAGAAGATGACGTCTTAAGGCTTTTGGGCTTTACCGGGGATGAAACTGATTCCGTGGAAGGCTTTTTATATTGCGAGGAAAGACTCGGTTTAGAGGACAGAATGAGAGAATATCCTTTCCTTAAGCTGCGCACTTCGAAAGGGATAGATACCGCCGAGTTTTATAAAAGATTCGGAAAAAGATTCGAAGAAGTCTATAAAAACGAGCTTTCAGACAATATCGGAAAGGGTCTTCTCAGGGCTGAAGGTCAAAGGATATTCCTGACTGAAAAGGGGCTGGATCTTGCCAATCAGGTCATGGAAGATTTCCTCTGATCCCCTGTAACAGGGCGTTTTGCGATTCACTACATTCTGCCTCACATTACCATTTGACTATTTTTGACTTTGATAGTATATTGTTGTTGGCACTCGAAAGCGGTGAGTGCTAATCGAACGGAAAGGGGCAGATCAAGATGGAACTTGACGATCGCAAGAAGAGAGTGCTTCAGGCCATTGTTGACGACTACGTCGCCACGAACGAGCCTGTCGGTTCCAAGTCGCTCATCGAGCGCCATAATTTTCAGGTCAGCTCCGCAACGCTTAGAAACGACATGGCTGAACTCGAGAAGCTCGGCTTTATCGAGAAGCCCCATACCTCGGCAGGACGCGTTCCTTCCGACCGCGGTTACCGCGAGTACGTCGATTCGCTGATGAAGATCGATACGCTTTCCGCCAGAGAGCAGGAAGAGATCGAGGCGAATATCTCAGGCACCGTCGATGAAGCCGCAGAGCTCATTAAGAGCGCTACGCACACGCTCTCCGAGACGACCGGATTCGTATCCCTTTCAATGAGCCCCAGGCTCAGAAAGAGTTTTCTCAAGCAGATCAAGATCCTCATGATCGAGCCCGGCAAGGCTCTCGTGGTGCTCGTTCTTTCGGCAGGTGTCGTTAAGGACAAGATAGTAAGGATCCCTAATTTCCTTACCGACGAGCAGATGATCAAGCTCTCCGGAGCGATCGAGAAGAACCTTATGGGAAAGCCTCTTGACGAGATCACGCTCGTTACGGTCGAGTCAGCGGCAAAGGATACCGAGATCCCGAATCCGCTCCTCAAGCAGGTTCTTTATGAGGCTTACACCGCCATCAAGCAGGCTGACCAGCTCTCCATCTATCTTGAAGGTGAGCATAAGATGCTCGCTTTCCCCGATTTCAGTTCGCTGGGCCGCGCCAGAGACCTCCTCGGTACGCTTTCCGATTCCGGTATGGTCGCAGGTTACGTCAACGAGATGGAGAATCAGGCGGCAAGCAGTGGCAAGAAGGATTCCTACATGATAAGGATCGGTCAGGAGATCACGCTCGAAGGTCTGGATGACTGCAGCTTCATTACCGCGACCTACAACATGGGAGATACCGTTTCGGGAAACATCGGCGTCATCGGACCCAAGAGAATGGACTATTCCAGGGTAATCTCCAAGATGGATTTCGTTAAGAGGAAACTCAACGAAGAGCTCAAGAAGCTCACCTGATGATATAGAAAAAATATAACGAAAGGATAAGTAAGGATGGAAGAAAACAAGGACGAAGAGATCCTGAAAGAGCAGGAGGAAGAGGTCTCGGAAGAAGCTAAAGCTGAAGAGACTGCTGCTTCTGCCGAAGAAACTGAAGAGACAGCCGACGGGGCTTTTGAGAAAGAGGAGAGCGCTGAGGCTGAAGAAGCAGCCGAAGACTCGGACAACAAGAGCGAAGAACTCGAGAAGCGCTACATGAGCCTGTATGCCGAATACGACAACTACAGGAAGCGCACCCAGAAGGAGAAAGAGAATCTTTACGCCGATGCTGTCGCGGATGTCGCAAAGGAGTTCCTCGCCGTTCTCGACAATATCGACCGTGCCGTTGAGACTGCAAAAGGCGCTGACGAGAACTCGATAGACAAGGTTATCGAAGGCATCGAGCTTTTGGGCAGACAGGCAGGAGATATCCTTACCAAGATCGGTGTTGAGGAGATCAAGGCCGAGCGCGGTGAGAAGTTCGATCCCAATCTTCACGAAGCGGTAATGCACGTTGAGGATGAAGACCTGGGAGAGCAGGAGATAGCAATGGTCTTCACCAAGGGCTATATGTACAAAGGAAAAGTGATCAGGCACGTTGTGGTGCAGGTCGCCAACTGATAAGTAAAAAACAAAGGAGATAATAAAAATGGATTTGATCAAGTCAAGTTTAGTCCCTACCGTAATTGAGACGACCGGCCGCGGAGAGCGCGCTTACGACATCTATTCAAGACTCCTCAAGGAGAGGATCGTAATCCTTTCCGAAGAGGTAAACCAAGTTACAGCAAGCCTTATCACGGCTCAGCTCCTCTTCCTTGAGGCAGAGGACCCCGATAAGGATATTCAGTTCTACATCAACAGCCCCGGAGGATCTGTTTCCGACGGCCTCATGATCTACGATACCATGAAGCTCATCAAGCCTGACGTGCAGACGATCTGCATGGGTATGGCAGCTTCAATGGGTTCCGTTCTTCTTTCTGCAGGAACCAAGGGCAAGAGATGCATCCTGCCTAATGCCGAGGTCATGATCCACCAGCCTTTGGGCGGAGCTCAGGGTCAGGCTACCGAGATCCTTATCGCTGCGGATCACATTAAGGACACCAGAAAGCGTCTCAACCAGATTCTCGCCGACAACTGCGGCAAGGACATCGAGACATTGATGAAGGACACGGACAGGGATCACTGGATGACCGCTCAGGAAGCTCTCGAATACGGCATCGTTGATAAGATCCTTGAAAGCAAGAAAGCATAATAAGGGAGGATAACACTTATGGCAAAGGTAATTGGTATTGACTTAGGTACGACGAACTCGTGCGTAGCGGTCATGGAAGGTTCGGAGACGGTAGTCATCCCGAATCCCGAAGGAAACAGAACGACACCTTCAGTAGTAGGTTTTACTAAGGCCGGCGAGCGTCTCATCGGCCAGGTTGCAAAGAGACAGGCAGTCACAAACCCTGAGAGAACGATCTCTTCCATCAAGCGTGAGATGGGTTCCGACTATAAGGTAATCATTGACGATAAGCAGTACACTCCTCAGGAGATCTCCGCAATGATCCTGTCCAAGCTCAAGAGTGATGCTGAAGCTTATCTCGGAACGCCGGTAACACAGGCTGTTATCACTGTTCCTGCATACTTCACAGACTCACAGCGTCAGGCTACAAAGGACGCAGGCCGTATCGCAGGCCTCGAGGTTTTGAGGATCATCAATGAGCCTACGGCAGCTTCACTTGCTTACGGTCTCGATAAGGAAACCGACCAGAAGATCCTCGTCTTCGACTTGGGCGGCGGTACGTTCGATGTATCCATCCTCGACATCAGCGACGGAGTCTTCGAAGTTCTTGCAACTGCAGGTAACAACAGACTCGGCGGTGACGACTTCGACAACAAGATCGTTGACTATCTCGTAGAGTCATTCAAGACATCTGACGGCGTTGACTTAAGATCCGACCGTATGGCAATGCAGAGACTGAGAGAAGCAGCAGAGAAGGCAAAGATCGAGCTTTCCGGCGTTACTTCTTCCAACATCAACCTGCCTTACATCACGGCAGACGCTACAGGTCCTAAGCACCTCGACATCACGCTCACAAGAGCTAAGTTCGATGAGCTTACCGCTGACCTCGTTCAGAAGACGATGGATCCCGTTAAGCGCGCTATGAGCGATGCAAGCGTTTCTCCTTCGGATATCGACAAGATCCTCCTCGTAGGCGGTTCCACAAGAATTCCTGCAGTTCAGGATGCAGTTAAGAATTACTTCGGCAAGGAGCCTTTCAAGGGCATCAACCCTGACGAGTGCGTTGCTATCGGCGCAGCCATCCAGGCAGCAGTCCTCACAGGCGACGTTAAGGGCCTCCTGCTCCTCGACGTTACACCTCTTTCTCTCGGTATCGAGACAATGGGCGGTGTCTGCACGAAGATGATCGAGCGCAACACGACCATTCCTACAAAGAAGAGCCAGATCTTCTCTACGGCAGCTGACGGCCAGACACAGGTTGAGGTCCACGTACTCCAGGGAGAGCGTGAGATGGCTGCTTACAACAAGACACTGGGCAACTTCATCCTTGACGGTATCGCACCCGCACCCCGCGGAGTTCCGCAGATCGAAGTTACATTCGATATCGACGCTAACGGTATCGTTAACGTAAGCGCAAAGGATAAGGGAACAGGCCGTGAGCAGAAGATCACGATCCAGTCTTCTTCCAACATGAGTGAGGAAGACATCCAGAAGGCAGTAAAGGAAGCTGAGATGCACGCAGCTGAGGACAAGGCCAACAAGGAGAAGGTCGAGGTCAAGAACCAGGCTGAGTCAGCTTGCTATCAGGCAGAGAAGACCATGAAGGATGCAGGAGACAAGCTCTCCGATTCCGACAAGCAGCCTGTAAACGACGCTATCGCCAAGCTCAAGGATTCCATTGCCAAGGATGACACCGAGGCTATGAAGCGCGACACTGAAGCCCTTACTCAGGCTATCTACAAGCTTTCCGAGAAACTCTATCAGGCAGCAGGCGGAGCAGCAGGTGCAGCCGGCCCTCAGGGACAGCCCGGACCTCAGGACTACGCAGGCTACGGAGACGCAGGCGCAGACAATGCCTCCAATGGTCCTAAGGACGCAGGCGGAGACTTCTGATCCTGACAAAAACTGATATAATCGTCCGGCGCTTCCTCTTTTGGACGTGCCGGATATATCTGTATAAAGAACTAGAAACGAGAACGGAGGGATTCCTCTTTGCCTAGAGATTATTATGAGGTCTTGGGAGTCGATAAAGGCGCTTCTGATGACGAGATAAAAAAGGCTTTCAGGCAGCAAGCCAAGAAATATCACCCGGATCTTCACCCGGGCGATCAGGAGGCTGAGGCCAAATTCAAGGAGATCAACGAAGCATATTCGATCCTGTCTGATCCTGACAAGAAGTCAAAATACGACCAGTTCGGTCACGCGGGCGTAGATCCCAACGGCTTCGGCGGAGGCGGCGGTTACGGTGCTTATGACGTCGATCTCGGGGATCTTTTCAGCAGCATATTCGGCGGCGGTTTCGGAGGCGGAAGCTCGAGAAAGAGGAACGGTCCTTCGAGAGGATCCGACCTCAAGTACCGTATGTCCCTTGAATTCATGGAGGCTGCATTCGGTCTCGAAAGAGACATCCAGATAACAAAAGAGGATCTCTGCAAGGCCTGCGGAGGCTCTGGAGCACAGCCTGGTACAACGCCTGAGACGTGTCCCACATGCCGCGGCGCAGGCAGAGTACAGCAGCAGACGCAGACTCTCTTCGGCATGACCATGGTCACGAAGACCTGCCCTACCTGCAGCGGAAGGGGTACGGTAATAAAGACTCCTTGCACGCAGTGCCGCGGAAGAGGCAGGCTGAAGACTTCAAAGATGCTCCACGTAAAGATACCTGCAGGCGTTGATACAGGAGACCTGCTTCCGATCAGGGGCGAGGGCGAACCCGGAACCAACGGCGGTCCTTACGGCGATCTTTACATCGAGTTCCGCGTTAAGAACCACGACGTTTTCAAGCGTGACGGCATCAACACTTTCTGTGATGTCCCGATCACTTATGCGCAGGCGGCTTTGGGCGGAGAGATCGAGGTCCCTACGATCTACGGCAAGGAGAAGTTCATCCTCAAGGAAGGAACCCAGCCGGGCGACACCAGCATTTTAAGGGGCAAGGGAATCCCCAACAAATCGAACCCGAACATGAAGGGCGACCATACGCTCAAGTTCTACATCGAGGTTCCTACGGGGCTTTCACGCGAGCAGAAGCAGCTCCTCACGAATTTCAACAACACTCTTACTGACAGGAACTACACCAAGAGGTCGCAGTTCTTCCAGAAGTTCAAGAATCTATTTAAGTAACGTTTATGAGATGGGCAGAGATTACGATAAGAACTACTGAGGAAGCATCTGAAGCGATAAGCGAGATGCTCGCCCAGGTCGGCTGTGACGGCATTGCGGTCACGGATCCTTTTGAATTCAAGAATACCGTGGAGAACGATCCGCTCAGCTATGCTGACGACGGCATCTATAACTCCTACGGTACTGACGTCATCATCAGGGCTTATTTTGCGGAGCTTGACGACGGGTATGTCCGTATGGGCGCGAAGAATGAGGAATTCTTCAATCCTGAAGGCATAGGAACCATTTACGGCAACATCTCAGGCAAGACCATGAAGACTGAGGATGCGGTGGAGTTCGTCAAGGCGAGACTTGCCGATATAGGAGAATTCCTTCCCGTCGGACAGGGTTTTGAAGGCCTTAAGTACGTCAAGGACGAGGACTGGGCCAACAACTGGAAGAAGTACTACAAAGAATTCAAGATCTCGGACCGTGTGGCGGTCTGTCCCTCATGGCTCGATCCCGATTCGATCGAGGCTGAGCACAAGATAATACTCGATCCGGGTTCGGCTTTCGGTACAGGTACCCATGAGACCACTTCTATGTGCGCAAAGCTCATCGACAAGTATCTTAAGAAGGACGGAAAGGTACTGGATCTCGGTACGGGATCAGGAATACTTGCGATAATCGCAAAGAAGCTCGGAAGCGGAGAGACCGAGGCGATCGACATAGATAAACTCGCTGTCGATGTTGCGCAGGACAACTGCGGGATCAACGGATGCGGAGATATCGAATGCCACACCGGAGAGCTTAAGGATGCCTTAAGCAGCGATTACGATCTGATAGTCGCAAACATTATTGCGGACATAATCGCCGACATCGCCAAGGACATTCCGGCAAGACTTTCTGACGGCGGACTCTTCATCTGTTCCGGAATAATCAACACCAAAAAGGAAAAAGTTGAGAAGGCCATTGCCGATGCGGGCATGAAGATCATCGAGTCAAAGACCGATAATGACTGGATGGCTTACGTCTGCCAAATGTGACGTTTTCTGTCACTTGCCAATTTAAACAAAATAACACCTGATAATGTGTCCTTTTGCTTGTGGAAATGAACAGTTTCGCGTGTCAAAATTTAGTTGACCTGAATTGAGGTTCAAGTCAGAGGTTGATTATAGGAGCAGTTTACTTTCCAATGAAGCGCGTACTTTCCATATGCGACTCTATTGCCAATACGCGATACAGCGCCCAGCTTTGCGTTGACACATATACCGATTATAATGTCGAGCCGATGCTTGCCGTTCCTGAGTTTACAGACGGTGACAGCATTGAACAAACGGATATCGAAGAAGTTCTTGATTACTGTTTTAAGCTTGACCTGAACGCTGTACATATTGGCCTGATCAGAGATCCCGAAGCGGTTAACATCGTCGCTTCCGGGCTGTCTAAATATGACCATCCGGCAGTCGTCGCAGAGCCGTCTATAATCTCTCCTGACGGAAGGATCCTCGTATCGCGCGATACCTACGATGCCTTTACCGAATCCCTCGTTCAGCACATTCATTTTCTCGTTCTCAACATCTATGAAGCCGAGCTTTTCTCGGGCATTGAATGCCAGGGCCCCGCTGACGCAAGGCAGGCTGCCGATATCATCTGCGAGAAGTTCCACTGCGTGGTCTTCATCGGCGGATGCAGGAAGACTTTAGGAAGGGATCTTCTCGTCATCGGCGGAAAGGCCAAGTGGTTTGAAGGCGCGACGTCCCGTTCCGTAAAGAACAAAAAGCATTTTACGGCTGCTGTCGCATGTGAGCTCGCTTCCGACAAGCCGATAGGTGACGCAGTGTCCGCGGCAAGGCTTTTCTGCGGCATAACGACCGGATCCGATTATGAGAGCGACCAGACTTTCGAATATATTCCCGCGCGTCCCGAAACGCCGAGGAACGTAAATAAACCGGCTGTTTCAGCTCCTGCAGCCCACGAGAAGGCAGCTTCTGAGTCCGAAAGCGTACTCGGACAGTTTGAAGTCCGCAGCAGTTTCGCTCCTGCACCTGAGGCCGGGCCCGAGCTTAAGGTTGAACCCATGGCTGAAGAAAGGACTCTGTTCTCCGGAAGTTCGGCAGTTTCTTCCATAGCTCCCGTAAGTTCTCTCGTATCTCCTGCGAAGAGCATCAGGGACGCAGCCAGGACTCTCGATCCCGTTCCCACCCGCATCAAGTTCGGCAACAGCGGTCTGTTCATCCCAAGCAACGGCATTCTCGCTCAGGAACTTGCAAAGAAGCAGGGCTCGATCACCGCGGTTACCAGCGGCATAGAAAACAAAGAGGAAAAGCCCGAATCCTCCGGTAACAAAGATTCCTCGGAAGACGGTGCTTCGGATATCCGCAGTCTTTTCAATTTCTGACCTGAAGCGGAACGTTTTACTTACAAGTCAACTATAAGGCAAAATTAAGGCGTAACTTGTTTGGTTACGCCTTTAGTTATATAATTACGCGTGTTTTTTATATAAAGGAGAATTTGCGATGAAATTCAGTGCGCAGAAGGGAACAAGGGACATACTGCCGTCAGAGATTTACAGATGGCAGAAGGCGGAGAAGACGTTTGCTTCAGTCTGCCATTCCTTCGGCTATGAGGAGATAAGGATCCCGACTTTCGAGCAGACGGACCTGTTTGCCAGGGGCGTCGGTGACACGACGGACGTCGTCACCAAGGAGATGTACACCTTTGAGGACAAAGGCGGCAGGAGCATCACTTTAAGACCTGAGGGTACTGCCGGCGTCGTCAGGAGCTTTATTGAGAACGGCATGACTTCACTGCCTTCCCCCGTAAGGCTTTTCTATAACATAACCGCCTTCCGCTATGAAAAGATGCAGAAGGGCAGATACAGGGAATTCCACCAGTTCGGACTTGAGGCTTTCGGAGCAGAGGGTCCTTCCATCGATGCGGAGATCATCTCCGTCGTTGACGTCTTCTTCAGGAAGATGGGACTTGAGAATATTGCGCTGCACATCAATTCGATCGGATGCCCCAAGTGCCGTGCGGCATACAACACGATACTGAAAGATTATTTCAGGCCTCACATCGGCGAGATGTGCGAGGACTGCAGGGACAGGTTCGAGAGAAATCCTTTGCGCATGATCGACTGCAAGGTCGACGGAGGAAAGGACATTGTCAAGAACGCTCCGCGTCTTATCGATTATCTCTGTGACGACTGCAAGGCGCACTTTGAAGGACTCAAGAGCGAACTCGATTCGCTCGGGATCAAGTACGGTATCGATCCCAACATCGTAAGAGGCCTTGATTACTATACAAGAACGGTTTTCGAGTTCGTTTCCGAGAACGTCGGAACGCAGGGCACGATCTGCGGCGGCGGAAGATATGACGGACTCGTCGGTATGATGGACGGTCCCGCTACACCGGGCATCGGCTTCGCAATGGGCGTTGAAAGGCTCCTGATCGAGGCTGAGGCGCAGGGCAAGCTTCCGGAGAAGGAATCTCACGTAAAGCTTTACGTGGCCGCCATGTCAGATGAGGCAAAGAAGACCGCTTCAAAGCTCTGCTATGAATTAAGGCTTGCGGATATCGGTTGCGAGACAGACCTCGCAGGAAGGTCTTTCCGCGCGCAGATGAAGTACGCAGGCAAGCAGGAGATACCTTATCTCACAGTTATCGGTGACGATGAGCTCGCAAGCGGCGAGGTCAAGATCAAGAACATGGCTGACGGTTCAGAGACTCCCGTTAAGCTTGATGAATTTGTTAAATACTGCCGTGACAACATTGTCTGAGGCAAAGGAATATTTCGGAGGTAAATGATGCAGTCCCGCACACATACATGTGGAGAATTGAGAATAGCTGATTGCGGCAAGCAGGTAATGCTCGCAGGCTGGCTTGAGAATATCCGTGAAGTAGGAGCAGAGCTCGGATTCGTTGTAATCCGCGACTTCTACGGAACGACACAGCTGGTCATCGAGACAGCTGACATGATGAAGACATTCAAGGCCATAACCAAGGAATCAACGATCCAGGTTACAGGCACCGTAAGGGAGAGAAGCTCCAAGAATCCCAAGCAGGATACAGGCGACATCGAGGTAGTTCCTGAAAAGGTAACAGTACTCGGACGCTGCCGCTACAACGAGCTTCCTTTCGAGATCAACCACAGCCGTGACGTTGATGAAGCAGTAAGACTCAAGTACAGATATCTCGATATCAGAAATCCCGAGGTAAAGAAGAACCTGATCCTCAGGAGCAACGTTATCGCAGCTCTCAGGAACTCAATGATCGAGCACGGCTTCATGGAGATCACGACACCGATCCTTACGGTCTCTTCTCCTGAAGGCGCAAGAGACTATCTTGTTCCCGCGCGTAAGCATCCGGGCAAGTTCTATGCGCTCCCTCAGGCTCCCCAGCAGTTCAAGCAGCTCCTGATGGTATCCGGCATCGACAGATACTTCCAGATCGCTCCCTGCTTCAGGGACGAGGACGCAAGAGGCGACAGATGCCCGGGCGAGTTCTACCAGCTCGATATGGAAATGTCCTTTGCGAGCCAGGATGACGTGTTCGAGGTCATCGAGGACGTTCTTCCTCCCGTTTTTGCAAAGTACGGCAAATATGACAGGGCATCAGGCTCTCCTTTCGTAAGGATCCCTTTCCGCGAGGCTATGGAGAAGTACGGTTCGGACAAGCCTGACCTCCGTATCGACCTTACTGTCACTGATGCAACAGAGCTCCTGCGCACTGAAGAGTTCGCTCCTTTCGCGGACGGCGTCATCAAGGCTGTCGTTATCTCCGATTTCCACGAGAGCCGCAAGTTCATCGACAAGCTCATGGCTGACGTTGAGATCCAGTCAGGCAACAAGGGCTACTGGTTCAGGATGGATGAGAACGGCGAGATCGTCGGAGGCATCTCCAAGTTCGTAGTTCCCAAGAAGGACGAAGTCGTTAACGCCCTGGGTCTCAAGCCCAACACGCTTGTTGTTCTTTCCGCAGGCACCAAGACTGCGGCTCAGAAGACTGCAGGCGTCCTCGTAAAGACTTTCGGCGCTGCCGTTCCCGGCCACATGGACAAGGAACAGTACGCATTCTGCTGGATCGTTGATTTCCCTATGTATGAGATCGGCGAAGAGTCAGGAGAGCTCGAGTTCTGCCATAACCCGTTCTCAATGCCTTCCGGCGGACTTGACGTCCTTCTCAAGGCTGAGAAAGGCGAGATCGATCCTCTGTCTATCATGGCAGACCAGTATGACCTCGTAGTCAACGGAATCGAGCTTTCATCAGGCGCTGTACGTAACCATGATCCTGAGATCATGATCAAGGCTTTCGAGCTTGTAAGACTCGGCGAGGACGACGTTAAGGCGAAGTTCCCCGCCATGTACAACGCATTCTGCTACGGCGCTCCGCCGCATGCCGGAATCGCTCCCGGAGTTGACAGAATGGTCATGCTCCTTTCCGGAGAAGAGACGATAAGAGAAGTTATCCCGTTCCCTATGAACAAGAATGCCCAGGACGTCATGATGGACGCTCCCGGATACGTTACGGACAAGCAGCTTAAAGAGCTTTCAATCAAGATCGACGAAGAAGCTATCGCGGCTGCAAAGAACGAAGAGACTTAAAGGTGACAAATGAAAAAAGTTGAAGACAATCAGGAAGCAAAGAACCAGGTAGAAGAGACCCTCCCCGCAGTGGCTGATGAGGTCAAAACGGCTGAACTGACAGAACTCTCCGCAGATGAGGAGGTTGCGTCTGATCCCGAAAGCAAGGAGCTTTCTGTGGAAGCCGAGCCTTCTGAGATCGCAGAGCCTTCGGCTTCTGAATCCGATAAGGAAGACGTCAAGGAAGAGGTTGATGAAGCGGAAACAAAGCGCAAAAAGTCAGTTAAGAAAAAGACTGTTGCCTCTGAGGTAATGGACTGGCTCAGGACGATCTGCATCGGCGTCATCGCCGGCGTTCTTCTGGTCGTTTTCGTTATCCAGCGCGACAACGTTTATGGCGATTCCATGAACCCTACGCTTGAATCCGGAGACGTCCTTTTCACACAGAAGATCTCGACATATTTCAAGAAGTACGACCGCGGAGACATCGTTGTCCTGAACGGTCAGGGAATGGAAGGCTATTCCAAGAGCGAATACCTCATCAAGCGTGTTGTCGGACTTCCCGGCGAGACCGTGAAGATCGCTGACGGCAACGTATACATCAAGCCCATGGGACACGGCGATTACTATCTCCTGCAGGAGAATTACCTCCCTGAGGGCGTAAAGACCACCATGATGGATTACGGAACCGCGCACGGATATAACGAGATCAAGCTCGGCGACAACGAATACTTCTGCCTTGGCGACAACCGTCCCGTAAGCAACGATTCGCGCAATCTGGGACCCTTTACCGCTGACAGGATAGTTGCAGTTGCGGTATTCAGGGCATTCCCTTTCAACAAGATTAGAACGTTCTGAGGAGAAACTTTGGTATATGCCCGACGAGAGTCAAAAGTACATTAGAAACTTCTGCATCATCGCCCATATCGACCACGGAAAATCAACGCTGGCAGACCGTCTGATCGAACATACCCACGTCAGGGAAAAGCGTGAAATGACCGATCAGATCCTCGATAACATGGATATCGAGAGGGAGCGCGGAATTACGATCAAATCGCAGGCTGCAAGACTTCCTTTCAAGGCGTCTGACGGCAATACGTACATGTTCAACCTGATAGACACTCCGGGTCACGTCGACTTTAACTACGAAGTATCCAGGTCACTTGCCGCGTGCGACGGAGCGATCCTCGTCGTTGACGCTTCTCAGGGCGTTGAGGCGCAGACTTTGGCAAACGTTTATCTTGCCGTTGATGCAAACCTCGAAGTCCTTCCGGTAATAAACAAGATCGATCTTCCTTCTGCAAGACCCGAAGAGGTCAGGGCGGAGATAGAAGATGACATCGGAATAGACGCTTCTTATGCGCCTCTGATTTCCGCTAAGAATGACATCAACATCGATGAGGTGTTGGAGAGCGTAGTCAAGTATCTTCCTGCTCCTGAAGGCGACAGAAACGCGCCTTTCAGGGCCCTCGTATTCGACTCCAAATATGACCCTTACAAGGGCGTTATCGTAAGCGTACGCGTCAGGGAAGGCACGATAAAGAACGGCAGCAGGATAAGGATGATGCATACCGGCAAGGAGTTCACGGTTACCGAACTCGGATACTTCCATCCCGGTGAACTCGTTCCCGCCGAAAAACTCGAAGCCGGCGAGGTCGGTTACATCTGCGCATCTATCAAGAACGTTGCGGATACCGCTCCCGGTGACACCGTAACTTCTGCTGACGAGCCCGCAACTGAACCTCTTATCGGTTACAAGGGTATCCAGCAGATGGTCTTCTGCGGCATCTATCCAGTCGACGGAGCGCGTTACGGCGACCTTAAGGATTCTCTGGAAAAACTGAGGCTCAACGATGCGGCGCTTTCCTTTGATGCTGAGACTTCAGCAGCTTTGGGATTCGGCTTCAGATGCGGATTTTTGGGCCTTCTTCACTATGAGGTTATCGAGGAAAGACTTGAGCGCGAATTCGGTCTTGACCTCATCAGCACGGCTCCTTCCGTTATCTACAAGATCCACATGATGGACGGGTCGGTCATCGACTGCTCGAATCCTACGAACATGCCCGAGCCTGAGAGGATCGACTTCATGGAAGAGCCTGTCGTAAAGGCTACGATAATGCTTCCCAAGGATTATGTAGGAAACATCATGGAGCTCTGCCAGGAAAGGCGCGGCGAATATACAGACATGAAATACCTCGATGAAAAGCGCGTCATGCTTCATTACAGGATGCCTTTGAACGAGATAATCTACGACTTTTTCGACGCTCTCAAGAGCCGCACGAGAGGCTATGCCTCATTGGATTACGAGCCTGCAGGCTATCAGAGGTCCAAGCTCGTAAAGCTCGACATTCTTCTTAACGGTGATCCGGTCGATGCACTGTCTTTCATCGTTCATGCCGACAAGGCTTACGCAAGGGGAAGAAGGATGTGCGAGAAGCTTAAAGAGAACATCCCGAGACAGCAATTCGAGATCCCGGTACAGGCCGCGATCGGCGGAAAGATAATCGCGAGAGAGACTATCAAGGCATACAGAAAGGACGTTACGTCCAAGTGCTACGGCGGTGACATCTCGCGTAAGAAGAAACTGCTTGAAAAGCAGAAGGAAGGTAAGAAGCGCATGAGGCAGGTCGGCTCCGTTGAGGTACCGCAGGAAGCCTTTATGAGCGTTCTTAAGTTAGACGACGAGTAAGGAAAAATGGTGCGCCTGACAGGACTTGAACCTGCACACCTCGCGGCACCAGAACCTAAATCTGGCGTGTCTGCCAATTTCACCACAGGCGCGTACGAGAGATTATTATAGCAAATCCGAAGGAAAAGTGATGGAAAAAGCAGCAAAACCTTCAGAAGCACTGGCAGAAAAGCCCGCTTTGGCAAAGATCAAGCGTGCTCTAAAGCCTGCGGAACTTGCTCTGATATCGGCTTTATGCACGGTGCTCCTTGTCCTTTGTGTATTTGCTCTGTTAGGTTATGCCCCGTTCGGAAACAGGTCTTTGCTCTATTCCGATGCGGGTTATCAGTATTACGATCTTCTGCTTTACTATAAGCGCGTGTTTGCAGGCGAGGAGTCGTTCTTCTATTCGCTCGGCAAATCCATGGGCGGAAACAATTACGCGGTGTTCGCTTATTATCTTGCGTCTCCCGTAGTACTCCTTTCACTCCTTTTCAAACCTGAAGACACTGCTCTGTGCCTTAACGTCATAGCTTTGGTAAAGTTTGCACTGGGAGCGGCAACGGCTGCATATGCGCTTTCTGAAAGATTTTCAGACAGGGAAGACGGAAGAGCTCCTTATGCGGTCATGATCGCAGTTTCCTACGGTCTTTCCCAGTACATGATCTCACAGACGTGCAACGTCATGTGGCTCGACGGAGCGGTAATGCTTCCTCTGGTGATACTCGGCACATACAGGATAGTCAAAGGAAGATCGGGCCTTCTGCTTTGCGTTTCTATCGCGTTGAGCCTGATATTCAACTGGTACACGGGAATAATAAACTGTATGTTTTCGGCGTTCTGGCTGTTGTTTGAGATAGTCCTTCTGAGATCACGCCTGATAAAGAGCGCTCTCAGATACGCCGTTTACATGCTGTCCGGAATACTTGTTTCGGGGATAATACTGATCCCGGTCCTCCTGATACTGTCGGACAGATCACACGGAAGCGGACAGCTCAAGGAACTGCTGATGCCGGGCTTTATCGGAAATCCGTTGTCCCTGATATCTAATTACGCACCGGGAGTCGTCAGCATCAAAGGCGGATGTTCTTTATATGCGGGCAGCCTGGTCCTCTTTGGCGTTATGCTGTTTTTCCTTAATAAAGCGTTTGATAAGAGGACCAAGATCGTTACAGGCGTATTTCTCCTGTTTACTGCGATGTCATTAGTGTTCCGGCCGCTTGTTACGGTATTTTCTATCTTCAGGAACGTCGAATCCTACTGGTACAGATATTCATATACGGGCATATTCCTGCTCTGCTTCATAGCGGCCGCATGCTTCCTTAAAGGGAACGGCTTTAAGGCATATCAGCCTTTGGCTTCCGGCGCGGTCTTTGCAATATTGTCAGTTCTGTTCACGATACTGTTCCAGGACAGGATCCAGCGTTTCATTTATGCCGAGAATCTTAACTTTACCTATGGCGTCTTTATGGAAACGGTTCCTTCTGTAGCCGTTTCAAAGGTAGTGCCTGCTTTGATCTTTATGCTCGTTCTGTTCCTCGTTCTGCTCGCAAAGCAGAAGATCGGATCAGATTTTAAAGCCGCAATTGTTTCCATAGTACTGGCATTGGAAATGCTCTTGACGAGCGGACTCATGCTGCATTTTTACAGCACGGAGCAGGTGGCGGATACTTCTGATTATGTTAAAAATGAGATGCAGCTTGTCGAAAAGGTCAGATCAGGCGATGAAGGCGGCTTCTACAGGGTGGCCCAGACTTCAGGAAGGTCGGCCGCAAAAACGGGAAATACCGCCAGCTATAACGAAGGACTGGCATACGGCTATAATGCGATCTCTTCGTTTATTTCCGATCCTGAAGAAGAACAGGGAGAGTTCCTGGCAAAGCTCGGATATCCTTTTTACAGCCAAACGATAACGGTTACATCGTCACCGATCCTTCCTGCAGATTCGCTGCTCGGAGTCAGATACGTCCTGTCGGAATATGACTGCCCCGGAATGCAGAAGATAACGGACTTTGAAGGCTTCAAGAATGCATATAAGAATCCTTACTGTCTGCCTGCTGCTTTTATCGCTAAAGGCGTTACGGCAAAGACCGGAGAAGTCAACCCGTTTGAGTACCAGAATCAAGTATATTCAGACATCACGGGTGAAGAGGTGAAGCTTTACAGACCTGCGGAATTTACTGTAAAAGAAGATAAAAAGGTCACCGAATATCAGATCCTGCTTCCTGAAGGAAACTATGCAATTTACGGCAGGGTCCGCCTTGTTGACGGAGACGGAGACGGCGCTGATACCGACATAAACGGAGTATATGCCCTTACGGCGGACAGGTTCCTTTCTCCTGATGTTTTCGCCGTTCCCGTATCTTCTGACGAACCTTATGCTTCGGTCAAGGTCTTCACGACCTTTCAGACTTCAGTCGAGTTTTATATCCTCGATCTTGATGTTTTCGGAGAAACGATCCAAAAGATCAGGGCAAAGCAGGCACAAAGCGCTGACATCAGGGCAGGCTCCGCAAAGATAACGGCAGAGGGAAGTGCAGACGGCGAGAAGCTTTTCATTTCGGTTCCATATAACGATTCCTGGAAGGTGAAGATAAACGGCACCGATACAGTTCCCGAGACTTTCGGAGGCTGCATGACGGTGGTCACGCTCCAAAAGGGAATGAATGAGATCACGATGGAATACCGTCCTCCTTACATGACGGCAGGCATAATTTCGACATGCTTAGGGATCGTGATGACTGCTTTGACAGTTTTCATATATTCAAAAAAGACCCGTCCGGCGAAAGAAAAATAAAAGTCAAATGAAAGCAAGTTGACAGTGAAATTTTCACTTGATAACATTTGATGTATGAATATCACCGACAGAAGAAAGCAGATCCTTGACGTCCTCACTGCCGAGGGAGAGATAAACACGACCGTTCTGGCGGAGCGCCTTGGCGTTACCGGAGCGACTTTGAGGACTGACATCAGAGAGCTCGAAAGAGAGGGCGCGATCGTCAGATTCCACGGCGGAATAAGGCTTCCGCGCAGAATGCCGTCTTACAGCGGAGAGAATTACATGGTCCGCGCGGTAACTCACGTCGACCTGAAAAACCAGATCGGAAAGATGGCGGCGGATCTCGTCAGCGACGGCATGACGATCTTCATGGACGCAAGTTCCACGACTTTTCATATGATACCTTTCCTTCAGTCAAGGAAAAACGTGACCGTCGTTACCAACGGCCTTCATACCGCTATGGAGCTTCAGCGCTGCAGCAACTTCAAGTCGGTCATTATCCTGGGAGGCATGTTAAGACCCCATTCGGGAGCCATCGAGGGGCTTTCCTGCAAGGAGATGGTAGGCCGTCTTTCAGCTGATCTTTATTTCGTTTCGGGAAACGGTTTTTCGCCTGAATCGGGGCTTTCCGGAGACAATTTCTATGAGCTCGAATTAAAGCGCCTCTGCGCAGAAAGAGCAAAAAAGATAGTTGCTCTCATCGATTCCACTAAGCTCGGGACCGATTCCGCATCGTCCTTCATACCCGCATACAAGATAGATTACCTGATCACTGATTCGGGCGCTTCCGAAGAGAATATCGCTCACTGCAGGGAAAAAGGCCTTAACGTCATAGTGGCTGAAGCCTGATTTTTCTGAATTTTTGTTTACACGCCTTTTTATTGTATAATAATCTGATAAGATTTTTAAACTCGTAAAGAGGGCAGTAAATATGCAGAATAATCCGATTTCAGTTCCCTGCTGGCTTGGAAGCAAATGTGTCTTCCAGCAGGGCGTACCGTTTAAGATAGAAGGTTTCGCGGCTCCTTCCGCAACCGTCACTCTCGAGATCACGAAGGATCCTACCGACGGAAGGAAGGTAAGTAAGCTTGATACCGATTACGGTGTCATCCTGAGCCGTGAGGTAACGACTTCTTCGAAGGGCCGTTTCGTTTTCGAGGTACCGGCTTACAGGGCGTCTTCAGACGCTTATTCCTTTACGTTCAAGTGCCTTGCCGACACTCTCACCATGACCGACATCAGGTGCGGCGACGTGTGGGTATTCCTTGGTTCTGAATTCCTTTCGGTCCCGATGAAGGACGCGAACGCGACAAAGACGCCTCTTAAGAGGAAGGTCATGAATTACCTGAGATTCTTCACTCCGTCGAGGTCCGGCCTTGAAGGTGACGAGAAGGTCTATGAAGGAACTCCCAAGGACAGATATAAGGACGCTCACTGGATCAAGGTCACGGATACCGCCGAGCTTTCTCTTGTTTCTTCATCCGCGTTTTCATTCGCATACACTCTGAGTGACCAGATCTCCTATCCTGTAGGCATCGTAGATCTTTCATGCGCTGATTCCACGATCGTCAACTGGCTCAGGCCCGAATCGCTCGACGCGGTCGGTGCTCTTAAGGACATGCTTATCACGACTGGCCTCTATCTCGATGATGAAGGCTACGCAAAGCTCCTGGAGATCGACAAGCGCCGCGAGACTGCCGCAGAGCTCAAGGAAAAGCTCAAGAAGGTCACGGCCCAGGGCGACATCGACATCGGCCTGTCCGATGCGATCAAGCGCCTTGAAGGCAAGGATCCTGACGACATAAAGCCTTTGGACATCGACTTCCCGACGTCAGGCGACAGTACGCTCAACAAGGCTCCCGGTCACAAGGAAAACATCACGACGGACACAGCCGAGCAGCTCGAGTTCAAGCTCCCCGAATTTGAAGAGCGCGACGAAGAAAAGCTCAGGGCTGAAGACGACAAGAACTACATCAAGCCTAAGTACCGTATGTCTACGCTTTACAGGCAGAAGCTCTATCCCGTCAGGGGACTTCCCGTAAGAGGTTTCTGCTTCTCACCTGACAAGGGCGAGCTCCTTTTCGACAGGTACGATCTTTTCCTGATGGGTCTCATGGTTACGCTTTCGGATACGTTCGAGCCCAGACAGGTGTTTGACGATTCCGTAATGCCTTCCGTGCTCTTCGTTTCGATGCATCCGAACGACGTTGATTTCAACAATCCTTACGGCGTCCTCGAGTTCAACGAGAACTTCACGGCTTTCACGAAGCTCCTGACAATGCCTTCCGGTATCGTCAGCCTTCACGACATGCTCCTGCCCGACAAGACGATAAGCTTTGTGCTCGGTACAAGGCTTGCGACGATCGCGCTCGGCACGCATTTCTCGCCTAAGATGAGCAAGTCCTCACCTGAACCGAACGACATCGAGATCGCAGGCGGCAAAAGGATAATCAAGTTCAGCAATCTGGGAAGCGGACTCCGTATCCCTGATACTTCGAGCGAGATATCCGGATTTGCGATCGCAGGCTCGGACAGGATCTTCTATCCTGCGCACGCAAAGAGCCTTTACGGCATGTGCGTAATGGTCTGGCGCGATGACATCGATAATCCCGAATCGATAACTTACGGCTTCACTCCGTTCCCTCACGACGCAACGCTCAAGAACGGTGAAGGTCTGCCGATACTGCCTTTCAGGTTTGACAGGGATCCCGCGTATTTCGCTCCTGACTTAAGCTTCACGCATTGCGATTCTCTTGAGTTCGTAGGCAAGCGCACTCCCGAATCTGATTTCGAGATGCTCGACATCTACCGTACCATCAAGGGCAAGGGGATCATCTCGGTCGACAACATCCACAAGCTTACGGGCAACGGCTCTCTGAGGATCAGATACGAGACCGAAAAGTCGCTCTACGGCTTTGAGCCCTGTCTTGAATACGCATCGCTCTTCGCACCCATCGAGATATACGGCAGGAAGAAGATCGCGCTCATGGTATTCAATCCTGACCAGAAGAAGAAAAAACTCATCATCGAGGACTTCGGCGAGGCCGAGATCAGACAGCAGCTGACATGGCAGTCGATAGTCCTGAACTATAACGATGAAGGTCCGATCAGGTTCTCAAAGCTCAGGATCTTCATTGAAGACAACGACCGTAACGGCGAGATCTATATCGACAGCATTAACTTTATCTGAGCGGGAGGTTGAAGATGGCTAACAAACTGCTTTCGGCGATCGAAGACGAGATCCTGATGTCGGCGGGCTCGCTGCCCGTTGTGATCGAGGGCATTGAGCACATCTACGATACGAAGGATTCGCTTCCTTCGGAGAGTTCTCACAACTCACATGAGCTTTTGTACCTGCGTTCCGGCAAGATCGAAGTTTCGGTCGAAGGCGGCGGAAAGATAACTCTCGGCAAGGGCTCGACAATAGTTATCAGACCCCTGGTAAAGCACAGCCTCAACATAAAGTCCGGAGAAGCTGATCTTCTGAATCTTTATTTCGGCTTCATCCACGATGCAAAGGAGCTTTCCGCGGCAAAGGAAGGCAGATTACAGCCTTCAGAGAAAAAGAGATCTAAGACAAAGAATGCCGGTCCTTCCGTAGTGATACCGGGCTCTATGGCAAGGACTTCACTCGAGAGCTTCCTCAAGTTTGCTGACCTTGGCCTTACCGAGGACAACGAGATGACGAGCCAGCCGTGCTTCGTCGTTACGGGAACGGAGAAGGCTGAGATAAGCATGCTGGCCGAGCGCATCGTTTCCGAAATGAGCGACGAAAGATATTCAAAAGACCTCATGATCCAGACGCTCACGGTCGAGCTCATGATCAACCTCTCACGCGCGATGCGCAACGAGTGGGAAGAGAACATCAGGGTCAAGACAGGCAAGGCGAAAGAGCTCGTTGCGATCGCCAAGCAGTACATGGATGACAATTTCGACCAGGGCATCACGGTCGCACAGGCGGCCCAGTACGTGTTCCTGAGCCAGGGATATTTTACGAGGGCATTCAAGGACGAGACGGGCATAAGCCCGATGAACTACCTCATGAAGAAGAGGATCGAGCGCGCCTGCGCGCTTCTTGAGAACAACGAGATAAAGGTCTCCGCGATCTCTTTGCAGTCGGGTTTCTCATCACCTCAGCGTTTTAACGTCGCTTTCAGGAAGCTCATGGGAATGACTCCGATGGAATACAGGAAAAATCACTTGAAGTAAGGAAGGGTAGAGCCAATGTACGATTACGCCAACGATAATACGATCCCGGAAGAGAGCCGCAAGAACATGGATCTTCCGAAGATCGAGAATGCCGTAAGGGAAATACTCGAGGCTATAGGCGAGGATCCGGAAAGGGAAGGCCTCCTTGATACGCCGCAGCGTGTCGCAAGGATGTATGCGGAGGTCTTTGCAGGCCTCCACAGGGATATTTCAAAGGACATCAAGGTCTTTCATGAAGAAGGCAACGACGAGATGATCCTCATCGGCGACATCCCGTTCTATTCCATGTGCGAACACCATCTTCTCCCGTTCCACGGCAAGGCGCATGTCGTCTACATTCCCCGTGACGGTAAGATCCTCGGACTTTCCAAGGTCGCCAGGATCGTTGATACGCTTTCAAGGAAGCCCCAGCTCCAGGAGCGTCTTACGTCCGAGATAGCCGACAAGATAATCGAAGCTGTCGATGCAAGGTCGGTCTGCGTCATTATCGAAGCGGAGCACCTTTGCATGACCATGAGAGGCATAAGGAAGCCGGGCTCCAAGACGGTAACTTCGGCAATGCGCGGCGGATGCAGGACAGACCTCAGAACACGCAACGAGGCACTCGCCCTGATCAACAGGCAGCGTTCCGGTATCTGAGTCATGATAGTTTCAGATAACAGATATACAGGCGTTTACAGATGCCGCGGCAAGGAGCTCTTTATCGGCAAAAAGACCCTTGTAATGGGGATCTTAAACTGCACTCCCGATTCTTTTTCGGACGGCGGAAGATATGCCGATGTAGAATCCTGCTTTAAGCAGGCTGAATATCTTATCTCGTCCGGATGCGACGTGATCGACATCGGAGGCGAGGCTACAAATCCTAAGGTCCAGCCCATTACCGCTGAAGAGGAGATCTCAAGGATAATCCCCGTCATAAACGTGATCCGCGCAAAGTACGACATTCCTCTTTCCATCGATACCTACAAGGCAAAGACTGCAAAGGCGGCTCTTGAAGCAGGCTGCGACATCGTTAACGACATTACCGGTCTGCTCGGTGATCCTGACATGGCGAAGGTCGCGGCTTCGTATAATTCAGGCGTCATCGTTATGTTCAATTCCAGGATCTTCGGAGCCGCGGAGAACAAGCCGGGTCAGGACATCCTTTCCCGTGCGGAAGAGGAACTCACCAAGAGCATTAAGGCCGCAGAGCAGGCGGGTATCCCTGCTGATTCGATAATGACGGATCCCGGGATCGGTTTCGGAACCGACAGGGAACAGGACGGGATACTTACGGAAGGATTGCTCCGCCTTGGATTTGATGGGAAATACCCTGTCCTCTATGCCGCTTCACGCAAGAGATACGTGAAGGCGCTCTCGGGTAAGGATGAAGTGAGCGAGAAAGAGCTTGACCAGATCACTGCGGGCTTGAGCGTTACCGCTGCAGCAGCCGGCGCCGCCATGGTCAGGGTCCATGACGCAGCGTGCTCAAGGCTGGCACTTAACGCTTTTGACAGCGTCTTTTACGGCTGAAGGAGAAATACATGGATAAGATAACGCTTAAGAACATGGTCTTTTTCGGTCATACCGGATGTCTCGAAAAGGAGAAGCGGAACGGACAGGAGTTCGTTGTCACCATTGAGGTGTTTTTTGACCGCATAATCGGCTGCGATTCTGATAATCTTGAAGATACGGCAGACTATGCAGTTCTTTGCGATAAGGCAAAAGCGATAGTCGAAAACGATACAGGCGACCTCATAGAGCACCTTGCGCAGATGATAGCCGACATGGTCCTCTCGGAAGTTCCGGAAGCGGTCTCCTGCGCCGTGACGGTGGGCAAGCCGAATGCGCCCGTCGATGCGGTCTTCGAGACTATGGAGGTAAGGATTGAAAGGACAAGATGAGAGGAAGGTACTGCTTTCGATCGGAAGCAATATGGGTGACCGCGAGGCCAACATCGCGTTTGCCGAAGAGCGCCTTGAAGCCTGCCCTCAGATCAAGTCCTTAAGGAAGGCTTCGATCTATGAGACTGAACCCGTGGGATATACCGACCAGCCGGACTTTCTCAACACATGCGTCAGCTTTCTGACCACATTGGGACCTGAAGAACTCCTGGATCTCACGAGCGGGATAGAGAACGACTGCAAGCGCAAGAGGACGATACGCTGGGGCCCGAGGACTCTGGATATCGACATAATCTTCTACGGGGATGAGACGGTCGATACCGAAAGGCTGACGATCCCCCATCCGAGGTGGAAGGAACGGGCTTTCGTGATAGTCCCCGCGAAGGACATTGAAGACATTGGCGTCCCGATCCCCGAGGGCAGCGGAGTCAGGCTTTACCGTTCGAGGGTTTGAGTTATTGGGAACCAGAGTTTATAATTAATCGTTTAAGGAAATAAGAAAAAGAGATTTGGAGGAAAACATGGCTGAAAACAACGCCGGTACACCTGCAGCACCCCAGCAGGGCGCAAGACAGGACAATTTCCAAAAAGACCAGCAGGGCGGCGAGATCCGCAGAAACCGCAACCACCGCCGCAGACACGGCGGCCAGGGACAGCGCCAGCGTCCTAATGACGAGAACCGTCAGCGCCAGGTCGGCGAAAAGGGCCAGAAGGGCAGCCGCGAACCCAGGGAAAAGTCCGAAGGCCGCGAGAACAGACCTGAGGGAAGATTCGAGCAGAAGCGCAAGAGACAGATAGACGGCCAGAATACGATGCGCGAGCAGAAGCCCAAGCGCGAGAAGCGCCCAAGGCTCCCTGAAGAAGAACGCGAGAAGGCGCCTTCCGTCAAGAAGGTCGAGACCGTTGATGATATCAGGAGCGACAACGCCAGGATCACCAAGGAGATATATCAGGTGATCGCGTCCATGAAGGACATCACCATTGAATGATATGAAGGGCGTTTTCATTACATTTGAAGGCATCGACGGCTGCGGTAAGAGCACGCAGACGTCCATGTGCAGGACCTGGCTTGAAGAACTAGGAAGAACGGTGCTCCTTGTCAGGGAACCCGGCGGAACGAAGATCGGCGAAAGGATCAGAGAACTCCTTTTGGACAAAAAGAACAGTTCGATGGCTCCCCTGACCGAGCTTTTCCTTTTCGAGGCTGCCAGGGCACAGATCGTTGAAGAAGTCATCAAGCCTGCGCTCTCCGAAGGAAAGATCGTCATCTGCGACAGGTTCTTCGATTCGTCTTATGCATACCAGGGATGCGCGAGAGGCTTGGGACCTGAGATGGTCAGCCGCCTCAACATGGACGCAACGGGCGGTCTTGCTCCCGATATCACTTTCTTCCTCGACATAAGCGTTGAAGGCGCGATCAAGAGAAGAAACGTCAGGGGAGAAGAGAAGGACAGGATCGAATCCGCGGGAGACGCATTCCAGGAGAAGGTCAGACTGGGCTTTATCCGTGCGGCTTCAGAAGACGGCAGGATCGTTACGGTAGATGCTTCGTTGTCACCGGATGAGATCTTCGCTCAGATCAGGGAAAAGATAGAAGCTTTAATATAATGGCATTTTCGGATCTTATCGGACAAAACGGAATCAAGAAAACACTTGCTGCTGCCGTAAGTGAAAGGCAGAGCGGTACTTTCATGTTCGAAGGTCCTTTGGGTTCAGGCCGTCACACCTTTGCCGAGGAATTCGCCAAAGCGCTTATGTGTGATGACCCCGGGGAGAACGGCGCCTGCGGAAAATGCAATTGCTGCAAGTACTATGATGCAGGTACAACGCCTGATGTCGTAAGGGTATATAAGCCTTCCGATTCCAAGAACGTAAAGGTCAGCTATATCAAGGAGACGATCGTCCCGGAAGCGATACTGAGACCGCAGTTCTCCAAAACGAAGGTCTTCATTATCGACTGCGATTATCTTGGAGCGGAAAGCCAGAACGCGCTCCTCAAATCACTTGAGGAACCTCCCAGACACGTCGTTTTCATCCTGCTCAGCTCGAACAGGGACGTGGTCCTGGACACCGTCCTTTCAAGGGCCACTGAGATTAAGATCGAGCCTTATACGAAAGACGAGATCCTTGAGATCTTGAAGAAAAACGTTCCCGATTGCCCCGAACAGACAGCACTGATAGCTGCCGACAACTGTGGCGGCGTTCCCGGGAAGGCGATCACGATCGCGAAACAGGGCGAGGACATTGACCTTAAGAGAAAAGTCGCAGAGATGTTCCTGGAGATACCTGAAGCATCTTACTGCAAGATACTGAATGACATATCGGATTTCATGAACGATCACAAGGCTGATGCTGTTGCCGTTGCAACGGACATCCTTCTTCTGATCGATGATGTTATGAGACTCAAGGGAATACCTGACTGCAAGAAGATTACTTTTACCGAACAAAGGCTCAAGCTTGAAAAGCTCGCAGCCTCTCCGAAGACTGACATGGTCAGGCTCGGCAAGTGCGTTGCGGCAGTGAAGGAATTCCTGAGGGCTCTTGACGTAAATGCGAATTACGATGCGGCTTCGTGTGCGATGCTGCTTAAAATACATGAGGAGTTGAAATAATGACGAAGATAGTTAACGTTCGTTTCCGCGATGCCGGAAAAACATACAGGTTCAGTTGCGACGGCGTGAATCTCGGAATAGGCGATGCCGTAATGGTAGAGACCTCGCTGGGTATCGATCTTGCCCATGTTTGCGAGGAACCTTATGAAACGGATGCTGCTGATGAAGAGATCCTGCCCATCCTGCACAAGGCGACCGAGGCCGAGATCGACCGGTACGACCAGAAGTGTGCCGAAGAAAAGGAAGCTTTTGTGAAGTGCCGCGAGCTCATTGACATGCGCGGACTCGAGATGAACCTTGTTGACTGTACCTATTCTTTTGACGGAAAGAAGCTGACTTTCTTTTTCACTGCAGAGGGCAGAGTCGATTTCAGGGAACTCGTAAAGGATCTTGCATACGCTTTCAGGACCAGGATCGAATTAAGACAGATCGGTTCACGCGACCAGGCAAAGCTCGTCGGAGGCATCGGCCTCTGCGGCAGAGAGCTTTGCTGCTGCACGTTCCTGGACAAGTTTGCTCCAGTCAACCTCAAGCTCGCAAGATGCCAGGGGCTGTCCCTTAATCCCGGAAAGCTCAACGGAGCCTGCGGAAGGCTCATGTGCTGCCTCCAGTTCGAAAAGGAGGCTTATGAGGACGCAAGAAGACGTCTTCCCGATACGGGTGACCGCGTAAGGACCCCTGACGGAATGGGCGTCGTATCCGACGTTAATTTCGTTGAGGAGCAGCTTTCCGTCAAGTTTACGAACGAGAATGAGACGAAGATAGAAAGATATTCCTGGGCTGACATCGAGCCGCTCAATCCCGAGATCTGTGAAAGACGTTGCGCCAACTGTGAAGCCGGCAAGAACCGCGGCAAGAAAAAGGATGTAAGAGACGAGGATTATATAGAAGAGTCCTCTGACGAAGATAACGAGTAAGGTGCTGTCATAAAAATATTTTAGACAGAACGGTACGATTTCGATATAATAATAGATGTGAAGTTCGCTTCACTAATGGAAATCTAATTAGGAGGATTCTTACAATGGCTTATGTAATTTCTGATGCATGCGCTTCTTGCGGAACATGTGCTGATGGCTGCCCTGTTGGTGCTATTTCTCAGGGTGATACTCAGTACGTTATCGATGCTGACGTTTGCGTTTCCTGCGGTGCTTGCGCTGCAGCTTGCCCTCTCGGAGCTATTTCCGAAGGCTGATCGATAAACAGTAAATGCTTATCGGGGCTGCCAGACGGCAGCCCTTTTTTATTTCAGTTTCTTTCATTTATTCCGGCAAATGATTATACTAAAAAACATTTGATAGTTATTATTCGGAAATAAGGGAGGCCACATGGTTTTTGACGTTTTTGCAGGGCTGAGTGAAGAATACAGAACGTACACTGTCATTGAACCACAGCAGCTGAACTTCAGGGAGGCTGCAAATGATTCTGAACGCCAGGCAGCTGCTGACCTCAGGAAGGATCTGAACAAAGACTCAAAGACATTATTCATCTGCGGAACGATAATAATCGCTCTTGGCGTCTGTTTTTTGTTTTCGAATCTTGGCGGTTTGCTGGTAATATTGTTCGGAGCATTGATCTTCTATTTCGGCATAATGAAGATTACAAGGAGTAACGGCGCCAAACTTGTCGCCACAGGCATTCTTCTTAAGAAGGAAAGTTACACCACCGGCGCTGTAAGTAAAAGTGACAGGCACACATACCGCTGGCTTGTGATCGAGGTCGACGGTATGGAAAAGACGCTTTGCGTTATCCATGCAAATCCCAAAAACTACGCTGAAGCCTTTGAAGGCAACAGGATGCTTGTTATAAATGACGGGTCGATCCATTACGGAAAAAAGCTGATGTGAAAGAATTTTAAAATTTTTCCCGAACCACCCAATAATCCGCTTTCCATATGTGTCTATATGGTAGATGCGGACAAAGGAGGCAAAATAACATGACAGACAGAGAACTCGAGCAGATCTACAACGAAGCCTACAAGGCGGTGTATTGGACAGCTATGGCTCTCCTCAAGAACGAGGCCGACGCTGAAGACATCGTTCAGGACACTTTTGTTTCTCTGATAGAATCCTATGATTCGATCGCAGACAAGACAAAGATCGTCGCATGGCTCAAGAAGAATGCTGCCAACAAGTGTCTCAACCGTCTTACCAGAACGAAGACAGACAATGTTGCAGATGAGTTCTTTGAAACTATCGAAGCAGTCCCCGAAGACTTTCTGCCAGACTCGATCGTCGAGTCTGAAGACACGAGAAAGATCATCGTGAACATCATCGACAATGTTCTGTCTGATGATATCAGAAGAACGCTCGTACTCTTCTACTTTGACGAAATGAGCACGAAAGAGATCGCGGAAGTTCTGGGAATCCCTCAGGGAACTGTTTTGTGGAGACTGAATTTTGCAAAAAAAAGGATCAAAAAGGAGGTCGAGAAGTATGAAGAAGAAAACAATACGAAGTTGTACGGTATGGCTCTGCCGTTCCTGAGCAAGCTTTTTATCAAAGAAGCAGAACAGGTTATTTTCAAACCCATTCCTGCTTCACTTGTGAATCTGTCCGCATCAGCACAGGCTCCGTCAAACGGAGCAGGCATCAAAGCTTCAGCAGAAGCAGTTACGAAAGGGACAGGATCTATGAGTAAGATTTTAATAGGTACGATTGCCGGCAGCGTAGCCGCGGTCGGCATTGCAACAGCAATATTGGTAGGCGTTATCGTCAAGACAACCGACAGAAAACCCGTAATTACCAGGCAGACAACGATCGAAGAGACTGAAAGGACCGTAAGAACACGCAATACCGAGACAGAACCTGAAGAGACTGAAACAACAACGAAGGAAACAGAATCTTCTAAAAAGATCACAGAAGATTCCATCTATATCAACATGGACGGTATGACGGCTGATGAGATCGTAAATAACATATTTAAAACGACCAGGGTCAAAGTCGGTGTGACAAAGGAAGAATATGCCGAAAGATTTGTTTTCAAGAGCAAGAACGGCAGGACCAATTCGCCCGTTGACAATTTCTATTGGCAGTTTATAGAAACCGGAAAGAACCGCATTATGATGCTTGATCTGGCCATGCCGCGTGACAAGGAAACAAATGCGGTAACCGGATTTAATCAGAACTCGTTTGTAGAATTGCAAATGACGCTTGAAGGTCCTGATTTTGCAAAAGAAGTGTTTGAGAAAATCATAGAAAGATTTAAGGCTGAAGGCTATGAGGTGGAGGAAGATATAAGCCCGAAAAAGAATTTCTCCGGCCGTATTGTCACATTCAGAGGACATGGCGTAGCTTTCAGGATAACGCGGTTATCGGACGGCGACGCTAAAAGACAAACATACGATATAAAGATCCCGCTTCGTGGCGAATAAACCCGCAAAAACAATAAATCCAAACAAACATGCCGATCAATACCTTCAAGAACATAACGATCTATATCGTAAAAGGTTCATGGATGGACGAGCATTTTGAGGAGCTTTATGACGATGCCTCATCTGCGACAAAACTCGCTAAAAAGAATGGCGAAAAGAGAAAGGACATCCCGCCCGTAGCTTACTGGGAAGGTTGATTCAAAGAGTATAAAATTAAAAAGTTATCGTCTTGCTTTACCCAGCATAGGGAGATCAATTATGAAACATTTAAAGATCACATCAATTTTGTTATCAGCAGCAATGTGCGCATCCATGGTGATGTCACCTGTTCCGGTCTTTGCCGACGAAACAGAAAGCACATCTGAAACACAGAAGATTGAAGAGACTGAAAAAGAAGAAACCAAAACAAAAGAGACGGAAAAAAAAGTAACAGAGACAAAAGAAACGCAGGAGACCAAGGCTTCTGAAGAAACTAAGGAAACCGAAGAATCCGCGAAGGAGACTGAAGAGACCGAAACTCAGGAGCCTGTAAAGGAGACGGAACCTGAGCAGACACAGGCTCCT
>JAILIB010000150.1 GCA_024695505.1 Saccharofermentans sp.
TAAATGCTTGGACATATCTGGCTCCTTTCAGGCCGGACAGTACCTTATTATTCATTGCAAACACTGACTTTGTAAAACTAAATATTCAATTTGTAACGGTAAATGTTGAGTAAAAATTCAATTTACTTTTTCATTTAAGGAAGGTTGACCGCCTTATAACAGTCCCATTAATGTCCTCATAATCGTTTTTAAGGGGAGTATACTGAAACCATAAACAACAACCCATTACCTCCTTTCGAGTTCTTTCCGGTTCTGAGTGTTGTCATAGTGTTCTCCTTTCTATCTGGCCCGGGAGTGGTATCCCGGGCCAACCTCCTTTTTTGAGATGTTCCGTGTTATGAAGATACCGTGGAAGGATTAATAAGTTCATTAAGGAGATTTATGGGGAAAGTTGATACAATAAGGACAGACAGTCTTCAGGGGGTTCGTTCTTATGGGCAATGGTTATCTGATAAGATGCGTGAACTGCAATTATGAATACAGGGCTTTACTTGGATACGGGATGCTTTTTCCTACCGTATATCAGGAAACGGTTGAAGGCATCAAAGAGGGCAAGTTCGGCGAAGAGTATCAGAAGTTCTTTGAAGAACACCCGGACGCGGCGGTCAACTGCGAGGCTTACATGGCGATCTGCCAGGACTGCGGCGCATTTGACACGGTCAAGAGCATGAGCCTTTTCCTGCCGAAGAAGAGCGATGACAAGACGGTCAACGTCGGATGCCTGACTTTTCAGGAAATAAAAGAGGGTTACAAGATCGCGAAGAAATATCCCCACAAGTGTTCTTCCTGCGGCGGGACCCTTAAGCCCATCGATCTTATCGACAAACTGAGCCAGAAGGCCGTCAGATGCCCTGTTTGTAAAGGCGAGATGCAGCTTACACCTGATCTTTTGCTGTGGGACTGACATATCGGGCAGGCAGATAACTAATGACATTGTAACATCACGGCTTTGTCTTGCCTTGCCTGTGGTAAGTTTGGCGGTGCATATTTTAATGAGGAGCGGTGGAGACTTGCTTCGGGTTTTCAGGACAGAATTACATCAGTGATCAAAACGTAGCATTGTTGTGCTATAATTGTGCTACGGAGGTGATTAACATGCCGACAATTATCCCGATAAGAGATTTAAGAAACACAAGCGAGATCTCAGATATGGCTCACAGAATACAGGAGCCGATCTTCATAACCAAGAATGGATACAGTGATCTTGTTGTCATGAGCACGGAGCTTTATGAGAAGTTCGCTCAAGCAAATAAGATCGATCAGGCGATCTTCGAAGCTGAAAAAGAGGTTGAAGAAGGAGCTAAGCCTGTTTCCTTAAAATCAGCGAAGAAAAAGTTGGATAAGAAGTACTATGGTTAGGTACGAAGTATTGCTGTATCCCAAGGCTTTTCACGATATAGAAGAAATATACTCTTATCTCGCAAATGAGAAGTCGGAACCTGGAATTGCCCAAGGTCTTACAGACCGTATTTGGGATGCAATCGGTTCTTTGGAATATAATCCGCAGTCTCATCAGGACCGGTTGGCCGGCCGGTATTCAAACAAAGGATACAAGCAGCTGATCGTAGATAATTACATTGCAATCTTTAAGATTGATGAAGACAAAAGAAAGGTGTTTGTGATCACAGTGCAATACGGTGGACGCAACTTGTAATCGAAAATGACCAACATGAACATTCACACAAAGCAGTTCCAGATCCTGACGGACATAGAGCTGGTCTGGAAGCTCATGACCGACGCATATAACCACAATGAGAGCAATGGGCCGGCAGCGCCGTTCTTCGAGTACGCGATCACGTCGCCCTGGATGGACAAGGATTACGTGAGGCTTGACCGTTTCTGGTTCGACGGCGATGAGCCCGTGGCGTTTGTGTTTTACGAGCAGTGCGTCTCGGATCTTTATTTTGTGCTGAAGCCCGGATATGAGTTCCTCGCAAAAGAGATGATCGACTATGCCGAGACCGGTTTTCCCGATTTTGAGAATAAGCAGTTCAAGCTCTACAGCACGCAGACCGCGCTGATCGAAGAGCTGACAAAGCGCGGATACAAGGTCTTTTATGAGGAGCGCGAATGGGTGTTTGATTTCAGCAAGGGCAGGCTGGAATATCCGCTCCCTGAAGGCTATCACTTTGTCGAGCCTGAGAAGTCTGATCCGCTGAAGGTCGCGAAATGCCTCTGGGAAGGCTTTTGCAGTGAGGAGTTTGGTCCGTTCGTTGACTGGGAGAAACCAATAAAACAGGGCGGCATCAGTCCTCACGAGCAGTATCAGAATGTATTTGGTGCAACGGTCGCACCTTCGCCGCATAGCACATATCAGTACAATGTCATAATCGCCGATGAGAACGATGAGTACGTCTGCTTTTCGGGTATGTGGTGGGTCGAAAAGAACCACCTTGCCTACATGGAGCCGCTATGCACGGTGCCTTCACACCAGCACAAAGGCCTTGCCGCTGCGGCACTTTCACGTCATGACGAAGTACTTCGTAAGCTCGGCGCTGAGCTCATGACCGGTGGCGGCAACGAGTTCTATAAGAAGATCGGATACACGGATCAGCACGTGCTGCTTCACATTCACAAATAAGGGTTAAGCTATGGGATTATTCGGAGCCACAAACGTAATACCTGACGACATCGCCGAGAAGGTTGCGCAGAGTTTTTTCGAGTTGCTTAACCGGAATCTTGAGTACTATATCGACGAGGATATCGAGAGATATCACATGATTGATGAATGGGATTTGAAGCCGTTCTGGCATTACGGAAGCGGGGACCAGCATTTCTATTTCGATGTTGATAAAGAGATTACCGCGGAAATGGAATTTTTCAGTGCGTTTGTTAAAGGCAACGGTTTCATCTCCTGTGACAGGTTCAACTGCATTCACACGGTCAACAGGGAATCATTCATAAAGGTCATGGACCTCGTCAATAAGAAGTTTGCGTCGCAGGATAAGCGCTTCATTTACATAGTCTATTACGACAAGACATACAGGAGAACGTGCTTTAAGCCATATGCTTACATGACGCTTGAAGAGAAGCTGCGCCTGCGCGGCGAGGGCAAGGGAAAGACGTCTTACTGCAGGTTTCCCATGCCGGACCACGACATGTTTAAGTTAATACCGGGGCGTTTCGGAATCGTCCAGAACCGTCCGGATCTTCAGGTGGATGTGGAACTTAAGGGCATTACGCTCCTGAGCGAGCAGGAAGTGCTCTCGTGCAAGCAGTACATTGAATTTCAACAGAAGGAAAAGTCCTGGTGGCTGAGAGACCTTGTTCCCTCTTCGGCGAACCCGAAGATAATGCAGCCGAACGGACTGATCTATCCGGGGAGCTACAGGAACGGCATCTCACCCGCGGTGACAGGCAGTTTCAGCGGATTTAAGCGCGGCGACAAGGTACTTTTCGCTGGGCACAAGTGGACAGTCATTTTTGAAAACATGATCTTTGTGGATGACCTCATAGGATACGGGCCGTTCTACTATTCCTATAACGACCGTTTAGGTTATGAGAACAGCAGGGTAAGGGAATTCATCGAACACTGGTTCGAAGAACACAGGAACGACCCGGTATATCGGGCAGGCAGATAACGCGATATAATCTAGAAAATACTTCAGGCAAAGGAGATTATTATGCAGATTACAAATGACATTATTTACGTAGGCGTTAATGACCACAAGATAGATCTGTTTGAGGGACAGTATGTCGTTCCGAACGGAATGGCTTATAACTCTTATGTCATCAAGGACGAGAAGATCGCCATAATGGACACGGTCGACAGGAATTTCACGCACGAGTGGCTCGATAATCTCGAAAAGGCGTTAGACGGAAGAAAGCCCGATTATCTTGTTGTCCAGCACATGGAGCCCGACCATTCCGCAAACATCGCAAACTTCGTAAAGGCTTATCCGGATGCAAAGATCGTTGCTTCAGACAAGGCTTTCGTCATGATGAAGAACTTCTTCGGAACGGCTTTTGAAGACCGCCAGATCGTTGTTGGCGAGGGCTCCACGCTCGAGCTCGGAAAGCACGTCTTAAACTTCGTAGGTGCGCCGATGGTCCACTGGCCCGAGGTCCTCATGACCTACGATTCAACGGACAAGGTGCTCTTCTCGGCTGACGGCTTCGGCAAGTTCGGTGCACTGGACGTTGAAGAGGACTGGGCGTGCGAAGCGAGAAGATACTACATCGGCATCGTAGGAAAGTACGGCGCGCAGGTTCAGGCAGTCCTTAAGAAGGCTGCAAACCTTGACATTCAGATAATCTGCCCGCTCCACGGACCTGTCCTTAAAGAAGACCTCGCTTATTACATCAACCTTTACCAGATCTGGTCGACATACCAGCAGGAGACCGAGGGCATCGTGATCGCTTACACTTCCGTTTACGGCAACACCAAAAAGGCCGTAGAGAAGCTCGCAGAGATGCTCCAGAACAAGGGCTGCCCCAAGGTCGTCGTAAACGATCTCGCAAGATGCGACATGGCAGAGGCCGTTGAGGACGCTTTCAGATACGGCAAGATAATCCTTGCTACGACTACTTACAACGCAGGCATCTTCCCGTTCATGAGGGAGTTCATCCATCACTTAACGGAGCGCAATTTCGCAAACCACAAGATCGGCCTCATCGAGAACGGCTCGTGGGCTCCGACTGCTGCAAAGAACATGAAGACGATGCTCGAGAACTGCAAGAACTGCACGTTCGCGGAGAACACGGTCCACATCAGGTCCGCTCTTAACGAAGAGAGCAACGCGCAGCTCGAGGCTTTGGCTGAGGAGTTCTGCGCAGAGTACAAAGCGAGAAAGTCTGAGACCGCGGACAAGAACGATCTTAGGGCTCTGTTCAACATCGGTTACGGACTCTATGTCGTCACTTCGAACGATGGCAAGAAGGACAACGGCCTCATCGTGAATACCGTTTCGCAGGTGACGAACACGCCCAACAGGATCGCGGTAGCCATCAACAAGGAAAACTATTCGCATCACGTCATCGAGCAGACCGGCATAATGAACGTCAACTGCCTGTCGGTTGATGCGCCGTTCTCTGTTTTCCAGAACTTCGGTTTCCAGTCAGGAAGGTCTGCCGACAAGTTCGCAGGTATTGAGGAGATGAGATCTGACAACGGACTCAGGTTCCTGCCTCAGTACATCAACGCGTTCTTCTCTTTGAAGGTTGAGGACTATGTCGATCTTGACACGCACGGAATGTTCATCTGCTCCGTCGTTGAGTCGCGCGTCATCACCAAGAAGGAGACGATGACCTACACCTACTATCAGAACAACGTCAAGCCGAAGCCCGAGACCGAGGGTAAGAAGGGTTACGTCTGCAAGATCTGCGGCTACGTATATGAAGGCGATGAACTCCCCGAAGACTTCGTCTGCCCGCTCTGCAAGCACGGAGCGGCTGATTTTGAACCGATAGAATAAAGGTGAATGCGATGAAAGCTCGTTGCTCGGTCTGCGGATACTTAATGAAAACGGACAACACCGGCAAACAAGCATGCCTTTTATGAGGAAGAAGCCAAAGTTCTCAGGAGTTAACATGTTGGTCTATAAGTGTGCAGACACAAGTGATGCAGATGTGCTTGTAGAAATATATAACTCTGCTTTCTACGATGATCACATCCGTTACGGACAATGCCCGGCATATGGCAGGTCCCGCGAAAACATGGAACAGTCGGTAAAGGATTACCCGAAGATAATTGCTTA
>JAILIB010000154.1 GCA_024695505.1 Saccharofermentans sp.
TAACAAATATCTCCGAAACCATTTGCTTCATAACTGTAATTCTTTCCGGGCGCATACTGTTTTTCTTCGAATGTTTCTTTGTCGAACTGAAAGTAAAGCAATGGTTTATGCATGTAAGCAAAATCAAAATATACGCTGGAATAATCTGTGATCAGAACTGCTGCTTCTTTCAGAAGAGTCTGGATATCATAATTCTCCGTTAAGCCGATCGTGATGCGGTCAGAGGAAGAGTGGAAGTATTCCGAATAGACCTGCGCGTTCTGATGCAGATAGAAAACGCACCGCATATCATTCTGTTCAAGATAATCTATAAATTCACTGCTGTTCAGTAACCCGTTGTAATTGGAATAGTAATCGGAGTTTAAAAACTCTTTTGTAACAGCATCTATTCTGTCTTTGGATATCTCATTGCGGTAGCAGAGGTATTCTCTCCAGGTTGGCATGATCAGAATAAGCTTAGGGTCATACAGTTCGTTTCCGAGATTGTCATGTCTTGCAAAGCCGGTCAATGCAACTTTGCTTTCAGGCTGGCCGTTGTCTTCCATCATGATCTTCTTATCAAGTGCTGCGCATGTAATAAGCAGATCGTAATTGGTCGATTTGGCATTTACGATATGGCTGTAACCTCTGGTGATACCGTGATTCAGAAATATGTACTTAAATCCGTGCATTCCCTTCAATACGATATCTTCACAGATCCTCGGATAGGGAAAACCCTGGACCGAACTTGAGCTGCAGTAAAATGATGCTGCCCAGAATAGCATAAAGTGCTTAAGTGAACCGTAACGGACTGTGTTTCCTAACGGCCGGATCTTCTTATAATCAGCTGATCCGGAGTTTATAGGGTAATAGGACTTGATCTCAGGGTGGTTTTCACGGATATATTTATAGAACCAATATCCGTTATCACGCGCGGTAGTCTCATATTCTGAGATTACCCATATGTCTTTTGAGAACAGTTTCCACAGTTTTCCCGGAATAAAGGTTATGGCGAGCAAAAACAGAGCTCCCCAATCTCTTGCCCTCATTTTCCGTATTCTGTTAAGAAACCATTTCATATCCTGAATTCTTTGAACTGATCGCTGATAATTATAATTAAACTAAGGTATTTTAATTTAATATCAGCGTTTCTGTCAATGAACCGGGTAACTTTTGCGTTATCCGGCGGCAGCCAGAAAGATCAGCGTTTTAAGAGACTTTTCCATTTCTTCGACGGAGGCAAATTCATAACGGCTGTGGTAGTTATATCCGCCTGTGGAAAGGTTGGGGCAGGGAAGCCCTCTTGAACTCAGTATGGCGCCGTCTGTGCCGCCTCTGACGGGTTCGGATGAAGGAATGCCTCCTGCCATCCTGACGGCGTTCTCAGCGCGTTCTACGAGGTCCATGTGGTCTTTCAGGAACAATGCCATGTTCGGATACTGGTCCTCGATCGAGATGGAGCATATGTCAGCCTTGTAGCGTTCGTTTATCGTGAATGCCGCATCCCTCATGAAATCCTTACGGGCTTCAAATCTTTCGAGGTCGTGATCCCTTATCAGGAACTGCATGCGCGCATATTCACATTCCGACCTGATGCTGTCCAGATGGTAAAAGCCTTCGTAGCCTTCCGTGGTCTCGGGAGTCTCGTCTTCAGGCATGAGATTTATGAATTCGTTTGCAACAAGAGAAGCGTTGATCATGAGCCCTTTCGCGCTGCCTGTGTGAACGCTCCTGCCCTTGATCTCAACAGTCGCCATTGCGGCATTGAAGCACTCGTATTCGAGTACGCCGAACTTGCCGCCGTCAACTGTATATGCCTGTTTTGCATGGAATCTGGCAAGGTCAAAATTCAAAGTTCCCTCACCGATCTCTTCATCGGGAGTGAAAGCGACCGCGATGCCGTGATGAGCGGTTTCAGGATTGCTCTTGAAGTAAGAGAGCATTTCCATTATCTCAGCGATGCCGACCTTGTCGTCTGCTCCGAGGAGCGTTGTTCCGTCGCTTCTGATGAGTGTTTCGCCGAAGTGCTCTTTAAGCTCCGGAAATTCTTCAGGATCGAGTATTCCGTCATTGCCGTCATATCCTCTCAGGATCTGAGGGTTCACGTCTTTCCCCGAGACTGCAGGAGAGGTATCCATATGTGCGATGAAGCCTATGTCGGTATCGGAATCCTTCGGCGGAAGATACGCATAAACGTAGCAGTTCTGCTCGTCGTAATCGACTTCAAGGCCGAGGTCTTTTAATTCCGTGACGAGAAGGCCTGCAAGATCGCGCTGCTTATCAGTTGAAGGGTGCTTTCCGGACTCTTCATCAGACTTAGTGTCGATCTTTACGTATCTTAAGAAACGCTCTGTGAGCTGCGGGAACTGATCCATCTTACCTGATCGCATCCTTCATTGACTTGACGTAATCGTATACATGAGAGGGCGCTTTCTTGCCGTATTCCGCGATTATATTTACGATCGCGGAACCTACGATGACGCCGTCTGCATACTGTGCCATGTTCCTGGCCTGCTCGGGCGTTGAGATTCCGAAACCGATGGCGCAGGGAACATGTGAAGCTGCTTTGACCTTTGATGTGAGGCTTGCGATATCTGTGGTGATATTGCTTCTCACACCTGTAACACCGAGGCTTGAAACTACGTAGATGTAGCCTTCTGCTTCGGAGGCGATCATGGAGATGCGGTCTTCCGAAGTGGGAGCGATGAGGCTTACGAGGTCAACACCGTACTTCTTCGTGAAAGGAAGGAATTCTTCCTTTTCCTCGAACGGAATGTCAGGGAGTACAAGGCCGTCAATTCCGACTTCCTTGCAGCGTGATATGAAACGCTCTGCACCATATGAGAATACGACGTTTGCGTATGTCATGAATGTGAGCGGGATCGTTACTTCATTGCGGAGCTTGGCGACCATGTCGAAGATCTTGTCTGTTGTCGTGCCTGCTGACAAAGCCCTTGCGCTTGCTGCCTGGATGACGGGACCTTCAGCCGTGGGATCGGAGAAGGGGATACCGAGTTCGATCAGGTCTGCGCCTGCCCTTACAGCTTCTTTTACGACTTTTTCCGTCGTCTCAAGATCAGGGTCTCCGCATGTGATGAAAGGAATGAATGCCTTACCGTTTTCAAATGCTTTAGCTATATTACTCATTGATATCTTCTCCTCTGTATCTTGCGATGGCCGCACAGTCCTTGTCGCCTCTGCCGGAGATCGTGATGACGACTATCTTGTCCTTGTCCATTGTGGGAACGATCTTCAGTGCGTGCGCGACTGCGTGAGCAGATTCGATCGCGGGAATGATCCCTTCAGTGCGTGACAGATACTCGAAAGCGTTGACTGCCTCGTCATCCGTAACTGCAACGTATTCGGCTCTTCCGATGTCGTGGAGATATGCGTGTTCAGGGCCGATACCCGGATAGTCGAGACCTGCGGAGATCGAATAGACCGGAGCGATCTGGCCGAACTCATCCTGGCAGAAGTAAGACTTCATGCCGTGGAAGATCCCGACGCGGCCCGTGTTGATGGTCGCAGCCGTTTCAAAAGTATCGATGCCTCTGCCTGCAGCTTCGCAGCCGATGAGACGTACGTCCTTGTCTTCAATGAAGTGATAGAAGGAACCTATCGCATTCGAACCGCCGCCGCAGCATGCCATGACGACGTCGGGAAGGCGTCCTTCAGCTTCCATCATCTGCTTCTTGATCTCTTTAGAGATGACTGCCTGGAAGTCCCTTACGATGGTAGGGAAGGGGTGAGGACCCATGACCGAGCCCAAGCAGTAATGCGTATCGTCGATCCTTGAAGTCCATTCGCGCATTGCTTCGGAAACGGCATCCTTAAGTGTGGCAGTTCCGCTCTTAACGGGAATGACCGTAGCTCCCAGGAGTCTCATCCTGTATACGTTTAAGGCCTGACGCTTAGTGTCTTCTTCGCCCATGAACACGACGCATTCCATTCCGAGAAGAGCCGCGGCTGTTGCAGTCGCAACGCCGTGCTGGCCTGCGCCGGTTTCCGCGATGAGCCTTGTCTTGCCCATCTTCTTTGCGAGAAGAGCCTGGCCCAGAACGTTATTGATCTTGTGTGAACCTGTATGGTTCAGGTCTTCTCTCTTAAGGTAGACCTTTGCGCCGCCCAAGTCCTTAGTCATCTTTTCAGCGTAGTAGAGAAGGCTCGGACGTCCTGCGTAGTTGTTGAAAAGATCCGTGAGTTCTTTATTGAACTCAGGGTCATTCTTAAAATGGTTATATGCTTCCTCAAGCTCGATCACGGCATTCATCAATGTTTCGGGCATGTACTGTCCGCCGTGTATTCCGAACCTTCCGTTAGGGTTTGTCATAGCTTTCTTACCTCCGCGGCAAATGCTTTCATTTTCGAAAAGTCTTTGATCCCTTCTGTTTCAACTCCTGAGCTGACATCGACTGCGAAAGGGTTTAATCTTTCAACAGCTTCGCCGACGTTGTCCGGTGTCAGACCGCCTGCCAGGATATAATCCCTGCCTAATTTCTCTGCGAGCGACCAGTCGAACACCTTACCGGTACCGCCTGCGCCCGAGTCGAGCAGGATCAGGTCTGCCAAACTTTGCCGAGCCGTTATTATATCATCTTCTGAAACCGGCTTGATCATTTTTATAATGGGAAGACCTGTTTTTTCTTTTACCTCTGCTATATAAGCTTCGTCTTCTGCGCCGTGCAGCTGGATCATGTCGAGCCCGGCTGTTTTAGCGGCGCTGACAACGTAATCAACGGGCTCGTCGACAAATACTCCGACTGTTTTGCAGGACGCGGGAACGAACTCTTTTAATCTGGCAACTTCAGAAGGCTCGATGTAACGCCTGAACCTGTCAGTCAGGATGAAGCCCATGTAGCCGGCACCTAAAGATGCCGCATACTTTACGTCTTCTTCGCGTCTTAATCCGCAGAACTTGATCTTCGTATCAGCCATATTTCAGTTTGTTCAGATAAGCCTTCTTGTCGGAAGAGGTCATGAGGGCCTCGCCGATAAGGACGGCATCGACTTTGTTTTCCGTAAGTATCTTAATGTCTTCGTGTGTCTTGATACCGCTCTCGGCAACGAAAAGAACACCTTCGGGTACTTCATTCCTGAGTCTTAAGCAGTTGGATGCGTTGACTTCGAAGGTGCGCAGATCGCGGTTGTTTACGCCGATTATCTTTGCGCCGGCGCCGGCTGCCAACTTTACCTCGTCGCTGTCATGCGCTTCTACAAGAGCGTCCAGACCTAAGCTTTCAGCTATCTTCAGGTATTCCTCAAGAGTCTTTCCGTCAAGGAGGGAGCAGATGAGGAGCACTGCAGAAGCACCGTTCAGATAAGCCTCGTAGATCATGTAAGGCGATACAGTGAAGTCCTTGCGCAGAGTGGGTATGCTGACAGCCCCGGATATCTCGTTCAGATACTTAAGGTCGCCTTTGAACCACTCGGGCTCGGTGAGGACTGAGATCGCTGAAGCGCCTGCCGCTTCGTAATCTTTTGCGATCTCAAGGTACGGGAAATCCGCTGCGATAAGGCCTTTTGAAGGGGAAGCCTTCTTGCACTCGCAGATAAAGCTCATGCCGTCAGAAGCGAGCGCTTCCCTGAAGGAAACGGAGCAGTTCCTGCCGCGTTCCTTGTAAAGCGCAAAAGCCTTTTCACGCAGTAAGTTCTCGGGAGTTATGAGCTTTGCTTCTTCAACTCTTTTCCTTGTGCTTTCTGCAATTGTCTCGAGGATGTCGCTCATTGATTTATACCTTGTTAGAGAGCTCTACGAACTTGTTCAGAGTTTCAAGAGCCTTGCCGGAATCGATCATCTCAGCGGCCTTATTGATACCGTCTTCGATGGAATCTGCCTTGCCTGCAACGTAGATAGCGCAGCCTGCATTGAGAAGAACGACGTTGCGCTTGGAACCCTTGATCTCGCCGGAGAGGATCTTTCTTGTTGTCTCAGCGTTTTCTTCAGGTGTTCCGCCGACGATCTCGTCCTTGGTTCCTCTGGGAAGACCAAACTTTTCAGGAGAGATCTCATATTTCGTGATCACGCCGTCCTTGAGTTCTGCAACTGTTGTAGGTGCGGAAATGGAGATCTCGTCGAGCTTGTCCTGGCCGTAAACGACCATTGCGCGCTCTGCACCGAGATTCTTAAGAACGTTAGCGATAACTTCTACGAGATACTCGTCGTAAACGCCGAGAAGGTAACCTTCCGGATGAGCGGGATTCGTGATGGGTCCTAAGATATTGAAGACCGTGCGGAATCCGAGCTCTCTTCTGATAGCGCCGACATACTTCATTGAAGTGTGATACTTCTGTGCGAAAAGGAAGCAGAAGCCTGAATCCTTGAGAAGGGCAGAGCAGTTCTCAGGTTCAAGGCTGATGTTTGCGCCCAATGCCTCGAGGCAGTCAGCCGTACCTGATTTAGATGAAGCTGCGCGGTTGCCGTGCTTGGTGACATATGCGCCTGCAGCTGCTGCGATGAATGCTGAAGTCGTGGAGATGTTGAAGCTTCCTGCGCGGTCTCCGCCCGTTCCCACGATCTCGAGAGTCTTGATGCCCGGGTGATCCAGGGGTGTAGCGTGCTCTCTCATAGCCTGTGCGCATCCGGAGATCTCGTCGATGGTCTCAGCCTTGGCGCTCTTTGTTGAAAGAGCGGCGAGGAAAGCCGCGTTCTGCGTGGGTGTGGTCTCACCGTTCATGATCTCGTTCATGACGGTGTATGCTTCTTCATAAGAAAGATCCTGCTTTGATACGATCTTTTCGATTGCTTCTTTGATCATTTTGTTGTTCTCCTCTCAGCTATGTTAATGAAGTTTTGTAATATCTTTTTTCCTTCCGGTGTAAGTATCGATTCCGGGTGGAACTGCACTCCGTAAATGTCGTAATCGCGGTGCTTTATCGCCATGATCTCGCCGTCTTTTGTTCTTGCGATGACTTTGAGCACTTCAGGGAGAGTTTCTTCTTCAGCAGCGAGCGAATGGTATCTCGCAACGTCTGTCTCGATGAACAGTCCCTTGAAAAGGTCGCAGCTTATGTCGATCTCGGTCCTTGACTGTTTTCCGTGCATAAGCTGTTTTGCGTATCCGACGACACCGCCGTATGCTTCGGTGATAGCCTGGTGTCCCAGACAGACGCCGAGCACGGGGACCTTGCCTGCGGCTTTTACCGCGAGTTCTTCGCAGATGCCCGCGTCAGCCGGGCGCCCAGGACCGGGTGAAAGGATTATCGCTTTCGGATTCAGTGCCAGGACCTCATCTGCTGTCATGGCGTCATTCCTGATCACCTTGATGTCGGGATCTATCGAGCCGACCATCTGGTAAAGGTTGTAGGAGAAGCTGTCATAGTTGTCTATTATCAGTATCACTGTTTTGCCCTCCTTAAAGCACGTTGGCGCTCTCGATCGCTTTTACGACCGCTGCAGCCTTGTTGATGCATTCCTGATATTCCTTTTCGGGAACGGAGTCATAGACGATGCCTGCGCCTGACCTGACGTAGATCTTTCCGTTCTTCTTGTAAGCAAGCCTTATCGCGATGCAGGTATCAAGATTTCCGCCGAAATCGATGTAGCCGATAGCGCCGCCGTAGATACCGCGCTTGTTCCTCTCGAGCTCATTGATCAGCTGGCATGCCTTGATCTTGGGAGCGCCCGAAAGAGTTCCTGCAGGGAGGATCGCGTCGATCGCATCGAATGCGTCCTTGTCATCCCTGATCTCGCCCCTGACGGTGGAACCGATATGCATTACGTGGGAGAAACGCTCGATGGAATGATATTTCATTACCTCAACGCTTCCGAACTTAGCGATCTTGCCGATATCATTACGACCGAGGTCGACAAGCATGTTGTGCTCGGCGAGCTCTTTTTCATCAGAGAGAAGATCAGCTTCAAGCGCCTTGTCTTCTTCATCAGTCTTTCCTCTCGGGCGTGTTCCTGCGAGAGGGAAGGTGTAGAGCTTTCCGTCCTCAAGCTTTACCAGCGTCTCGGGAGATGCACCTGCGACCTCAACGTCCGTACCTGAAAAGTAGAACATGTAAGGGGAGGGATTGAGCGTACGTAAGACCCTGTAAACATTGAGCATGGAGCCTTCGTAATCGGCCTCGAGACGGTTGGAGAGAACGATCTGGAAGATGTCGCCTTCCTTGATGTGGTACTTGGCCTTTTCGACCATCTTGCAGTATCTTTCCTTATCGAAAAGAGGCCTTACCTCGGAAAGAAGTCTTCCTGAAGGCTCGTCTGCGGGTTTGCCGTTTACGATGATGTCAGCGGTCTTCTCCAGTTCCCGGCATGTTTCATCGTAGCTGTTATCGACGTCGTCCGCTCTGACGTTGCCGACAAATACGATCTTCTGCATGAGGTTGTCGAAAGCGATCACCTTATCGAAGAGCATAAGGTCGCAGTCCTTGAAGTTGCCTTCATCTTCACATTCGAGATCAAGGGACTTCTCAACGTGCTTTATGTAATCGTATGCGAAATATCCTACAAGACCGCCGGTGAAAGAAGGCATGCCTTTGATAACGGGAGACTTGTATTCAGCCAATATATCTCTCATATATCTGCCGGGATCATCTGTCTCTATGGTCTCGCTTTTGTCCCCGCCGTTGATCTCGAGAACGCCGTTCATATATGTGATGTCTAAAGTAGGATTGTAACCAAGGAAGGTGTAACGTCCCCATCGCTCCTGATTCTCGACTGATTCGAGAATATACGCGTGCTTTGATAAACCTTTGATTATCTTCAGCACTTCAATAGGCGTCCTGATGTCAGACATGATCTCACATCTTACGGGAGCGCATTTGAATTCAGGATTATTAGCGAGGATCTCTTTGATCTCGTCCTTGCCCGGATAGAAATTCATCTTTTGTTCCTCCTTGTTGTCTTACCGTTTCGGAGGTTCTTTTCCGGGCAATAAAAAAGTCCCCGGCAGAAGAACCATGCTTCTTCTCCAAGGACGAATTAACGATAATCCGCGGTGCCACCTTGATTCACAATCTCTTGTGCACTTACTTGAGTACCAACATACCCCGGGCCTTTTAACGGTGCCACCCGTCACAGAATACTCAGTCGCCTAAAGGCTTCTTTTGACTGTGCCCTCATCGGACCATTATGATGAACTGCTTTCCGCCCCAATCTCAGCTTACGGGACTCTCTGTGGGTGCACGATCACCTTTACTTCCGAATCTACGGTTTCTCTATTGCGATAAAGATATATTTTCGCGTCGGGTTTGTCAAGGCTTTTCTTAATGCTATCAGACGCCCATTTGCCATTTGTAACATTGTTACCAGGTCAAATTGTGTGCGGAGGCGGCTCTTGTGCTTTATAATATTGTATGGAAAAGGGAGGAGATACCTGATGACCAGACTCGAAACGATCAAAAGATTAAACCTTGCTTCATCGCTTATCGACACGATCAGTGCCGGTGCCTCGACATGGCTCGGCATTAAATGCTTTATCTGGAGCAGCACTGTCAGCAGTAAAGTCGGGGAAAAGATCTCCCAGACTCCGACTTACCAGGATGAAACCCTCAACAAAGTGATCTCCGTTGCAAAAATCGGAGGCATGGTGGCCACAGGTCTTTTGTCTGTCGTGCTGGTGATAATCGGGATCATTGTACTGGCGATCGCCATAAACCTGATAGTCCCGGCTGTTTTCGGATTTGTTTCATTAAGGCGGGCCAGAAACTGCGAAGAGCCTGTCAAGGCCGTGAAGATCATCCGTACGGCCGACATCGTGAGACTGGTCTTCCATACATTTCTGATGATAGGAGCGGTGATCGCCGTCATCCTTGCAATCTATAACGGCGCGTTCGGTTTTGCGATAATATCGGCCGTGCTGGTATCAACTCTCCCGTTCGTCTTTTCGATAATCTCGCTCGTATGGCAGGGCAGGATGAAAGGCGCCGCGGTAAACGACGATCAGGACAATATGATCTGAAAGGGAACCGTCAGTCTTCGCCGACGAAAACGTTCCAGGATGCTATCTCGCGGTCAGGTATGATCGTCATGATGTTCTTCGCGTGATCCAAAAGATAATCGCTGTAACCCCAGGACCATGTGCGCGAGGTGAGTTCCTTGATTATGTCCATGCTGATCTTCTCGATCAGTTCAGTCTTCTTTTCATGCTTGGATTCATTGAGCTGGGTAAGCTTGCTTAATAGCTTGACTGATTCCTTGCAGATCTTGAAGTCCTCCATGGCTCTTGCGCGCCATTTATAGTAAGGCATGTAGGTGCGGTTGAGAAGGAATATCGCCGCGGAAGCTTTGTGGATGAATTCCTCACAGCAGTCGTGCGCAGCCTGGATGTCGCCGCGCTTGATTGAACGTTCATAGTTGAACTGTCCGGTCTTGCCGGCCATGCCGCAGTTTGCCGCGACCTTTTTCTTTATCAGACTGTCAGGATAGAATCCCGCCCATGCTTCACGGATAGCGGTGAACTTTCCCAAAGGATCCGTGAAGACCTTGCCGTTGACGGCTTCCGCGAGATACATCATAGGTGTCTCGATCCAGTCTTCGGTCTTTTCGGGGAAACCTGCGATGCCCGTACGTTCGGTATAGAACTCCTCGATGCTGTGGACTCCGACCCTGTGCTTTCTCGCGCCGGTCATGAGACTTGAGCCGGGTTCCATTCCGATCTCCGCTTTGTGCTTTTCGAGGAACTCGTTGACGGGAAGTTCATCGTAGGCCTTCTGGAGATCATCTCCGATCTTCTTTTCTATGAATTCGGGTACCCAGAGGCAGAAGCCGGGCGCATAGTCATGGTCCCTGGAAACGACGTCATCGTAGCCGAAACATTCTGAACCCTGACCAGCAAGACCGACGGCGATCTTGTCCTTGTACTCGGGGAACTTCTCTTCGAGCATGGCCTTCCCGTACTCGTTGTAAAACTCTTCTGCGATCTTAAGTCCGTTCCAGTAATCCATAAGCAGTCCTTTCTATCTTTGATCACCCTGAGCTGCATGCAGCTTCTTCTTTGTCTCATACATGAGATTGTCTGCGTCTTTAATGTATTCACTGAGAGGCTTTTTGGTTTCGTTGCCGCTTAAGATGTAGCCCGAGCTGATGGAGAGCCTGAAAGGCCAGATCCCGTCCTTGTTGACCTTGTCGATGTTGCTGTGTATGGCTTCTTCAAGGCGGTCTGCCTCTTCGGGGGACTTGACGCTGCCGATCACGAGAAATTCGTCGCCGCCGAACCTGACGCCGATCATGTCGTTCGTGAGATTCGATTTGATCGCGCTCGCTGTGATCCTTATAGCGGCGTCGCCGTTCATGTGTCCGAAGATGTCGTTGATCTTCTTCATCAGGTTGATGTCGATAAACATGACCATGAGCATCGTGTTTCCGCGGATGCTGTCCTCATAGATCGGGATTGCCTTGTTCTCGTAGCCGAATCTGTTGTAAAGACCGGTCATCGTGTCGATCTCGGAGATCTTCCTCAGGCTGTCATTGAAGATCCTGAGTTGGATGTTGGATCTCTGTATCCTCAGGGCGAGCATGAGCTTTTCCAGATACGCGTTGAGGTCTAAATGCTCGCGCATGATCCTTGCATTGTCTGAGGTTACCATATAACCGTAATTGAACTTTCCTGAATGGAGCGGCATGATGTAGTAGATGTGGTTGTGATCGCAGTCGGGATCGTAACCCGGGACGACGCTGTGCCTGTCTGAGGATATATTGTCGCAGAGCTTGCCGTCCTTTATCGCAACGATAGGGGAGATGGCTCCTGTTATGCCGTTCTCATGGACGTCTTCCTCGCTCGCCATTACGTCGCTCATGTAGAGGTTATGGATGATGATGAAGAAGTCGTTTCCTATCAGATCATGCTGTGTCTCGTAGTGAGCCATGAGGTTCTTTTTGAGGCTGTCGTAATCAGGCGAATCGGAGATTATGTTCGTAAGTGTACGCTCGCTCGTTTCGAGAAAGTTGCGGTCAAGATCCTCGGAATAAGTCCTGCTTCCGAATTCGCGGCGCTTGACGTCGAATTCGCCGTTGCAGTTGCATCCGCAGCTCTCGCCGATGACTATCTTGGATTTCATCAGGATGCTCTTGGGGACTTCCTTGCCTTCGAAAACGTTGTCAAAGACCTTGATGCAGGTACTTCCGATGCCTTCATAATCCGAGGTTACGGTGGTTAATACGGGATAGAAGGCCCGGCCTCTGTAAATGTAATCGTAACCCGTGACTATTACGTCTTTCGGGAGTTCATAGCCGAGCCTCGTGAGTTCCGTGGAGCAGGCGAGGGCCATTATGTCATTTGCTGCGATTATCGCATCCGGCATCCCGAGCGGATCCGCGGCTATCCTGTCTGCCGCTTCCGCCGAGAGCACATTGCCCCAGTTGCCGTAGTATACGTCTCTCTCATCGAGCTTGAGGCCGTGCTCTTCAAAGACTTTCTTTACCGTCTCATGTCTTAAGATGCTCTCGGGGTGTTCGGCGTATCCTCCTATGAACGCGGCTCTTTTTACGCCGTGCTCTTCGATAAGGTGTTCGGCGATCTCTCTCATTCCGGTGATATTGTCGATGTCAAAGCAGATGCTTCCGGGAACGCTTATGCCGATGCTGATCACGGGGATGCCCGCCTTGACCCCGCGCTTGACTATCGAGATGCCTGTCTCGACGGCGTTGAGCGCGTTGGTAAAAACTATAGCTCCGTCATAATCCTTGAGCTGCGGGAGGTCATAAATGTTCAGCTCGCCCTTGTTGTAGTTGTCCTGGGTGTCATAGGAGGCGTAGCTGACAAAAACGAAGAAATCATAGTTCGAGAAAGTCGCGGACTGATGCAGACCCTTGAGTGTGGCGTTCAGGGCTTCCATACCGTAACCGTTTACAAAGACCGCAATCTTCTTTCTCATAATCTGTCACCTTGGTTTTAGGTTACATCAGAAAATAATACTTTTAAATCAATTTGAGAAAATTAAATGTTAATTTTCCATTATTTTTGCCACAAAGAACCAAGAACCCTAATGTTAAAATCTTTGGGTAGAGAGGAGGTCCGCTGTGACTAAGAACGCGAACCGCAGATCCTTCAGGATCTTCCTGATAGTTTTTGAGATAATCGGTATCTTAGCTTTCCTGGGAACGCTGCCCGTATTCAATTCCGGAAACATCGCCGGCCTGGCGGTCATGACTTTTTTTCTGCTTGTCACCGTCTTCTGGGACAAGACGGAGGGATTCAGGAAGAGCAGGACGGGTAAGGCAGTGACTGCAGCCTTGACTACTTTTTTCATACTCGGCTTCTGTTATGCGGGGTTCCTGACTTTTAATATGGTCAGGGCCTGCCTGGCCAAACCCGAAAAGCCGAACATGGTCGTTGTATTGGGCTGCCAGCTTTGGGGCGAGGATCCGTCTCCGATGCTTCAGAAGAGACTCGACAAGGCATACGATCTTCTCGTTAAGTATCCCGATGTTCCGGTGGTCGTCACGGGCGGACAGGGTGATGACGAGGTTATCTCGGAGGGCGAGGGCATGAAGAGGTATCTCGTCCGCAGAGGCATATCGGAGGACAGGATCATCGTTGAGGACAAGTCGACCTCGACATTTGAGAATATCAAAAACGCATTTGAGATAACCGATGCCATGGGAATGTCCAGAGATGTCACGATCGCCACTTCGGAATACCACCTCTACAGGGCGTCCCTTATAGCCAGATCCCAGGGGGCAGGCAAGGTAACCTCGGCTCCGTCCTTCACGGATATTAATCTCGTTCCGGCCTACTGGGTCCGCGAATGGCTTGGAATCTCGCACTTCTTTGTATTTGGGTCATGACCTGTTCAGAAACTGTTTTCATGTAATTAAATAATCATTAAACATCAGGCCGATAAATGTGCTATACTCCTTTTCAGAGGTTAAGAGTCTGGAGGGGTAATCTGATCCCCGCCGCTCTTTTTGACATTTTAAAGGTAACAGGAGAGGCGCTATGACAATTGAAGAACTGTACAAAGGGCAGAATGTAGAAGATTTTTATCTCGGTAAAGTCACACAGGTTTACAGGAGCTGCTGCGTAGCGCAAGTCGATAACATCCAGCTGATGACCAACAGAGAGAGGTTGGCAAACTCCTTCCTTCCCAATACGATCAACTATTTCGTAATCATCAAATCAACCCTCGGACTGTTCCTCGGAGAGGTTTTCGAGAACAAGGCTTCAAGAAAGAGCATCTTCGAGATGTCCTCTACTACAGACAAGATGTCATCCGATTATCAGGAGATCAATATTGATACCATCGCCATCATGAAACCCGACGGAGAGAAGTTCGAACTCGCAGGTTTCCAGACATTGGGCATCCTTGACCAGGTCTATTACGCACCTGATGAAGCTTACAACATCTTCCTGCATTCTTTGGAATTCTCCCACGTTCAGGAGGACCTGCTCCCTGCATTCGGCAGATATCTTAACAGAGCCGCGGCTCCCGTTACACTGAAGCCGAGCACGATCTTCAACCGTCACGTCATGTGCATCGGAGCCACCAACAGCGGTAAGTCCACAACGGCACTTTCAATTCTCGACAAGATCGTTTCCACAAAGCGCAAGGCTCTGATCGTTGATCCTACCGGCGAGTACAGGGACGCTTTCTCAAGCGATGAGATCACCAAGCTGACACTCGGTGTTGATACGACGATCTCCCCCGGTAAGGTTACGATGCAGGAATGGGAGAGACTTTTCGAAACGACTTCCAACAGCCAGGGCGCTATCCTCGCGGAAGCCATCACATCACTCCGTTACATGCATAAGACCGGCCAGGACAAGTGCTTCTACAAGGTCGGTGAGGATATCGAAGAGGTTCAGGAGGCTCTGGCTTCCGTTGGTGCTAACGACACCGAGTTCGACATCTCGCTCCTTCCTGAGCAGATCCAGGCAGAGTCCGTTTCCGAGCCTGCAAGAGACGACAATTACAACTTCAAGTACAGCTACGACATGCTCAAGGCTAACGCGAACAATCCTCTGATCCAGAAGATCCAGTATCAGATGACGAACACGAAGCTCCTTCAGTTCTTCTCGAATGATCCTGCGATGTACAATCTCCTGGACGTTATCGAAGACTTCATCCACATGCCTGAAGTCAGCCTCTATATCGATTCATCCTCTCTCGGTGCCGCAGAAGGTATCGGAGGCATGGTCATCGACCTTATCTGCAACTACGTAATCCAGCAGGAAGACATCAATCCGTTCATCTTCTTCATCGATGAGGTTCACAGATATGCCAAGTCCCAGTATTCCGAAAGAGAATTCCACGGCGGTCTGACACTCGTTGCAAGAGAAGGACGTAAGAAGGGAATCTTCCTCTATCTGACCACCCAGAACCCGAAGGACGTTTCACCTATCCTGTTCGGTCAGATCGGTACGCTCCTCATCCACAGACTCATGCTCAACGATGAGATCAGGGCCGTTGAGAGCCACCTTGACGATTATGCTATCAAGCATGTACGTAAACTCAATCAGGGTGAAGTCATCCTGACCTCGGTCAACCTCCTGCACAACGTGTTCATTCACGTCGA
>JAILIB010000176.1 GCA_024695505.1 Saccharofermentans sp.
CAAGCACAACAATGAGCTCGACAAGGGACATACCCCTGACACTTCTGCGGTCTATTCGCCGTTTGCTTATCCTTGTTCCTGCCATTTGCCGTTATCTCCAAAACACAAAAAAACACAAGGCTAAAATTCTTTTTATACTTATTTATATTTTAAAATTGTGAAATCAATGTGTCAAATTACCTTTTTGTTAAAACAATAAACAATTTAAGAACAAGATGAGGATTTAGAACCCCGTTTAGACCTAAAACAGGCTTCGCACGCGGATAATACGAAAACCTTTGTTAAAATATTTTAACTAATGTATCATTCTGAATGTGGCGTTTTCGTGAAAACTGCGCCATATAGAGGAAAAGGATAGATTATCAAGGAGGAATTCTATGTTTGAAGCATCAACAATGGAACTTATCAGAAAACTCGAACGATACAGGGAACTGCTCGCCGAGACCATCGAACTCAGGTCAAGGATCAAGCCGCAGTCCAATTTTCCCGTATCACAGCCCAGCGAATTCAAGAAAAGGTCATTAATGAAGTACTTCTGGCCGTTCCTGGTCGGCGGTATCGGCGGAGGAAGCCTCGTTTATGGAATCTCGGCCCTTATTACATTTAATTCTGTGATGAACACGGCCAAGTATTCATTGGACCGGGCAAAGGTCGAATCAGCTACTTCCCAAATGGTGAATGACATATACATCGGTTATTTTGTCGCGATCATCGTTGCCCTTGCCATAATCTTCATCGGCCTTAAGATCGCCAAGTCCAAACAGGCAGCTTTCAACAAGAACTGCGAGTACATGAATGCCGAGATGGCTGAAAAGTACCAGCAGGGCGTTTTAAACCAGAGAATGCAGATCCTGTTGGATGACGATCTCCGCGAAATGCGCCTTTACGAGTCTATGGTCCCTGAAGACTTCCGTACCCCTGAAAAGATCTCCGAGATCCTGTCTCTCATCAAGGAAGAAAAGGCCAAGACAGTGGACGAAGCCTGCGCAATGCTCGCCTGATCCGCTTATATTTGATGTAAAACAGGCCGGCTCCGCACATCGCGAAGCCGGTCTTTTTTTGCCTTAAGTGCTTGAGCTCACGGTCTTTGTAACAATGTTACACAAACTGTGCCTTTTCCCGGAGAATAAAAAAGGGCTGCGAGAACGCAGCCCCTGAAAGGTCATTTGAAGGATCAGTCCGTCGGACCCGGATCGTGGTCGTTCTGGCTGTAGTCGCGGCTTGCGGCTTCAGCGGGCCACGTGGGCGCTGTGTCGTCCATGCCGGAAGTCTCAGGCGCAGGTGCTGCTTCAGGAGCTGAAGCAGGAGCGATTTCAGCAGGAGCTGCGGACTCTTCAGTCATAGAAGAAGCAACTTCCGCCGTGTATTCATCCGGATAGACCTTGGACAGGTCACCGTCGTTGATGTAGATCTTCTCAAAATCAGGGCCGTCAACGGTGAGCTTCTTAATAAGCCTCTGTGCAAGACCTTCAACTATAGCCTGCTTCTCGATAAGAATACGCTTTGTCTCAGCGTAGCATTCGTCAATGATGAGCTTGATCTCGGCATCGATCTCAGCGGCAGTCTTCTCAGAATAGCTCTGGACCTGACCCATTGAGTAGCCGAGGAAGACCTCTTCGTTCTCGTCGCCGAAGACCATGTTGCGGAACTTCTTGGAAAGTCCGTAGCGCTTGATCATGTTCTTTGCGATGTCGTTGCAGTGCCTTAAGTCTGACGATGCGCCGGTAGAAACTTCACCAAGGAAGATCTCTTCTGCGGCACGGCCGCCGAGGCTCATCTTGATGGTGTCAAGGAGCATCTTCTCAGTATAGAAGTCAGTATCCTCTATCGGCTTATATGCAGTATATCCGCCTGCCTGGCCTGCCGGGATGATCGTGACCCTGTCAACCTTCTCAAACTCCGAGGTCGCACGGAGAACGACGGCGTGGCCTGCTTCATGGTATGCGGTAAGCTTCTTGACCTTGTCTGAAAGCTTCTTTGAGTTCTTCTGAGGACCCATCTGGACACGGAACATGGCGTCCGTAACCTCGAGCATGGTGATCTCTTTCTTGTTGTGACGGGCTGTCATGAGAGCAGCCTCGTTGAGGAGGTTCTCAAGGTCAGCGCCTGTAAATCCGACTGTGGAAAGCGCAACTTCCCTGAGGCTTACGTCCTTTGCGAGAGGCTTGTTCTTTGCGTGGATCTTAAGGATTGCTTCACGCTCGTCAGCGTCAGGCATGTTTACCATGATGCGGCGGTCAAATCTTCCCGGACGGAGAAGTGCCGGGTCAAGGACGTCAACACGGTTGGTCGCTGCCATGACGATGATGTTTGAGTTAACATCAAAACCATCCATCTCAACTAGAATCTGGTTCAATGTCTGCTCGCGCTCGTCCTGTCCGCCTCCCAAACCAGCGCCTCTCTTACGGCCGACTGCATCGATCTCGTCGATGAAGACTACGGAAGGAGCTTCCCTCTTTGCGTCTGCGAAAAGGGATCTTACACGTGAAGCACCTACACCAACGAGCATTTCAACGAAGTCTGAACCCGAGATGTAGAAGAACTTAACGCCAGCCTCGCCTGCGACTGCACGTGCGAGGAGCGTCTTACCTGTACCCGGGGCACCGTAAAGGAGAACGCCCTTCGGGATCTTTGCGCCGAGTTCCTTGTATTTCTTGGGATTCTTAAGGAAATCGACGATCTCTGAAAGCTCTTCCTTCTCTTCGACTGAACCGGCAACATCAGAAAACTTGACCTTGATCTTGTTGGGATCGGAAACTCTTGCGCGGTTGTTGCCGAAGCTGAAAACGCTGCTTCCTTCCTTGCTCTGTCTGCTGATGTTTACGAAGAGCACGATGATGATTATCGCTGCGAGCAGGAGACTTCCAATGTTCAGGATGATCGACCAGTCAAAAGGTTCGGTATAGTTGTAATCCTTGATCTTGCCGGAAGACTTTGCTTCCTGGAGTTTAGCGATGAGGTCGTCTACGTACTCGTAAGGGATCGACTGGGATATCTCCGCGGACTGTCCCTGATCGTTCTTGTATCTGACGGTTACCACCGTACCCTTAACCTCAACGAGTTCAACCTCTTTATCAGAGCTCTCTATGTAATTCAGAACATCAGAGAGCTTGGCCTGTTCTTTTTTACCGTAATTGCCGCCGAATACGATCGTCGAGAAAACGACGAGCACCGCCAGCATTATCAAGTAGAAAAACAGTCCTCCGAATCTGGGTCTGCTGTTTCCATCACCTTTATCCGACATTGTTTACCTATACCTTTCTGACAACTCTCACATCATCAAAATTTCTGTATTCACCGTCGAGATCGAGGCCGTAGCCGACGATAAACTCGTCCGGTACCGTAAGCCCGTTATAATCGGGCACGAAGCTGTTTACCCTGCGCGCAGGCTTGTCAAAAGCCGTGCAGACCTTTACCGAGGCCGGCCCTCTCTTCTTGAGAAGCTCCAGGAGGAGCTCTAAAGTCCTTCCCGTATCGACAATGTCCTCAACGATCAGAACGTCCTTGCCTGCTATGTCGTAGCTCATATCCTTCTTGATCTTCAGGTTGCCTGTGGAAAACTCTCCCACATAGCTGGATACCTGCATGAAGTCAACGGTCACGGGCATCGTAAGGCGTCTTACGAGGTCAGAGGTAAAGATGAAGGCTCCCGTCAGTATCCCTACGACAATGAGGTGCTTGCCCTCATAATCGTGGTTGAGCTGTGCCGCAAGACGGTCCAGCATCTCTTCGATCTGCTCATGAGTTACCAATACCCTGGATGTATCAATTGCCATCTTGACGCCTCTTCAAAGTAATCTTCAGTATTCCCTCAGCTTTTGTTTCCCCGTGCTGACCAAAGCGTTCCCTGCTCAGCGGGCTCGTGAAGCCCTCAGCATGTCCCGCACCGGGGATCCAGAGGATCTTGTCCTCATTCTTCCGTGCCGCAAAAAGGATTCCCTCTCGGGCGCTTTCCGGGATCTTCAGATCCGTAAAGAGCCTTGTAACCTTTTTCGACCCGACGGCACCCGCCTTTTTAAAGACACGGCTGCGCGGATCAGCAGACAGATTGACCAGTGCGAGATTTCCGTCCCGAGCAAGTTCGATCGGACAAAACCACGAAAAATTATTATACTCTAAGTCACCCTTATTCTCAAATAAATATATATAAATATAGAGGTCCGTGTGAGGGATTTTTACGGCAATCTCGCCTTTTTCCCCGAAAACTTCAGGTACGGGGATATCCACGGACACAGGTCCGTCCGATGTCAGAAGCCCCATGTCAGAGGCGATCGCCCTCGAGCAGTCCCTTGCAGACTCTTCCCTTGAAAAGCAGAAGATATCGCCGTATCTGTAGGCCTTTCTGGAAAAAGGCATCGGAATGACGACTTCGCCTCCGACTCTGTTTCTCGATATAAGTTCCGCGCAGTTCCTGAGATTCGTAACCTCGTAATCCGTAAGGTTTCCAAAGGTATCGAGCCAGAGTTTCCTAATAACGCGCGAACGTATGGCAGGAGCAAGTTCCATTGTCTTCTTACAGTCAAGAGCCCTTATCCCCGGCGGGTCATTCCTTCCGAGCACGACGAGGCAGGTTTCATAGGCCTTTTCGGCTTCTCCGGAAAGGTAATCCAGGTCTTCTTCGATGAGGGAATATGTCCTGTTAAGTGAATCAGACGGCTTTAATCCCGTCCTCTTCTCCATTTCGGGAAACAAAACATTACGCCATACGTTTCTGGTGGTGTCAGATTCAAGATTCGTCATGTCGACCGCATAGCTTATGCCCTCTTCCTCTAGCATCCCAACGAGTTCGCTCTTGGAGCAGCAAAGCAAGGGCCTTATTATGTTTCCGGTCCTTGCACGCGGAGTGACGAGGCCTTCAAGGCCCGCTCCCCTTATAAGGTTCATCATCATGGTCTCGGCAACGTCGTTTCTGTGATGTGCGACGGCGATCCTGACTTCGGTAAAGCCTTCGGATTCTCTTAAATCCTGGGCATAGCTGTCAAAAGCCTCGTACCTGAGCATCCTGCCGGCAGTTTCCTCGGAAAGTTTATTGTCTTCGGCGTATTTTTCAACGTCGAAGCTCACAGTCTTGAGGGGAACTCCTATGGATTCGCAAAATCTTGCGGTCAGCTCGGCATCCCTGTCACAGTCACCCGGCCTGAGGTTATGGTTGATGTGGATCGCGTACAATCTGATATTTTTGCCGCTGTCTTTTAAAATGTCGGAAAGCAAAAGGAGGAGCGCGACCGAGTCAGGTCCGCCCGAACAGCCCGTGATCACGGCATCACAATCGAACAACGCCTTGTCAAGGCAGAAGTTCCCAACCCTTTGGGCAAGCTCCTGTCTCAGACTGTTTCCCGCGTTCTTCATCTTATTCTAAGAAACCGTCCGCAAATTCATCATGCGCATTTGCGAAGAGTGCGTCATCAGGTTCGTAAGATTCGTTCTCTGACTTAGGTGTTTCAGGTTCATCAGGCTCGAACTCATAGCTGGCAGCTGAGCTGTCAGAAGACTGCGTCCTGGTATACGCGCTGCCGCCGTCGTCGGGATCGGGCCTGTTCTTGTCGTATTCGTAGAAAAGTGTCTTTCTGGCGATCCAGCAGACCTTGTCCCTGCCGGTCCTTCCCTGACGGTTCTTTGAAAGGTAGATGTAGGCGTCCTTTACAATGTTGTCGTTGTCGGTCTCCTGGGGCTTGGGTGCCTCATTGCCGTCTCCGTCGCCGTTCTTCGGGGCCGTATCGTCATTCTTCTTGTAGTAATCCGGACGGTCGATAAACATTACCGTATCGGCGTCCTGCTCGATGGCACCGGAGTCTCTGAGGTCAGAAAGCTGCGGTGTATGGTCGTCTCGCTGTGCGGCGCCTCTCGAAAGCTGTGAGAGCGCGATGATCGGGACTTCAAATTCCTTTGCCAGGATCTTGAGCGATCTCGAAATGGCGGTAACTTCCTCGTTTCGTGAACGCTTGCCGTATCCGGGCATGTTCATGAGCTGCAGATAGTCTACGATGACGAGTGCGGGTGTGGTCTCAGGCTTCGACCTGAGTTCTGTCAGTTTTGACTTCATCGTGGCAGGATTCGTATCGGAATTGTCGTCGATGAAGACCGGATAATCCGAAAGCTTTACGACAGCATTGTCGATCTCGCGCTTGTCGTCATTGGTCATCTTATGTGAATAGAGGATCTTCGTCAGAGGCTTGTTCATTGAAGCAGACATGAACCTCTTAGCAATCTCCTGCTTGGACATTTCCAATGAAAAGATAGCAACAGGCTTGTTGCTTGCCGCAACGTTAGCGGCCATGTTGATCGCGAGTGCCGACTTACCCATGGAAGGACGTGCTGCGAGGATATTGAGAGAACCCGGCTTGAGTCCGCCTGAAAGCATCTCGTCCAGTCTCGGGAATCCGAGCTTGACCTGTTTGCTGTCATGGCCAGGCTTTAATTCCTCGCTCATCTCCTTCATCGTGGTCTTGAGTATCTCGGAAAGAGCTTCAAAGCCCTTCGTTTCGCCGGTACTCTTGAGCATGGATATCGATGAGATGGCGTAATCGACTACTTCCGTAGTCTTCTTCTCGCCGCTGACAGCCATTCCCCTGACCTTGTCAAGCTCAGTGATAAGCTTGTTCTTGTCGCTCTTTTCCCGGATCGCGGCAATGTATTCCTTGATATTCGACGTGACTGCGGTCGTCTCGCCTACCTTATAGATGTAGCGTAGTCCGCCGGCGCGCTCGAGCTCGCCGCGGCGTTCCAACTCATTGGTCACGGTAAACCTGTCGATGCTGGCGTTGTTCAGGAACATGTCGATTATGATGCCGTAGATCAGCTCGTTGCGGGGATCGGTAAAATCCTCTTTGACGAGCTTGTTCTCCACTGCCTCAAGCATGGCCTTGTCCTTGCGCATGCACAAAGACAGGAGTGCCATCTCGATATCGACGGTATCGTTCTGATTCTGATCCGCTCCGTCTATCAGATTATCCATGTATCCGGGATCCTCGTTCATCATTTGAGCTCCGGTCAGTTAACAACGACTTCAACGTTAATATCTGCTGAAACCTTAGGATGCAGCTTTATGCGTACGGAAAAGATACCGGTATTCTTGATCGGGTTGTTGATGACTACCTTCTTCTTCTCGATCTCAAAGCCTGCAGCTTTGAGCGTGTCAGAGATGTCAGCTGCGGTAACCGCTCCGTAAAGCCTTCCGTCAGCTCCGCCCCTGGCCTTGACCTCAAAAGTCTTGCCCTCGATCGTCTTCTTGGTCTCCTGGGCGTCAGCCAGAGCGCGTCTCTCGTGCTCGGCTTTGGCACCGGCCTGTACCTTGACTTCATTAAGTCCGGCTGCCGTCATCTCCTTGGCAAGTCCCTGTTTGAAAAGAAAATTCCTTGCGTATCCGTCGCTGGCGTTTACCACCTCGCCGGCCTTGCCGAGATTCTTCACGTCCGAAAGAAGTATGACCTTCATAATTATTCTCCTGAATTGTTTATTGCCTGATAAAAAAATAGATCGGGCATCACCAGAACATATTATAAGCCATTAAAGCAAATATGTGTCGGAGTGATGCCCGATTGTCCTTAAAATTTGAAAGACCGTATCGGTCATCGCCTCAAACTTCAGCGCCGGTACGATCAAGCCGAAAGGCTTCTGATTACTGCGCTGTGTAAGGGAGCAGCGCGATCTGGCGAGCGCGCTTGATAGCTGTTGTCAGCTCACGCTGATGGATAGCGCATGTGCCGGTCATTCTCTTGGGGAGAATCTTGCCGTTCTCGGAGATATACTTCTTGAGAAGTACATCATCCATGAAATCAATGCTCTCAACCTTATTAGCGCAGAAGTTGCAGACCTTCCTGCGTGTACGTCTCTGCCTCATGCCGCCGGCAAAATCTTTTCCACCGGCCTTAGGTGCTCTGTTTTCTGCCATTTTGTGTGATCTCCTTCACAAATTAAATCTCAAACGGAAGATCTACCGAATCGCCGGGACCGAATCCGGGTTCAGCACTGGGCTCGATCTGAGTCTTGGGTGCCAAAGGCGCATCAGAAGCCACGGAACCTGCCGGGGGAGCCTGGAATGACGAAGCGGGTCTTGCGGCCGGTGCCTCGTGATAAGCCTGCTCTCCGCCCTGCTGGCCATTACCGGATTCAACGAACTCAGCTTCATCTACGACAACTTCAGTGACGTAGCGCTTCTGGCCGTTCTGATCCTCGTAATTACGGGTCTGGATGCTTCCTACGAGCCCGATCCTGCTTCCCTTGCGGAAATACTTCTGAATGAAAGCGGCCGTCTGTCTCCAGGCGACGCAGCTGATGAAATCAGCCTGTCTCTGGCCGTTTGCATCCTTGAAGCGGCGGTCTACTGCCACTGTGAAGTTGCAGAACTGGGTCTGGTTCGAAGTCATCTTGACTTCGGGGTCTTTGGTAAGTCTTCCTACCAACATTACTTTGTTCATCTGTCTTAGCCTTTCTCTGCTGCGCAGTGATTACTCACCGACGCTGACAATGAGGAAACGAAGTACGCCGTCGGTAATCTTGAGAACACGCTCAAGTTCCTTCGGGAAATCGCTCTCGGCAGAAAAATATGCTTGAACATAGCTTCCGCTCTTCTGACCTTCGATCTCATAAGCAAGCTCTTTGGTGCCGATAACGTCAAAAGACTTGACGGTAGCGCCAGATTCGATCTTTGCCTTGACGGAGTCAGTAAGAGAAGCGAGTGCCTCATCACCTGCAGATGCATTGAGGACTGTGATCAAACGATAATTGTTTGCCATTTCATTCACCTCCTTCTGGACTATTCGGTCCGGTAAACCGGACAAGGATCGCCGC
>JAILIB010000179.1 GCA_024695505.1 Saccharofermentans sp.
TACAAGGAAGAAGCTTGATAACATCCTCTTCCAGACTGCCGCGATCGCTCAGAAATATAACTGTGCGCTTAAGCGTCTGGACTTTCGCCAGGAGCAGGGACTTATGAGTTCTCTGCCTATCGGCGTTAATGAGATCGATATTCAGAGAGGTCTTACTACTTCTGCGACGGCAGTATTTGTTCCTTTCACGACCGAAGAGCTCTTTCAGGCTGATGAAGCTTTGTACTGCGGTATCAATGCGATCAGTAACAACATGATCATGGCCGACAGAAAGCTTCTTAAGAACCCGAACGGTCTTATACTCGGTACGCCTGGCTCAGGTAAGTCCTTCTCGGCAAAGCGTGAGATGGCGAATGCCTTCCTTATCACAAAGGATGACATCATCATCTGTGATCCTGAGGGCGAGTACAGTCCTCTTGTAAATATGCTTCACGGACAGGTCATCAAGATATCGCCTGCAAGTCATCAGTACGTTAACCCAATGGATATCAACCTGAACTATTCAGAGGATGAGAGCCCGGTCAGCTTCAAGGCAGACTTCATTTTGTCTCTCTGTGAACTTATCGTCGGAAGCAAGACAGGTCTTGAGCCGGTAGAAAAGACCATCATCGACAGATGCGTAAGGCTGACGTATATGAAATATCTTCAGAATCCGATACCTGAGAATATGCCGGTCATGGAAGATCTTTATAACTGCATCCTGGCACAGGATGAGCCGGAAGCAAAGCGTATTGCGACGGCGCTTGAGATCTATGTCACCGGTTCCCTGAATGTCTTTAATCACAGAACCAATGTGGATATCAATAACCGCATGGTCTGTTTTGACATCAAGGAGCTCGGTAAGCAGCTCAAGAAGATCGGAATGCTGGTCGTACAGGATCAGGTATGGAACAGGGTTACGATCAACCGCGCGGAGCATAAGTCCACGAGGTACTACATCGACGAGTTCCACCTTCTCCTGAAGGACGAACAGACGGCAGCGTATTCAGTCGAGATCTGGAAGCGTTTCAGAAAGTGGGGCGGCATTCCTACCGGCATCACTCAGAACGTTAAGGATCTCTTGGCCAGCCGTGAAATCGAGAATATCTTCGAGAACTCCGACTACATCTACATGCTGAATCAAGCAGGCGGAGACCGACAGATATTGGCTAAGCAGCTTAACATCAGTCCCCATCAGTTATCGTTCGTCACGAACAGTAACGAAGGCGAAGGCTTGTTGTTCTACGGCAGAACGATCATCCCTTTCAAGGATAAGTTCCCGAAGGACACGAAGCTCTATCGCATTATGACCACCAAACCCAATGAACAGACTAATGAAGGAGGTAATTAAACATATGAGAAAGATTACAAACAACGAGGCAACAGCAAAGGTAAACATGGTTGAGATCCCCGAGGCAGAGCTTGGAAATCTCCAGCAGACAATGAGCAAGCTCTTCATGATGCACGCGAATCTTATCGAATACTACAAGGAAGAGAGTGAGCTTAAGAAGCATCACAGAGCTTATCTTCACGTAAGAGATGAGGCCGAGAAGATCATTGAGAGTGATCTTGAGGAAATGGGCAAGATGCTCACGACACTCGGAAGCTATCTTGTTTCTGGAAACAGTCCTTTTGTGGAAAAGGATGATATTCCGTTCGATTGTGATGATAAGCCCGAAGAGGAAGATGGTGATCCCTGCGTCATCATGAAGCTAGATGACCTTTACGCGATGCAGCAGGACATGATCGAGCTTACAGATATGATCGATCTGATGGCGAAGTATTATATCGCCGCCAAGTATCAGGCTCCTATCAATAAGCAGCATTACGATGATACCGTTCATCGTGCCAAGTCACTTGCTGATGAGGTCTTCACCAAGTGGGAGAACTCCACTATCGAAGAGATCAAGTAAGGTGATGCCGGATGAAAAAGTCATTACAACGCAGATATGCCAAGCTCTATCGTGAAAACATAGACAGCGGTCAAAGTGTTGTTCCCGAGCAGAAAGTGATACCGGCGCGAGAGTTGACAAGAGAGTCCCGAGAGGTCGAAGCAATTCCTTCTCGGGATTCTTTCTTCCCCGATACTTCTTCCCCGAAAGCGCCGAATAAGCTTACCGCCAAGGAAAGCCCGAAGCTTAATCAGAAGGAAGTGAATCTCAAATCCGAGAGCCTTCAGAGAGGCGAGCTTCACATGAAGCCAAAGCCGCAGAAGAAAGAGATCGATCTTAAGAAAGCCCGTAAGAAGGCTATTAAGAAGCAACAATACAAGAGACTTCACTTTGATGACGAGGTAATCAATACTGCTGCAAGTTACGGCAGTTCGACAATCCATCGGAAGGTATCTGAGTCTTCAGACGACAATACTTCTGTTGAAGCATTTAATGAGGGGACGAAGCTCGGCGAGCGCGGTGCCCGGGATGTTGCCAGGAAGGTATCTTCTCTGAGGTTCGAATCCCAGAAGGATGAGCGCAATAAGAACCGCGAACGTTCTTCGAAGGAGTCCGAGAATTCCAGATATTCGGAAAGACTCAAGTTCGATGATGAAGAAACTGAGATGCTCAAGTCCGATAAGCCTTCACGCAGAAAGGAACAGCAGAAACGTGCAATCAAGAAGCAGTATGCTGCCAAGAAGCGTAAGGAAGATACCGGTTCTATCCTGACCAAGAAGAAATCAACGGCTACAAAGGACGGCGGTCTCGGAGCCAGACTTAAGGAGAAGGTTCAGAACTTCCTTTCGGAGCATAAAGTTGCAGTTGCGATAGTGATCCTTATTGGCCTTCTTATCTTTATCGTTATCGGAAGTCTCACTTTGTGTGGAAGCGCCGGAAGTGGTTCGACCAGTATCATCTTCGGAACTACATATCTAGCTTCCGATGAAGATATCTTGGGTGCTGAAGAGATCTATTGCGGATTAGAAGCCGGTCTTCAGGCTCAGATCGACAGTATCGAGACAACTTATCCGGGATATGATGAGTATCGCTATCAGATCGATGAGATATCTCATGATCCTTATGCCCTGATTTCCTACCTTACCGTAAAGTATGGTGAGTTTACCGTGGATCAGGTTACAACCGAGATCAACAACCTTTTCTCTCAGCAATACACATTGAATATATGGGAAACGACTGAGACAAGGACTCGTGAGGTTACGAGAACCGAAGAAAGACAGGTTCGAAATCCTAGAACGGGTCAGGTCGAGACTCAGATAATCACTGTCACGGAGACAGAGGAATATGAGGCTGTAATCCTGAATGTATCCCTTACGAATAAAGGTCTGGATATGGTTGTCTTCGAGAATCTTGATGAGGAAGAATTCCAGTCTTATCGCAACTATCAGGCGGTTCAAGGAAACAGAAGATATCTGTTTGGTGAGCCGACTCAGACTCCGACACTCTTTTATGAGATCCCATCGGAGTATCTGGAAGACGAGCGATTCGCCAACATGATCCGAGAAGCAAATAAGTATCTCGGATATCCGTATGTGTTCGGCGGTTCATCCCCTTCGACAAGTTTCGACTGTTCAGGCTTTGTGTCCTGGGTAATCAATCACTGCGGTAACGGATGGAATGTCGGAAGGCTTGGAGCTACGGACCTTATGTATATGTGTACGATCATAAGCCCTGAAGAAGCGCAACCCGGAGACCTTATTTTCTTCGAGAACACTTACAACTGCGATGGCCCGGCAAGCCATGTCGGTATTTATGTCGGAGACGGCATGATGATCCATTGCGGCAAGCCGATACAGTACACATCAATCGAGACATCCTATTGGCAGGAACATTTTTTATGCTTCGGAAGAATTCCGTAAGCGGAAAGGAGTTTAAAAACATGAACAAGAAAAAGGACGTTTGGTCGATACGCGAGGAGATCAAAAAGCAAAAGGAAAAGCAGCGCGAGATGGAAGAAAAGCTGAGGGATCTTAACGCAATGCAGGTTCAGGCTGAGAACGAAGAGATCATTGCAGCGATCCGCGCTATGACCGCAAAAGGTGGTGATGTCATGGATACGCTTAGTCACCTGACATCAAGTGTTCACCGTTCTCAGCCGAGTGCATATATCCCCAACAAATCAAATGAAAGCGAGGTAGACATTGATGATTAAAAACAGACTCAAGCATAGGGCGGCAGGAATTCTTGCCGCTTTTCTTATCACAGTAAGCATGGCAGGTGCCGTTTGGGCAGATCCTCTCCCCGAGGAAACAACACCGCCAGAAGAGACGACTGCGACTGAACCTGCGGAGACGATTCCCGAGGAAACGCAGCCTGTGGAACCACAGGAGACAGTTATTCCTGAACAGACCGGCGAGCCGACTGAATACGGATTCGGTCTTACACCGACTGGCAACATGGCATTGCAGGATGACATCTCAGGTGAGGAAGCCGAGGCTCAGAGCATTGAGTTCCTGACGGTTACGACAAGGGATAATCACACCTTCTATATCGTGATCGAGCACACAAAGAACGGAGATAATGTTCACTTCCTGAATCAGGTTGATGATGCGGACTTAAGAGCCGTTTTGTCCGATGAGCAGATTGCCGAGTATTTCCCTGACGAGGCAGGTACGGAACCTACCGAGAGTTCCGGCTTCTCCTTGCTTGGTGGTGATGATAAAGATCCCGAGGCCGAGCCGGAAGATGGAACAGATAAGGAATCCAAGGGTGGCAGTTCCATGACGATGCTGCTCGTAGTAGTCGGTCTGGTAGCTGCTGTTGCAGGCGGTTATTACTTCCTGAAGATCAAGCCTAAGAAGGATGGAAAGATCAATGAAGATGCCGAGTTTGACGACGATGAGGAATGTGAGACTGAGGATATTCCTGATGAGGACGAGGATGAAGAGTCCGATGAAATCGAGAGTGAATCTGAAGAATGCTCGAATGAGGAGTCCGACGACGAGGAGTAAGTAACCAATGATCTTTCACGCTTATGTGGGAGTCCCGCCTTAGCTGCGAGGCTCCCTTTTTAATGCCTAAAAATCGACAAGGAGGTTAATTAATGAAACTTGTAATAGCAGAAAAGCCGAGTGTCGGTCAGTCGATCGCATCAGTGATCGGTGCAACTGACAGGCACGACGGTTATTTGGAAGGAAACGGATATATCGTTTCATGGTGCTTCGGTCATCTGGTATCGCTCTGTCAGGCGGATGCTTATGACATGAAGTACGCAAAGTGGATTAAGGAAGATCTTCCTATACTTCCCGAACAGTTCAAGTGGGAAGTCACGAGCGATAAGAAGTCGCAGTTCAAGGTGCTTAGGAACCTGATGTTCAGAAGCGATGTCGATGAGATTATCTGTGCAACTGATGCCGGGCGCGAAGGAGAGCTTATTTTCCGTCTTGTGTATAACGAGATTAGATGCAATAAGCCGTTCTCAAGACTCTGGATCAGCTCCATGGAAGATTCTGCGATCCGCGACGGATTCAATAATCTTCGTCCGGGATACGACTTCGATAATCTTTACAATGCGGCCGTGGCAAGGTCTGAAGCCGACTGGCTTGTCGGTATCAATGCAACAAGGCTGTTCACGACACTATACGGCAGAAAGCTTACTGTCGGACGTGTACAGACACCAACACTTGCCATGCTGGTTGATCGTTCCGATCAGATCAAGAACTTCGTAAAGCAGAAGTATTTTAATGTTCATCTCGAGCTTGATGACTTCGATGCCGTGAAGGAAAAGATATTCGATGAGGATGAGGCGGATCGTATCGTCGATAAGTGTAACGGCCAGAATGCCGTGATCACTTCGGTCACTAATAACCGCAAGACGGTAAATCCCCCGAGGCTTTATGACCTTACTACTCTTCAGAGAGAAGCGAACCGATTTCTTGGTATGACCGCGCAGCAGACTCTTAATGCAACCCAGTCGCTTTATGAGAAAAAGCTCGTAACGTATCCGAGAACTGACAGTCGCTTCCTTACTGAGGATATGGAAGATACGGCAAGATCGATGGTGGATCTTCTTAGAAAACTAATGGTGTTTGGTAAAGCCTCTACAGGCGAGCCGGATATCAAGAGAATCCTTAACTCTAAGAAGGTCACGGATCACCACGCGATAATCCCGACAGCCGAGATCGGCAAGGCTAATATCGCGGAGCTCCCCAGAGATGAGCAGGATATCTTGAAGCTCATAAGCAAACAGCTTTTATGCGCTACGGGTACTGCTCATATCTACATGGATACGGAAGTGCTTGTTACTTGCGGAGGCGAAGAGTTCAAGGCTAAGGGCAAGACGGTCCTCGAGAACGGATGGAAGTCTGTAGATAAGGCGTACAGATCTTTTATCGGAAATTCCGATAAAAGTGATGAGCCGGAAGCAAAGGACCTCCCTGAAGTTACAAACGGTCAGATCCTGAATGATGTCTCTACAACCAAGTCGGAGCATTACACAAATCCGCCTAAGCCTTATACAGAGGACAGTCTCTTGTCTTCCATGGAAACGGCCGGCAATGAGGATTTCGACGAGGATACCGAGAAGAAAGGTATCGGCACTCCTGCTACCCGAGCTTCAATGATCGAGAAGATCATCGCATGTCACTATGCCGAGCGTAAGGGTAAGCAGCTTATCCCGACCGAAGCGGGTATCACTCTCATAAGTATTCTCCCGGACGTTCTTAAATCTCCCAAATTGACAGCCGATTGGGAGAATTCACTGATGCAGATTGAGCGTGGAGAGAAGAGCGCGGAAGATTTTATCAGTAGCATATCCGTTTTCACCGGCAACATGGTCAGAACCAACATGCAGGTATCGGATGAAGCGGCAGGACGTTTTGGCGATGCATCAGTAAAAGAAGTGATAGGAAAGTGCCCTCGATGCGGATCTCCCGTATATGAGGGACAGAAGAGCTTTTATTGCAGTAACAACGACTGCAAGTTCTTCATCGTAAAGGACAACAAGCTCCTTGCTTCCATGAAGAAGAAAGTGACCAAGACGATGGTCGCAGGTCTTTTGGATAAGGGGCGCGTTCATGTAAAGGGACTGTATTCGCAGAAGAAAGACAAGCTTTTCGATGCGGATATCGTTCTCGAAGACACTGGGAAGTTCATAAATCTCAATCTGGACTTCTCTAACAAGAATAACTAATCACAGGAGGTTTTTTAACATGATGAATTTTGATGAGTTTAAGAAGGAAGTTGAAGCAGTGGTCAAGGATTATCTCCCTGACGAGTACAAGGATGCGAAGGTCTCTATCGCTACCGTAAGTAAGATCGGTATGACATACGATTCGCTCACCGTAAGACCTGAGGGTCAGGTAGCAAGTCCTGCCGCTAATCTTAATGCCTTTTTCGAGGACTACGAGAACGGTAAGGAATTCGATGAGGTTATGGATGACATCGCTGATGTTCTCCAGACTCAGGCACCTGAGCATATGAAGAACATGTCCTGGCTCCTTGACTACGATCAGGCAAAGGATCACCTCTTCATCAGGGTAAGCAATGCGGAGAAGAATGAGGAGCTCATTTCCAACGCTCCGCATAAGATCGTGGATGATCTCGTTATCACCTGCCACGTTGCGGTCGAAGCAACCGATCATGGACTTGCGAGCACTATCGTAAACAACGATCTCCTTGAACACTACGGTGTATCCGAGAAGCAGCTTTTCGAAGATGCTATGATCACCGCTCCTGAGGTCATGCCCGTGAAGATCGACACGATGCTCAATGTAATCTCCGGCATGATGCCCGAGGCTGTATCCGATGACATGATGATGGATGATTCCTTCCCGGGTGCAAGCATGATGATCGTTAGTAACACTACGATGGTAAATGGTGCTTCGGCACTCTTCTACCCTGGTGTTATGGATGAGATTGCGGATAAGATCGGCGGTGATTATGTAGTTCTCCCGTCTTCTACCAACGAGTTGATCGTAGTTCCAGATCAGGGTGACTACAAGACTCTTGAATGCATGGTGAAGGATATCAACGCAACTACCGTCGATCCCAAGGAGCAGCTCTCCGACCACGTATATCACTACGACTCGAAAGAGAAGCTCTTCGAGAGGACTGATAAGTTCGAAGCCCGTAAGGCTGAGAAGGAAAAGGCTCCCGAGAAGAAGTCCATTCTTTCCGATCTCAAGGCAAAGAAGGCTCAGGTCGAGGACATGAAGAAGGTAGCACCCGCTCCTGCAAAGGCTAAGAAGGCCGAGCAGGCGCTCTGATGAAAGGAGGATTACGTATGGAAAAGCAGACAAAGAACGAGAATGCCTGTTCCAAGAGAATTGCGGCTTATACTAAGTCTCTTAAGGACTACGGCAAGAAGAAGTGAGTCAAACGGCTCCAAGTAAATGCAACGGGGTGAAGGAAACTTTGCCCCGTCTTTTTATTCCAAAACATGGAGGTTAATTCAATGGAAAACAATAACAATGTTGAGAACAACGAGACCAAGGTAATGGACCCCGCTGAGATCCAGAAGAACAAGGTCAAGGAGATCACCGATAAGCTTGAGACCGGTATCAAGGAACTCTTTGATTCCGAGAAGTATGTGACCTGGCTTAATACCATGAGTAAGTTTCATGAATACAGCCTGAACAACACGATCCTTATTGCGATGCAGAGACCTGATGCGACTATGGTTGCGGGTTATACGCAGTGGCAGAAGGACTTCGAGAGAAATGTCAACAAGGGAGAGAAGGCTATCCGTATCCTTGCATGGAATCCGTACAAGGAGAAGGTCGAGCGCGACAAGCTTGATCCCGAGACCCATGAGCCTGTTCGTGATGAGAACGGTAATACCGTCAAGGAAGTAACCGAAGTACAGAGACCTTCCTACAAGGTCGTGAATGTCTTCGATGTTTCCCAGACCGACGGCAAGGAACTCCCGAGACTCGGGGTGTCCGAATTGGAAGGCAGCGTTAAGAACTTCGATATCTTCTTCGAAGCCCTGAAGCGTACTTGTCCCGTCCCGATGGCATTCGAGGATATTCAGGGTAGCGCGAAGGGATACTTCCATCAGAAGGATCAGCGCATTGCTATCCAGTCCGGCATGAGTGAGATTCAGACGATCAAGACTGCGATCCATGAGATGGTACATCAGAAGCTCCATTCTGTTGAGCAGGAAGCCGGTCAGAAGGCTAAGTACGAGGAAAAGGCTCAGACCAGAAGCGAGAAGGAAGTTGAAGCGGAGTCCGTTGCATACACTGTATGTCAGCACTTCGGTATTGATACTTCCGATTATAGCTTCGGTTATGTTGCCGGTTGGTCTGCCGGTAAAGAGATGGCGGAGCTTAAGGCATCACTCCTTACGATCCGGAGAGCCGCCGCTTCCATGATCGATGACATCGAAGGTCACATCAAAGAGATCGATCTCGAGAGAATCGAGAGCATGACTAGCGAGGAAGCAGCCGAGAGGCTTGCTGTTAAGCTTGATAACTTTGCATACGATACAGATCCGTATTCTTATAACGATGCGATCGATGATCGTGAGCAGGCTCTGGAAGGTCTTAAACATGACCTTATCACCGGAGATAAGTCTCTTGAAGGCGTTGAGGACTTCCTTAAGGGCGTTATCGAGGCAGACTGTCTCGAGTCCCCTGAAGCAGGAGTTCTCCTTGGCGAGCTCGCTGCTTTCAAGGAAAGATACCTTGAACCTGAGAAGGCTGTTGAAGCCTCTCAGGAAGCAACCAAGGCTACTATCACCTTCTACGTTGCTGAGTGCATGGAGTTCCCGAGTTACGGTGAATACCACGAGACGGACAACCTGAAGGATGCATTTGAGATCCTCGATACTATCCCTCCTCAGAGACTCAATGCCGTGACAGGTATTGGCTTTGTCATCCATGATGAGAACAGTGCTATCGATAACGGTCAGTATCCTCTCGTACAGGGCGGCCAGATCCAGTACGAAGCGATCAACATGGTCGATTACTACAAGGAGTCTCCCCTGGTACAGGGAGCGGTATCCGAGTGTGAAGCGATCTTGAAGGAGCGTGAGGCAACCATGGATTCCGTTAAGGACGTAGCTGCTGCAAAGTCCGAGAAACCTTCAAAGGACGAGCAACGTCCGACCAAGAAGTCCATCCTCGCCGACCTTAAGGAGAAGAAGGCAATCGTAGAAGCAACGAAGGCTGCCGCAGTTGCGCCTGCCGTAGCAAAGGCAAAGGAGGCTCAGATATGTTGAATGCAGAACAGAGATCACTCCTGAAGCTCTTTGACCTCTCTTCCCGAGAGGCAGCAATCACGGATATCGTGGTAAAGCTGCCGTTCATCAAGTATCCGGAGATGGCAGGTCAGTGTCAGAT
>JAILIB010000013.1 GCA_024695505.1 Saccharofermentans sp.
CTTGTTACATATCACCCGGAAAACCCCGTTCCTGCGGAAGAGCTTCCGGCCCAGGCGCTCCAGCCTGTTGCTGAAGTTCCTGCCGTTCCCGCGGCCCCTGCGGAAGAACCTGTTCAGGCGGCAGAGATCCTGCCCGCACAGACCGTGCCCGCAGCACCTGTTCCGTTTCCCGCTATTGAAGTCCAGCCCGCTCCCGCAGCACCCGTTCCGGTTCCCGCTGTCGAAGTCCAGGCTGCACCTGCGGTTTCAGCTGCACCTGCAGTTTCTGCTGAACCCAGGAAAAAGAAGAGCCACGCAGGCCTTATCATTGGCCTGGTAGCCGGTATCGCCTTTGTCATCTGCTTTGTTGCGTTCAGTATATACTTTATCTTTAACGGGATCTCAAGGGTGCCTTCCGGTTCCGGAACGATCCTTGACCGAATAGAGACCATGGAAGAGGTTTCCACAGGCAAAAACTATACCGTCTATAACAAAGCCTTCGAGAAGAAGATAGAGTCCGCGAAATGGTGGGACTATGACGGCACGATGAAGAGCCAGGGCGTTTATTATTCAAACACGAAGACGCTCGCCTTTTCGATCAAGGTCGATGAGAAGACGACCGATAAGCTGTATTTTGCATATTACTACAGCAAAGACAACGATTTTGACAAAGAAGAACTGAAGGATCCTATTTGCGGCATCACCACAGGACCTTCCTATTACAAGGACGGAAACGCTTACTATAACATCGAGTGCGAGAAGTCGATCAAGCCCGGATATTACTGTGTTATCGTCAGCAAGGACAAGTCATTCAAGAACCCTTATGCCGTAGCTTATGCCAGAGTCCTTGATGAAGAACCCGAAGCGCGTGATGACGGTTCGGATTCCGGCGACGAGGCCCAGGCCTGATCCCGGTTATTTACGGATTCTGACAGCCGATCTCTTTGCAGAGATTGTCAACCTGTCTTTCAATGTCGCTCCTGTAATCGCTGGCCATTATGAGGATGACCGTTATATCCTTGAAATAAAGGGCATCGTGGTAAGCGGTATACGTCTTGCCGTCTCTTTCTCTGGATCTTCCGCTTATCAGTATGTAGCCGGCGGTGTCGCTTAAGCCTTCGGAATGAGCGCCCTTGAAGCTTTTGGCATCCCAGACTTCCCTGTATTTTGCGTAAAAATGCCCGAAAAGGCTTTTCGCCATTTCCTCATCAGTGCAGCGCACGTAGCAGAAGTAGTTCTCGTTATCGGCAGTCGCTTCGAGGCAGTATTCGTAGGTGTATGCGGTTTCCTCGTCAGCGAACTTGAGAGAATAGTCACGGTGAACCTTATGCTTGTCACGGGGAACGCCGACTGTCTCCAATGCGCTTATGAACTTGTCTTCGCCGCAGACGGTGAAAGAATTCATGTCGACTTCAGGCTCTTTCAGATTTCCGCTGCATCCCGAAAATGCCGAAACCGTCATGATGAATGCTGTCAAAAGCGCGAAAAGCTTACGCATCGGAAGGCTCCTTTCTTTGAGAATTCGTGCGCATTATATTAGAAAAAACATCGATAATCAATTTTATTGTCAACGCAATATCTCTGTGATATACTTTCAAGGCGTTTGAGTTCCGCCCCTATAGCTCAGCAGGTAGAGCGCATCCATGGTAAGGATGAGGTCGCCAGTTCGAATCTGGCTGGGGGCTCCATAAGAAGCAGGTCCGTACTAACGGGCCTGTTTTTATTTGTTTCCTAAAAGCATCAGTATTCCCGTCGCGCCGAGAGTTGCGAGGCAGGCGCCTATGGCGACCGTAAGGAGCGATCTTTCGCAAAAGCTCAGTATCAATGCGACGGCAAGACCTGCGCAGGCCGTAGGCAAAGAGCCGGTCGCGTACAAGATGGCGGGGAAGGTCATTGCCGAGAGTACCGTGTAGGGGATCAGATCGAAAAAGGCTTTGACGCGCGCATTTGTGATCTTTCTGCGGAACAGCGTGAAAGGGAGGGCTCTTACGAGCCATGTCGTCAGCGCCATGACGGCCGCAAGGGGAATGAAGACCGAAAGATTCATGCTTTGGCCTCCTTTGCTTCTTCGTCATGCGGGAAACAGAAAACTCCGGCCAGAGCTGCGATGACAGCCGCGATTATGATCGCAAAACCCGAAGAAACGTGATCCTTGAGCCACGGAACATAGAAGAACAGGCATGAAATTCCGCACGCGATGAGCGCGCATATCGCTATGACGCGGTCATGCTTTGCTTTCGGGATGACAATGGAGATGAACATTCCGTAGATCCCGACTGCAAGCGCATTGGTAAGGAATTCGGGGAAGATGCCGCCTAAGACCGCACCGAGAAAGGTGCCGAGGACCCAGCCTATAACAGGAAGGACCGTGAGTCCGAAGAAATATTTTGAGCCGACCTCGTGTTCCTTGCTGGCGGCGACTCCGAATATCTCATCGGTCAGACCGTAAGCCAAAAGCGCACGCTTGAGCGAAGACATCGACTTGTCGGTCTTTTGCGACAGGGAGATCGCCATTAACGAATAACGCAGATTGATGACTATCTGTGAGATCATCATCTCGATGAGACCGCCGGAAGACGCCATAATGCCGACGCCTGCGACCTGGCCTGCGGACGTGATGTTCGTGGCTGAAACGAGTACCGCCTGCCACCAGGATAGTCCGGAGGCTACGGCGAGGATACCGAAGGAGAATGAGACGGAGAGGTAACCCAGTCCGATCGCGAGACCGTCTCTTAATCCTTCGTGAAAATTCCCGCCGTTTGGTGCGGCGGGATCAGTGCTTTTCAGGTTGTTTATTTCGGTTTCAGCCATACTTTGCCATTATGTCATTGAATGAAAAGTATAGATCCAATGTCTTTTGGGTAGTTGCAGCCGTTTCGGAGCCGAGATCCACCAATTTGTAAATGGTCTGGGCATTGAAATCGAGCTTGTAAACGATGTTGTTTGTTATGTAGTATTTCTCGACAGGATCAAAAGTGCCGTTTTTGTAGACCGTTGTCCTTGCGATGAAAAGAGCATCGCCGAGGTCGAAGTATTCGTCCATGACGGTCTTGTCGTCATATTTCTTCTCCTGCTGGAGAATGCGGTATTTGTTGTCAGGTGAGACCGTGAACACGCTGTGGCAAGCGATCCCGCCCATAGTCTTGTCGTCGACTTCCTTGGTCTTGCATTCAGACCTGTGCTCGTGCATGTAATCGTTAAGCGCGGCATCGTATTTGGAAAGCGAGACGGAAAGCTCGGAATAAGCAATGTCACCGGGAGATGATGTCTGAGGGATGGTGGTGGTCATGTTGGGATCGGAATAGATCTTTTTGCCGCATCCGGAGAAGAGCATGAGTGATGAGGCGAGGGCTAATGCCGCTGCCACAGTTTTAACCGCTGTTCTTGTTTTCATAGCTCAAACCTCCATCAGTTCAAGGATAAACCGCTCAATTATAGCACGAATTATCATTTAAGTTGACAAAGGCATATAAAGATTATAAAATCATTAAGCATTTTTTGTTGGCAAATACCAACAAATATACCGAATGGAGAAGTCGCCTAGCCTGGTCGAGGGCGCACGACTGGAAATCGTGTAAACCCCAAAAGGGTTTCGAGGGTTCGAATCCCTCCTTCTCCGCCAGAACCTCTGAAAGCGATTTCAGAGGTTTTTTATTCAGTAAACTGTCCGAAGAGTCCGGAGGTCTTGGCCTATGACAACTCAAGATGACAACAGAACGCGAAAGACATCGGTTTTTTCGAGGATCCTGAAACGGATCGGGAACTTTTTCCTCGGTTTCTGGGATTTCCTCAAGAACGTTCTGCTGCCTTTCAGACGGGATTACATAGAGACCACGCTCTTCATCTTATTCTGTACGATCTTTACCGCAGTCACGACTTCCATTCTGAAAGAGCTTCTCATCAAGGCGATGATGAAGGTGAGCGGCGTAACTTACATTGCCCCGGTAAACGTCAGGCAGGTGTTCTTCAATCCGGTATCTATCGTTTTGATGATCATTTTCGCGGTCCTCGTAACGCTCATGTCCCTGTTCGAGATCGCGGGATTGCTCCATACCTTTTCGGTTGCCCAGGTTGGAAAAGAGACCAATCTGACCTGCATGTTCATCGCGGGCTTTAAGGCTTGCGTTAAGGCTCTTCACCCGAAGAACTGGCTGCTCATCATCTTTATTCTCGTTCTTTTCCCTCTGACGAAGCTCCTGCCGCTTTCCGGATCGACCTTTAAGCTCATCCTGCCGGGTTTCGTCAACCAGACTATCGATTATACGAGCGGACTGAACGTCCTTTACAACATCATTTATGTGGCGCTTATCCTTTTCCTGACCGTCTATATCTTTTCGATAAACAGTTTCGTTCTTCAGAAGGAATCGCTCTTTAAGAGCTGCAAAAGATCCAGGAAACTGGAGCGCGGACATTTCCTGGAGACCCTGTTTACGATGTTCCTTTTGACGGCGCTTTTGAATTTCCTGATCAACTCCGTTTCTTCGATAATCGTCATCAACTGGAAGGAACTGATATCGTTCTTTACAAGGAATAAGAACATTATCGCAAAATCTGAAAATATCGGAACTTATACCTACGTTATCAGGCAGATCCTCAAGAGTTTCATTTCACCCGCGATCAACAATGCTGCCCTTACGGTACTGTTCTACAGATACGTCGACGAGAGAAGTGAGCTTTACGCATTGTCCTATGACATATTCAAGGTCAGGGACTATTCGGTAAAACGTTCCGCACTGGTAGTCGGGATCCTGCTCTCGGTCTCATCGCTCTTCATCGGAGGATTTGCCTACAGGTATTCATACCTGTTCCAGGAGGTTGAAAAGCCTTTGGTATGCGCGCACAGGGGAGACAACGTCAATGCTCCCGAAAACACCATGCCTGCATTTGAACTGGCCGCCAGCGAGAACCTGCAATGGATCGAGCTTGACGTGCACCAGACTTCAGACGGCGTGATCGTATGCAGTCACGATGCTACGCTGAAGAGAGTCATCGGATACAATCTCGCCATCCATGACCTTTCATTTTCCGATCTTTCGGCTTGCGAAATGGGTTCCTGGATGCCCGGGGATTTTGAACATGTTAAGATCCCCAAGCTTGAGGAAGTCTTAAGACTTGCGAAAGAGAACAACATGAAAGTTCAGGTGGAGCTCAAAGGCCATCCGGCTGACAAGGACTTTGAAGAAAATGTTCTCAAGGTGATCAATGATACCGGCATGCATGACGAAGTCATGGTGATCTGCCAGAACGCGGCCAGGCTTCAGCGCGTTATGGAACTCGATCCGACGATCACCAAGGGCTACTGCATGGTTATCGCGCTGGGCGATCTGAACGACATTCCGTACACGGACAACATTACCATCGAAGAGACTTACGTTACGCCGGAGCTCGTCCGGAAGATGCACGAGAAGGGGATAAAGGTGTTCTGCTGGACCGTTGACCGTGACGATACCGTGCAGTATCTCGTAAGCTGCGGTGTTGACGTTATCGGTACAGACAATCCTATGCTGATCAGCAACGCGCTTGAAAAAGCGGACTATTCCGGCGGGATCTCCAGAGTCTTCCACATCGTCATGCACATGATCGCAAATATGGACAAGTGACGGGGTTACTCTGATACCCTGTCCAAAGTGGCGGAACAGTTGATTATGTAGAAAACGTCGCCTTGTGCCAGCTCCATCTTTGCGGGCACCGGACTGTATTGATACAACGGGTCGGAATGACCATCCCTGTAGTAGCCGTCGATCCTGTATTTGAAATTTCCTTCCGCATCCGTGACGTGGATCACGCCCCGCTTGTTGGGAAAGTCGACGGTGTATGTGCCGGCTCCGATCGGGCAGTCTTTTTCGCCGATAACGAACCTTTCCCTGTGGTTTATGGTGTCTCCGGGGATGAAGGTTATCTCGTGTTCGCTCTTGTCAGGTTTTTCCTGTTTTTCAGACGGGTAGGTTTCGAAATACCATTTTCTGTACTGCTCGGCCAATTCTCTGCTGATGCCCGTCATCTTGTAGAACTCTTCAGGCGTCTGCTTGTTCTTCTTGAAATCGGGTGACGTAAGAGTATATATCTTATCCGTAAAGAGCATGGCTATCTGCTTGTCATCATAAAAGTATTCGGTGTTATAACCCCTGTATCTGTCCGTGAATCCGCCGTAGCAGATCTCCTTGTGTTCTTTGTCGTAAAAGCTCATGGAGAATTCCAGGTTCTTTAACTCGCAGCAGCCGAAACGGAGCCATCTGCGGTAGGTGATCATGAGTTCCTGAAGTTTTTCCAGGGAGTTGGGGGTATCGACATAAACCTTGAAATACTGCGCCCCCTGCATTACTTCGGCAGCGTCCGGATCTATCCCGTATTTGCCGGCCTTTTCCTGCAAGACCTTTTCGTAATTGTCCTCAAAACCCTTGTCGATGGCTTTTACGCCGCGGTTGATCAAAGAGCAGCCGGACCCGGCAAAAAGCATCGCGGGGATCAACAAAAAACTCAGGACCTTCTTATATGTGACAGCCATTCCTTGGCACCTTCTTTTCTGAAAATCACAGAGAATTCTATCATTTTATCCCGCCAATTCCAGCGTCAGACTTAGGCAATCGGGGCAGAAGCGCAACTTGTCAAATTTCCCCTCATATATTTTATAAAGTCTTATATGTTATTATTTTGCTATTGGACTTCGGTTTATTGAGGGGTGAATTTATGACGAAGTGGATCATTGTCGTTGATGACGATACTGCCAATCTTAAGATGGCCGGTCATATCCTTAGTAAGAACAATATGCGCGTAACAGCCCTTAAATCGGGCAGTTCCTTCCTTGAATATGTTAATGAAAACGGCATGCCGGATCTTGTCCTTTTAGACATCAAGATGCCGGTGATGGACGGTTTTGAGACTCTCGGCAAGTTAAGACAGATCGAGCAGCAGAAAGGCCTGATGAAGACTCCAGTCATCTTCCTTACTGCCGATGAAGACGTGGATACCGAGAAGAGGGGTTTTGAGGTAGGCGTTTCCGACTTTATCAGAAAGCCTTTCAATCCTGACGTCTTACTGCGAAGGATCGACAACATCATGTCGAATTCGCAGGAGATGCATGACCTTAAGAGTGAGGCGACGATAGACAAGCTGACCGGACTCCTTAATAAAGGAGCAACGGGTGTTGAGCTTTCCAGGATGTGTTCTGAAAAGACCGGATGCCTGATGATGATCGACCTCGATTCCTTCAAGCTGGTCAACGACATATACGGTCATGAGATGGGTGACAAGATCCTGATCTCGTGTGCCGATATAATCAGGAACGCCGTTCCTTCCGGAAGCAAATGCGGAAGACTCGGCGGAGACGAATTCGCTTCTTTTGCTCTTGGCGTATCCGGTGAAGAGGCGGTCGCGGAAATCTCTGCCAAGATCAATGAAGAGATAACCAGAAGCGCAAAAGAACTCATGGGCGATGACATGAGCATTCCGCTCGGCGCTTCGATCGGAGGCATATTCGTTCCAAGATTCGGAAATGAATACAATTCCCTCCTCAAGCTTGCGGACAAGGCTCTTTATACGGTTAAGAAAAACGGCAAGCACGGCTACGGGCTTTACGATGACGATGTGGAGGAAGAAGGCGAGAGTTCCGTTCTCGACATCCATTCCCTTTCCGAGATCCTGGGCGAGCGTTCGATCCAGGACGTTGCACTTCAGCTTGACAAGGATTCGTTCTCGCCCGTTTACCGTTACGTCATCAGATATGCGCTCAGGCATCACATAAGTGCCTGCAAGGTGCTGTTCACTCTCTCACCTGCAAACGGCAAGGCGGATACGGAGTTTTATGACCACGTAGATGAGTTTGGAAATCACATAAGGGGTTCGCTCAGAAAATCAGACATCTTTTCAAGAAACCACAAGAACCAGTACTTCCTGTTCCTCACGGACATAAGGCCTGATTCCGTGGAAAAGGTCATTTCGCACATCCTTGAAAAATGGAGCAGGAAAAACGTCAAAGATCTGCTTATCACTTATGAGACCGAGCTGATCGGTGAGAGGCGCCAGCTTCCTGAATCCGGAAAGGTCAGGAAGGTCATCGTCGTTGATGATGACGTCATTAATCTGCAGGTTGCGGGAAAGATCCTGAGTTCGGGCGGGATCCACGTTACCGCGCTCAAGTCCGGAAACGCTCTCTTCGACTATCTCGATAAGGAGACCGAGCTTCCGAATCTTATCCTGCTTGACGTGAAGATGCCTGAAATG